>JAZQHM010000009.1:0-45524 GCA_045540575.1 Faecousia sp. | reverse complement strand
GAGACCGACATCGAGATATTGACAACATAGAGGTGCGCGCGCGGGCACTGCCTGCGGGCGATTTGTTTTCTTAGCTGTCAAAACCCATAGGGTTTTTGCTCTGCCAGTTCCAGGAATCCCGGCACATATCCGTAAGATTCTTTTCTGCCTTCCAATGGAGCTTTTCTGCGCTCTTAGCGGGGTCAGCGTAGCAGGTGGCAATGTCGCCGGGACGGCGGTCGGTGATCACATAAGGCACCTTGACGCCGTTTGCCTCTTCAAAGCTCTTTACCATGTCCAGCACGCTGTAGCCGGTGCCGGTGCCCAAATTGAACACTTCGCAGCCCTTGTTTTCCAGCACGAATTTCACTGCTGCCACATGACCCTTGGCAAGGTCCACCACATGGATGTAATCCCGGACACCGGTGCCGTCGGGGGTGTCGTAATCGTTGCCGAACACATTCAGATGCTCTCTGCGACCGATGGCGACCTGGGTGATATAGGGCATCAGATTGTTGGGAATGCCTCTGGGATCTTCGCCGATGGTGCCGCTTTTGTGGGCGCCGATGGGGTTAAAGTAGCGCAGCAGCACCACGCCCCACTCCTTGTCGGCAAATGCCATGCCGGAAAGGATCTGCTCGGTCATATACTTGGTCCAGCCGTAGGGATTGGTGCAGTTACCGGTGCGGCTGGTTTCCTTAAGGGGCATTTCATTATCTGCGGTGTAAACGGTGGCGGAAGAGGAGAAAATAATATTCTTCATGCCCACTTCCCCCATTACCTTGGTCAGAACAAGGGTAGAATTTAAGTTGTTATCATAGTATTTCCAGGGAATGCTGACAGACTCACCCACAGCCTTAAGACCTGCAAAGTGGATCACGCAGCCGATTTCGTTTTCTGCGAAGATCTTTTTCAGCAGCGCCTCGTCGCGGACATCGCCTTCGTAAAATTTCAGGGTTTTGCCGGTGATTTTCTGCACCCGATCCAAACTTTTGGGATTGGAATTGCACAGATTGTCAATAACGATCACACCGTAGCCGCATTCCAGCAGCTCCACGCAGGTATGAGAGCCGATATAGCCGGCACCGCCGGTAACAAGAACATTCATTTTCCGTTCCTCCTTGTGAATTTGTATTTATTGTACTTTCCGCAGCGGCAAAAAGCAATAGCGGAAATGTATCCCTGCCGATTTTTTCTTGCTATTTTTGAACTGTGCAGGTATAATGTAAACGGAAAAGTATGAATTGCGGAGGTTGCGGCATGGAACATAAAAAGAAAATATTGCTGCTGACCACCGGCGGCACCATTGCATCCGTTCCCGGTGGCGAGGGCTTGGAGCCCCGGCGCAGCGAGGTTATGGAGCGGGAACTGCAGCAGCTGCGGACATACTATGATATCACCGTTGCCGATGTGCTGTGCCTGGACTCTTCCAACATTCAGCCGGAGCAGTGGCAGCTGATTGCCACCCGTATCTTCGAAAACCGGCAGGGCTTTGACGGCATCGTGGTCTCCCACGGCACGGATACCATGGCTTACAGCGCATCCGCGGTTACCTTTATGCTGCCGGATATCGATGTGCCGGTGGTGTTCACCGGTTCCCAGCTGCCGCTGACGGATATGCTCTCCGACGGTCCGGACAACCTGCGCACTGCCTTTGCCATGGCCGCGTCGGGAAAACCCGGTGTTTTCCTAGCCTTTGACCGGAAGATCATGCTGGGCTGCCGGGCGGTGAAGGTCCGGGCATCCGGATTTTCCGCATTCGAAAGCGTCAATGCCCGCTATGCCGGCGTGGTGAGCAATCGGGGTCTTGTGCTGGATGAGCGTGTGCTGCCTCGCCCCAACGGGCAGGCAAAGTTAATGCCCCGGCTCAGCGAAAATGTTTTTCTTTTAAAGCTGACTCCGGGTTTGAATCCGGCGGTGTTCGATATGCTGGCGGCTATGGGCTACAAGGGCATCGTCATTGAAGCCTTTGGTCTGGGCGGCATCAACATTCTGAGCAAGGGTCTGCGGGGTATCCGCAGAGCCGTTGAAGACGGCATCAGCGTGGTGGTCACCACCCAGTGCCTGTACGACAGCTCCGATTTGAAGGTCTATCAGGTGGGCAACAAGCTGTTGGAATTGGGCGTCATTCAAGGTCGGGATATGACCTCGGAGGCTGCCATGACGAAGCTAATGTGGGCGCTGGGACAGGATATGCGCCCCGAAGAAATCGCTGCCCTCTTTGCCAGGAGCCTCGCCGGCGAAATTACAGAAGAATAAATACGCGCCTATAGCGCGAAATGCAGAATTCAGAATGCAGAATGCAAAATGAAGGTATTTGCTGCGCAAATGATTGAAATAGTCGGCAACGCCGACACCATAATTCTGCATTTAACATTTTGCATTTTGCATTTGCTGCCCAAGGGCAGCATAAAAGGAGGTTATTATATGGAAACCATTTATGTCACCGGTCACCGGAATCCGGATACCGACTCCATCGTTGCCGCCATGGCGTATACCGCCCTGCGCAACGCACTGGGCGACCGGGAATACGAAGCGGCATGCCTCGGACATGTTTCCGATGAGACCCAGATCGTGCTGGACCGGTTCGGCTTTCAGCCGCCGAAGCGCATTACCAGTATGCATACCCAGGTAAGAGACCTGGATTTCGATAAGCCGCCGGTATTTTCTGCGGCGGTCACCATGGACCGGGGCTGGAAATTCCTTGAAAAATCCGGAAAAGTGAAGGCTGTGCCCGTTGCCAACGACGATGGTACGCTGTACGGCATGCTCTCCCGGGAAGATGTGGCGGATTACAACATGAGCCTTACCAATGCGGGCAAATTGGATCGGGTGCCGCTGTTTAATCTTTTGTCGGTGCTGGAGGGCAAGGTCCTCAATGAGGCGGGCGAAAGCACCGATGTGATTTCCGGCGAGGTTACCATCGCCCTGCCCCAAAGCCGGGATAATCTGCAGTTTTCCGATCCGGAGACGGTGGTAATTTGCGGTCATCAGCCGGAAGTGATCCGCCGGGCGCTGGAGATGAATGTAAACTGTTTGGTGCTGTGTCAGGCAGAGCTTTCGGAAGAGCTGCGCAAGCTTCCCACCAAAACCTGCATCATTTCCACCCCCAACGATGCCTACCGCACCGTGCGCTTGATCTTCCGGTCCACCCCTGTGGGTCGTATCTGCCGGACAGAGGATATTGTCTGCTTCCATCTGGACGATCGGGTGGACGATGTGCGGGAAGCCATGCTCAAGCACCGGGATTCCAGCTATCCCATTTTGGACAGCGACGAAAAAGTTGTGGGAATCCTTACAAGATACCACCTGCTGCGCCCCAGAAGAAAGCGGGTTGTGCTGGTGGATCACAACGAGGCTGCCCAGTCTGTGCCGGGCTTGGAGGAGGCGGAGATCCTGGAGATCATCGATCACCACCGCTTAGCCGACATTCAGACCACCAACCCCATTTATGTGCGCAATGAGCCGGTAGGCTCTACCAATACCATCATCGCCTCTATGTTCCAGGATCGGGGACTTATGCCCTCTGAAAAAATGGCGGGTATGATGGCAGCCGCCATTCTTTCTGACACCGTTATGTTCAAATCCCCCACCTGCACCGATAAGGACCGCCGCACTGCCGAGCGCATGGCGCGAATCGCCAATGTTTCTCTTGAGGAGCTGGGCAAGGAGATCTTCTCCGCATCCAACGGCAACAGAACGGTGGAGGACCTCTTTAAGAGCGACTATAAGGAGTTCCACATTGCCGGTCACGATCTGGCGGTGGCGCAGATCACCTGCGTGGACAGCCCCCAGATGCTGCAGCGCAAGGCAGAATTCCTCGCCCTCATGGAGAAGATCGCAAAGGAAAAGGACTTCTCTATGGTGATTTTGATGCTTACGGATGTGCTTTTGGAAGGCACGCAGCTGATCTATTTGGGTGACGATGAGATCATCCAGCAGGCATTTAATGTCAATCCCAAGGAAAACACCGTATTTTTGCCCCAGGTCATGAGCCGCAAAAAGCAAGTCATTCCCATGCTGTCGGCACTGTGGGGCTAATGGGCAGCTTGCGCTGCCGAATGGACAATTGAAAATGGACAATGGACAATTAAGGCATCGCCGGCGGCAATGATTTTGAATTCATTTCCGAAGGAAATACCACAATTGTCAACTGTCAATTGTTCATTGTCAATTCGTGCGTTAGCACATAAAACCGACATTTGCAAGGTACTTGCATGCCATGCTATAATACTTTTAAGGAGGGAGAATATGAGCTTTGATGCCCTGCTTGGCAACGAGCAACTGAAAGAAAACCTGTCGCGCAGCTTGAAAAACGGTCATATCTCCCACTTTTATCTGATTTCCGGTCCGGTTGGCGCCGGAAAGCACACCCTCGCCCGGTTACTGGCTGCTGCCATACTGTGCCGGGAGGGAAACAAGCCCTGCCTTGCCTGCCTGCCTTGCCGCAAGGTCATGGAGGGGAATCATCCGGATTTCATTACGGTGGAAGACCCGGAGCATAAAAATGTGGCGGTAAAAATCGTCCGGGACTACCGGGATGATATGTTCATCCGCCCCAACGAATCGGAGCATAAGGTCTATTTGTTCCCCCAGGAGCTGGGAATCGAGGGACAGAACGCGCTGCTGAAAATTTTGGAAGAGCCGCCGTCTTACGGTGTGTTCATTCTGCTTACCGACAATCCGGAAAAGCTGCTTCCCACCGTGCGCTCCCGCTGCACGGAGCTGTCCCTGCGTCCTTTAAGCGATGAGCTTCTTCGCAAGGCGCTGAAAAAGGAAATTCCCGACGCCGCGGATGCGGATGTGGAGGCTGCCATTTTCCGCAGCGGCGGATTTTTGGGGCAGGCACTTGACTTGCTGAAATCCGGCGCGGCGATGCCGCCGCAGACAGAAAGCTTTATCCGGGCATTTTCCGAGAAAAACAGCCTGCTGCTGACCCAAACCCTTGTTCCTATGGAAAAATGGAAGCGGGATCAGCTGATTCCCATGCTGCAGCAGTGGCTGGGGCTTTTGGAAGGCGCACTGGCTTGCCGCGCAGGCGCGGCTGCTGCCGGCGAAGCTGCCCGGCATTTGGCGGCTGCCCGCAGCCCCAAGGAATTGATGGCTGGAATCGAAAAGCTGCAAAAAGCCATCGAATACGCACTGAGCAATGTTTCCCCCGCAGCCGTTTGCGGCTGGCTGGCTTGGGAATTGAGATAAAAGTTAAGGAGTAAACCATGGAAGAAACAAAGAACGCTTCTGTCGAGGTGGTAGATATTCAGTTCCGCCCCGGTCAGAAGGTCTACTATTTCGATCCTGCGGGGCTGAAGCTGCGCGCCGGGGATCATGTGATCATCGATACCGCCCGTGGTCCGGAATTCGGCATCTGCGCCGGCGGCAACCACACCATTTTCGAAAAGGATGTGGTCTCGCCTCTTCGCAGCGTGATGCGCATCGCCACTGCCCAGGATGAAAAGATCATGGAGCAGAACCGGGAAACGGAAGAAAAGGCTTACGAGGTATGCCTGCAAAAGATCGCCGAGCAGGAACTGGATATGCAGCTGGTCAGCGCCGAGTGCGCCTTTGACGGCAGCAAGATCCTCTTCTTCTTCACCGCCGATGAGCGGGTGGATTTCCGGGAGCTGGTGAAAAATCTGGCATCTGTGTTCCATACCCGCATCGAGCTGCGGCAGATCGGCGTCCGCGATAAGGCAAAGATGGTTGGCGGCTTGGGTATTTGCGGCAGACCCTTCTGCTGCGCAAGCTTTTTGGAGGATTTTCAGCCGGTTTCCATCAAAATGGCGAAAACCCAGAACCTTTCCCTGAATCCCACCAAGATTTCCGGCACCTGCGGCAGACTGATGTGCTGCTTAAAGTACGAGCAGGATGCTTATGAAGATCTGCTGCGCAACGCCCCCAAAGCGGAGTCCTTTGTGGACACCCCCGAGGGACGGGGCACGGTGGTGGAGGTTGACTTGCTGCGCAGCCGGGTAAAGGTGCGCATGGAGGACAGCCCCGAAACCATCAGCAGCTTTGCCAATGACGATATCGCTGTTTTGCGCAGCGGCAAGGCAAAGAAAAATGACCCTCCCATTCCCGACGATTTAGCACCCATTTCCGGTGCCGGCAGACGGGCGCGGAAAGAGGAACAGGATGCAGACTTTTCTCCCATCCTTGGCTCTGTTCGTCTGCGCTACACCGAGGAGACCATTGCCGAGGAAGTGCAGCCGGAAGAGCCGGTTCAGGAAGAGGCTACTGAGGAAGTAAAGAAAAATCCCCGCCGCAGAAACCGCCGCAACCGCCAGGTGGCGAAGGAAAACAAGCCCCAGCAGGAGCAGGCGCCTCAGGCAGCTGCGGAAGAGGCTGCGCCGAAAAAAAACAATCGCCGCAGAAATTTCCACCGCCGCAGACCCGGCAAGGCAAGTGCCCCCAAGCAGGGTGAATAAAAAATATTGGGCGAGCCCATCGGGCTCGCCCAATTTATTTTACTTCGCACTTAAGCGGGATTCGATGCGGGAAAGGGCTGCTTTCATAGCTGCGTAGGTGGTTTCGTTGACGCAGCCAAGGCTGCCCATTTCGTGCGCCACCATGGCTTCTTTGATCCGCACAAGGCGGGTGCCGGTTTCCTCCTGAACGAGGAAAATCGGCGTGTAATCGTAGGCGGTGATCTTGGTTTGACCGTTCAAGCCGCTTTTGGTGATGGTAAGATCCAGCAGCACCGAGTAGTTTGTGCCTGCCTTTTCGCCGTCCCCAAGGAAATCGCCCAGCGAATAAGCGATAAATGTGCCGTCTTCGTCAAGGGTCATCTGCTGCACATAGTGGGAGTGGGTGCCGATGATCGCGTCCACACCCTCAGCGCGCATCAGCTCCACAATCTTCTCCTGGGATTTGCTGATCTGCTCGTTATACTCGCTGCCCCAATGGAGCATGGCGATGACGATATCCGGCTTTTGCGCCGCAGCAGCGCGCAAAACGGAAGTGATTCCCGCTTCGTTTACGGTCTGATAGGTGCTGGCGTAGTCCTCATAAAGCAGATTCACGCAATTTTCGCTGCCGGTAGGAAGACCTCTGCCGTCCATGCCCTTGGTGAATGCCACCACCGCGATGCGCACATCTTCAATTTGCCGGATTACAAAGCCGCCGTACTTTTTAAATTCTTCCTTGTTGGCATAGCTGCCCAAAGGCTCCAAACCCTCTGCGCGAATGGCGGTCAATGTGGATTGCAGACCCAAAAGACCGCCGGTAATGGTGCGGGAATTGGCGGTTTGTAAAATATCCACACCTGCGTTGCGCAGGGCTGTGAGCATCGGCTGGGGGGCAGATGCGTACTGGCTGCCGTAGGGCTCACCGCAAAGGGTTCCTTCGAAATTCAGCGCCGTCAAATCGCCGCCGGCGAGGACGGGCATAACATCGAGAAATACTTGAGAATAGTCGTAACCGGAGTCGGTTTTGCCTGCGGCAACGGTTTTGTCCGTGATATTCAAGTCGCCGCCTGCCACAAAATGGACAACCGTATCCTGAACGGTCTGAACCGGCTCGGTAGGGGCTTCCGGGGTGATGCCGGGAATATTCAGCCAGCCAAGCCATGCCGCCAGCAGCACCAAAGCGGCGCAAAGCAGCAAAGCGCCTGCTCCGATCAGCGCGAATTTAAGCCCGCGACCCTTTTTTGCGTCGAAGGGGCTGTTGACCTGCATGGGCGGTTTTCTGTTTTTTCTTCTGCGTGGCTCCATGATAGCCCCTCCTTTCTTTTGATATCATCAGTTTACCCTATTTTTACCCCAAAAACAAGGGGCAAATCATCAGAAGGCATTCTTTGCCAGCTCCACATAATGCTCCGCGCCCTTTTCCTGCTCTACGCGGGCATCGGCAGACAATTCTTTGACGATTCTTGCGGGATTTCCCAGCAGCACAGAGCCGGCTGGCGCGTTCATTTTTCCGGTGACAACAGCTCCTGCACCCACAAGACAGTGGTCTGCCAGCACCGCGCCGTTTAATACGATAGCGCCCATGCCGATCAGGCATCCGTCGCCAATGGTGCAGCCGTGGACGATGGCGCCATGTCCGATGGTGCAGTTTTCGCCCACGGTGGTTTTGTCGTGCAGAACGCAGTTTTCCTGAATGTTTGTGCCGGCGCCTACATGGATGGTGCCGCTGTCGCCCCGCAGCACCGCGCCGTACCAGATGTTCACATTTTCTTCCAGCACCACATCGCCCACAACTGTGGCATTGGGTGCAATATAAGTGGACATGATCATCGCTCCTTTTTCAAAGTAGTGCTATTTTACCATAAAATGCAGACGGTGACAACCGCGGAATTTTTAGGTCTTCCGCTTTTGGAAAGAATATGATAAAATAATGGAAAATGTGGAAAGGAGCGCTGTGCATGGGAAAATGCTTAATATTCTGCGCAGGGGAATTTGACTGCCTGGCAGAGCCGATAGAAGCCGGCGGGGTGGTCATCGCCGCCGATGGCGGGCTGCGCCATGTGCAGCAGCTGGGCGTAACGCCGGATGTGGTGCTGGGCGATTTCGATTCTCTTGGCTACACCCCGGAGGGCGCCAATGTTTTCCCTGTGGAAAAGGACGATACCGATGCCATGCTGGCGGTGCGCCGTGGGCTGGAGCTGGGCTGCCGGGAGTTTTTGCTCTACGGAAGTCTGGACGGAAAGCGATTGGATCACACCGTTGCCAATTTTCAAACGCTGCAGTTTTTGACGGATCGGGGCGCACGGGGCTACCTTGTGGGCATCGACTATATTGCAACGGTGATCAGCTGCGAAACGGTGATTTTTTCGGAAGAAGCGGAGGGTATCCTGTCCCTTTTCTGCTTAGGACCGGATGCCACCGGCATTACCCTGGAGGGTCTTCAGTATCCTCTGACCGATGGCACACTTACCAGCGGATTTCCCTTGGGCGTGAGCAACCATTTTATGGGGAAGATAGCCCGCGTTACCGTAAAAAACGGCAGTATTTTGGCAATTTGGGACAGAAAAAACGGTCTGCCCCAGCACCGGTAAAGGAGATTTTGCATTGAAAAAGAAACAAACATCTGCCCTGCCGGTGGTGCGGCAGGATATACCGGTTTTGGATGCAGACCCCCAGCAGGGTCTTTCCCCGGAAGAGGTTTTGGCGCGTAAGCGTGGCGGCTGGATCAATCGCACACCCGCCAGCGCCAGCAAAACCGAAAAAGAGATCGTACTGGAAAACTGTCTGACCTTTTTCAATATGGTGTTCATCGTTCTCGCGGTGGTGCTGCTCATCGGTGGCTCTTCCGTGAAGAATATGACCTTCCTTGTGGTGGTCATTTGCAACACCCTCATTGGCATTTATCAGGAGATTCGGGCAAAGCGGGCTGTGGACAAGCTGACGCTGGTTGCCGCCGGACAGCTGCGGACCATTCGCAGCGGGCAGACGGTGAAGGTGCGCTCGGATCTGCTGGTGCGCGACGACATCGTGGAATTCACCCCCGGCGATCAGATCTGCGCCGACGGAATCTTGCGTACCGGTGAGCTGCAGGTCAATGAGGCGCTGGTTACCGGCGAAGAGGATGCCATTGTAAAAAGACCCGGCGATGAACTGAAATCCGGCAGCTTTGTGGTGGCAGGCATGGGTCGCGCCCAGCTGACCAAGGTGGGAAGCGATTCCTTTGCTGCCCAGCTTGCCATGGAGGCGAAAGCAGATCCTCATGCGGCTAAATCCGAGATGATGCGCTCGCTGGATCGGCTCATCAAAGTGGTGGGCTTTGCGCTGATTCCCATTGGAATTTTGCTCTTCTGGCAGGAATTTGCGGTACTGAAGCTGACCCTGCGCGACAGCGTGGAGGGCACGGTTTCCGCCCTTGTGGGCATGATTCCCGAGGGACTTTACCTGCTGACCAGCATCGCCATGGCGGCATCTGCCATAAAGCTGACCAAGGACAAGGTGCTGGTGCAGGATATGAACTGCATCGAAACCCTGGCACGGGTGGATGTGCTGTGCGTGGATAAAACCGGCACCATTACGGAAGCGGTCATGGAAGTGGACAATGTGGTGCCCCTGACGGAAGCCCCTCCGGAGGAGCTGGAAACTGCCCTTTCTGCTTTTTATGCCGGGCAAGAGCCGGATAACGACACCGCCCGGGCTATGTCGGAGATGTTCTCCGGCGAAACCGACTGGGAAGAAGAGCTTCGGATCCCCTTTACTTCCAAAACCAAGTGGAGCGCTGCTGTTTTTAAGGAGCACGGAGCCTTTATTGTAGGTGCGCCGGAATTTATCATGGGCAGCCGCTACGAAGAGCTGAAAGAAACGGTGGAAACCTGGTCTGCTGACGGTTACCGGGTGCTGCTGGTTGCCCGCTACAATGGGATTCCCGATGCGGCTTGGCTGGAAAGCACATTGCTGGAGCCTTTGGCGCTTGTTATGTTAACTAACCGGATTCGTCCTGAGGCGGCAGAAACCTTCTCTTATTTTGAAAGCCAGGGCGTGACCATCAAGGTCATTTCCGGTGATAATCCGGTGACGGTTTCCGAGGTTGCCCGCCGGGCAGGCATCAAAAATGCCGACCGGTATGTAGATGCCGGTGAACTGGAAACGGACAAGGATTTTGCCCTTGCCGCCCAGCATTGCGTGGTATTTGGCCGCGTGACCCCGGACAAGAAGAAAAAGCTGATTCAGGCGCTGCGGGAGCAGGGACATACCGTTGCCATGACCGGCGACGGTGTCAACGATGTGCTGGCGATGAAAGAAGCCGATTGCGGCATTGCCATGGCTTCCGGCGCGCAGGCTGCCAGTCAGGTTGCCCAGCTGGTGCTTTTGAACTCCGATTTTTCCGCCATGCCCGGCATTGTGGGCGAGGGTCGGCGGGTCATCAACAATATTCAGCGTGCAGCTACGCTGTTCCTTGTGAAGAACATTTTCTCCCTGGGTCTTTCCATTCTGACCATGTTTACCCAGTGGCCGTACCCCATGGTGCCCCTGCATTTGAGCGTGATTTCCGCGCTGACCATCGGTGTGCCCTCGTTTTTCCTTGCCATGGAGCCCAATTACGAGCGGTTTTCCGGACATTTCCTGCGGGGCGTGCTGCGCCGCGCCTTCCCCGGCGGTCTGACCAACATTTTCGTGGTGCTGATGGCGCAGGCATTTATGGCGATTTTCAAGCTTTCTCTGGACGAGATTTCCACAGTTTGCGCGTCGATTCTCAGCGTTGTGGGCATGCTGGTGCTGTTCCAGACCTGTAAGCCCTTCGACAAATTCCGAAAACTCATTTGGTGGGCAATGGCATTTGCGCTTTTGTTCTGCTTTACCATGCTGGGCGGTCTTTTCGACCTGCGCACCGGCACAAGTGGCGCAACCTTGGTCATGGTGACGCTGCTGATTATGACGCCTACCGTATTTTTCGCCATTCAGCGCGTCTTTGACTGGGGCGATAAGGTCTACCTCTTTATCCGCCGCCATATTAACAAGCGGAAGAGAAGACGCTGATTTTTCAACAAGTTATGTAAGGAGGGATAGCTGTGACGGGAAAGCAGGGCGCTTTTCGCGGCGCACTTTTGGGTCTTGCCGTAGGCGATGCCATGGGCTACACAGTGGACGCGAAGAATCTTGCCGAGATTCGGGAAGATTACGGTCCCAACGGACTTTTGGGCTATGATCTTGTCAACGGCTATGCCGATGTCACCTCCTATACCCAGCTGGCTGCCTTTTCCGCAAACGGTCTGCTTTTGGGCTTGACCCGGGGCAGAATGCGGATGAAAATGGCGCCTTGGGTGCGCTATATCGCTGTGGCGGTGAGAGAATGGTCCCGCAGCCAGCACTACTGTGAGCCGGAAAAGAATTACTGCTGGCTGTCCAATCATCCGGAATTAAAGCGGCGGCATTGCATGGACACCTGGATGCTGAATCTTTTGAGCCGGGAGAATTTGGGCACCATGGAAGAGCCTATCAGCCGGTCGGACTACCCAACTGCGCTGACGGAGGTGATTCCCGTTGCCATGCTTTCGGGCATAACGGAGATCTCTCAGGAAGAATTAAACCGCCTTGGTGCGGAGGCTGTGGCGCTGACCCATGGCGACCCGGTAGCCTTCCTTTCCGGTGCGGCGCTGACTCATGCCATGAGCCAAATAATTCGCTGCCCGGAGTTGACCATTGCCGAGCGGGTGCAGGATGTGATCGATGCCATTCAGCTTCAGTTTGGAAGAGAATACGGTCAGACCACCAAGCTGTGGGAGCTGCTGCAGCTTGCCATGATGCTTGCCAAAACCGAGGAGATAGCGCAAGTGGATGCCATGGAGCAGCTGGGCTGCCGTACCGCGCCGGAGGTTTTGGCAGGTGCGCTGTATGCCTGCGCCACCAGCCACGGCGATTTTGACGCGGCGATGATCACCGCGGTGAACCATTCCGGACGCAGCGCCGCAGTGGGCGCAATCACCGGCGCACTGCTGGGGCTTTACATGGGCGAGGATGCCCTGCCGGAATTTTACATGGAGTGCTTAGAGCCTACGGAGCTTCTGCGGGAGCTGGCAGACGATCTGCTTCAGGGCTGTCCCATGGACTTAAGGACAAGCCTTTTTGATGACGACTGGGACAGAAAATACCTCCACGGCGGTCAATAATGGGGATTTTGCCGAAATAAGGGGTAAAAAACCTGAAAAAAGGGGTTGCAATCCTGAAAAAAGGATGTTATAATCCCAATGTAAGATGTTGGACTTTGGAGAGAGGCGCAAGCCTCTCTCTTTGTCATGAAAGAGGCGAAATAATGAAAGTCACTGAGATCGTTGCCCAGTTCGCAAAGCCCATCGTGGAAGCGCATGGCTGCAGCCTTTGGGATGTGGAATATGTCCGGGAAGGCTCGGAGCGCTTCTTGCGGCTGTATCTGGACAAGGAAGGCGGTGTGGACATCACCGATTGCGAGGCGATTTCCCGTGCCGTTGACCCCATTTTGGATGAAAAGGACCCGATTCCGGAATCCTATCATTTTGAGGTGTGCTCTGCAGGCTTGGAGCGGGCGCTGAAAAGACCCGAGGATTTTCAGCGGTTTATGGGCAGCCCCATTATGGTCAAGCTGTACCGCCCCCGGAACGGACTGAAAGAGATCCCCGGTATCCTCCGCGGCTATGAGGACGGTTGCGTCACCGTAGAAGCGGGCAAGGAGACCATCACATTTACAAAATCTGAAGTTGCACTGGTGCGGCTTCGCGTAGAGTTTTAACAGGAGGAATAGAGAAAATGGCAAGAACTTCAAAAAAGAAGCAGCCCCAGGCTCACAAGATCGACGGTGTTGAGATCTTCGCTGCCCTGCGGGAGCTGGAAAAGACCCAGGGCATTCCCATGGATTACATGCTGGAGCGCTTGAAGCAGGCTCTGGCAAACGCATACCGTAAGGACCGTGAGGACCGCCGGGATGTGCCTGCAGAAAATGTTGTTGTGGACGTTACCGAGCAGGGTATCACCATGTTCCAGGTCAAGACCGTTGTGGAAGAGGTGGAGGATACCGCCCTTGAGATGCACATCGATGCTGCCCGCAACTATAATCCCGACATTCAGCCGGGCGAGACCATTTCCATCCCCGTGGATGTGGAAAAGTTCGGCAGAATCGCTGCCCAGACTGCCAAGCAGGTGGTCATTCAGGGCATCCGCGAGGCACAGCGGGGCATGGTTTACGAAAGCTACTCCAACAAGGCCCAGGAGCTGCTGACCGGTACTATTTTGAAGCGGGATCCCAGCGGCGATGTGTTTGTGCGCATCGGTCAGGGCAATGAAGCTTCTGATGCCGTGCTGCGTACATCCGAGCAGATCCCCGGCGAAAGCTATCACGAGGGCGATCATATCCGCGTTTATGTGCTGGAGGTCCGGCAGGCTAGCCGCGGTCCTCTGGTGCAGGTTTCCCGTACCCATCCCAATCTGGTCCGCCGTCTGTTTGAGCTGGAGACCCCCGAAATCGCTGACGGTCAGGTGGAGATCCGCAACATTGCCCGTGAGGCAGGCTTCCGCAGCAAGATGGCTGTCCGCGCTGCCATCGAGGATTTGGATCCCGTTGGCGCTTGCGTGGGTCCCCGTGGCGGTCGTGTTGGCGCAGTTGTGGAAGAGCTGGGCGGCGAGAAGATCGACATCGTTGTCTGGAGCGAGGATCCCTGCGAGTATGTCAAGGCTGCCCTCAGCCCCGCCGATGTTATCGATGTAAGCCTCATTTCCGGTCAGAAGGCATGCCGCGTCATCGTTCCCGATGATCAGCTGAGCCTTGCCATCGGCAAGGAAGGTCAGAATGCCCGTCTGGCTGCAAGACTTACCGGCTATAAGATCGACATTAAGCCTGCGTCCCAGGCAGAGGAAGAATAAGATACGAGATGTTATCGTGTCCTAGGATTATCTCATACCTTTTAGAAAAGGCAGGTCGATGACCATGCAGAAAAAGATCCCCCAGCGGCAGTGCATGGGCTGCCGTGAGCGGAAAAATAAGCGGGATATGATCCGGGTGGTCCGCACCACGGAAGGAACCGTATCCCTGGATTTTGGCGGCAAAATGAACGGTCGGGGCGCTTATGTGTGCCCGGACATGGAATGTCTGAAAAAATGCCGCAAGAGCCGCGCTCTGGAGCGCTGCCTGGAGACCCCCATTCCCGAGGATGTCTATGACCGCCTGGAAAAGGAAATGGAGGTGGGCACAGGTGGATAAGGTGCTCAACTATCTGTCCCTTGCCCGTAAAGCAGGCTTTGCCGAGCTGGGTGAGGAGCCGGTGGGTGCCATCGCACGGACGGGAAAGGCGTATTTGATCGCCGTTGCGTCCGATGCCTCTGACCACACCTGGCGCAGAGCCAAAAGCTTCGCCGCCGGAACGGAGCAGCAATGCATCCGCATTGCCCAGACCAAGGACGAGATGGGATTTGCAATCGGTCGGCAGGAGCTGGCCATCGCAGCTATCACAGATCCTGCCCTGGCGCTGGCAATGGTGCAGGCAACCGGCGAGCCGGAAAAGCACAAAGCTGCCCTTGAGATCCTGGAAGCGAAAGCTGCCAGAGCCAAGAAGCGGCGCGCAGAAGCCAAGGCCCATAAAAGAAATGTTCGCAAAGGAAAAAAGTAAGTAGTTAATTGACAATTGACAATTGACAGTTGACAATTATTTATCCGCTACGGCAGGTTACACGATAATTGTCAATTGTCCATTGTCAACTCCCATATTATATGGAGGTGCGTATATGAGTAGTTTAGTGAAGTATCGTTTGAAGGAGGTCGCCGCAGATTTCGGTGTGGCGCCCAAGGAGATCGCACAGATCCTCACAGATTATTTTGAAAAGCCCAAGTCCAACACCCAGGTTCTGACAGCGGAAGAGCTGAATGTGGTGTTTGACTATATGACTTTCCACAATCAGATTCCCTCTTTGGAGGTAGTCTTTGCCGTGCAGCCTGCCCCCAAGGCAGAGCCTAAGAAGGAAGAAGCTCCCAAGGCTGAGGAGAAAAAGTCCGAGGCTAAGCAGGAGGCTGCTCCCAAGGCAGAGCCTAAGAAGGAAGAAAAGCCCAAGGAGCCCGAGCGCAAGCGGGAGCGCCGCATCGTGGATACCTCTGCGGTGCAGGTGAACACCAACCGCTTTGCCGATGTTGACAATCTGGTTTCCGAGCGGGTCCAGAATTATCAGGGCGGCAAGCAGCGCATTGGCGGCGGCAAGGGCAAGCAGCAGCAGAAGCAGCAGAATATGAAGGGCAAGGGCAACAAGGCCCGCAACGAAGAGCAGGAGAAGCTGCGCAGATTGCAGATGGAGGTTGCCCGCAAGGCACCCGTCACCGTCAAAATCCCCGAGGAGATCACTGTCGGCGAGCTGGCTTCCCGCATGAAGAAGACTGCAGCAGAAGTTATCAAGCTTCTGATGATGAACGGCGACATTGCCGCAATCAACCAGACCATCGACTTTGACACCGCCGAGTTCGTGGCAACCGAGCTGGGCTGCAAGGTGGAAAAGGAGATCACCGTTACCATCGAAGAGCGGATCATCGACGATCACGAGGATACTGCAGAGGAGCTGCAGACCCGCGCTCCCGTTGTTGTTGTCATGGGTCACGTTGACCACGGTAAGACATCCACTTTGGATGCCATCCGTAAGACCTCCGTTACCGCAGGTGAGGCTGGCGGTATCACCCAGCACATTGGCGCGTATACTGTCGATGTAAACGGACAGATGATCACATTCCTGGACACCCCCGGTCACGCAGCATTTACTTCCATGCGTGCCCGTGGTGCAAGCAGCACCGATATTGCCATTCTGGTGGTGGCTGCTGACGACGGCATCATGCCCCAGACCGTGGAATCCATCAACCATGCCAAGGCGGCAAATGTGCCCATCATTGTTGCCATCAACAAGATGGATAAGCCCACCGCCAACCCCGATAAGATCAAAGAGCAGCTGACCAAGTACGACCTGATCCCCGAAGAGTGGGGCGGCGATACCGTCATTGTTCCCATTTCCGCCAAGACCGGTATGGGTCTTGATGATCTGCTGGAAATGGTCATTCTGACTGCCGAGGTTCAGGAGCTGAAGGCCAATCCCAACCGCCGCGCCAAGGGTGTGGTTATCGAGGCACGGCTGGATAAGAACCGCGGTCCTGTTGCCACCTTGTTGGTGCAGAACGGTACGCTGAATCAGGGCGACATCGTTATTGGCGGCACTGCTGTGGGTCGTGTCCGCGTGATGACCAACGATAAGGGTCGCACGGTTAAGACCGCAGGTCCTTCCGTTCCCGTGGAGATCACCGGTCTTGCGGAAGTTCCCGCACCCGGCGATGAATTCAATGCTGTCAGCGACGAGCGTATGGCTCGTGAGCTGGTTGAGCAGCGTAAGCAGGCTCAGAAGGATGCCGCTGCCAACGCTATGCAGAAGGTAACGCTCGACAACCTCTTCGCAAGAATGCAGGAAGGCGAGATGAAGGAGCTGGCGCCGATCGTTAAGGCTGACGTGCAGGGCTCTGCCGAGGCAGTGAAGGCTTCTCTGGAGAAGATCTCCAATGAGGAAGTCCGGGTCAAGGTCATCCATGCCGGTGTCGGCGCGATCAACGAAAGCGATATTCTGCTGGCTTCCACCTCCGGCGCTATCATCGTCGGCTTCAATGTGCGTCCCGATTCCGGCGCACAGGCAAGTGCCCAGCGTACCAATGTGGATATGCGGTTCTACCGCGTTATTTACGATGCCATCGACGAGATCGAGGCAGCTATGAAGGGCATGCTGGCACCTAAGTTTGAGGAAGTTGTCATCGGTCACGCAGAAGTGCGCATGACCTACAAGGTATCCGCAATCGGTACCATTGCCGGCTGTATGGTCAAGGACGGCAAGGTTACAAGAGATGCTCAGGTTCGTGTGCTGCGTGATAATATCGTTATCCACGAAGGCGAAATCGGCTCTTTGCAGCGGTTTAAGGACGCTGTTAAGGAAGTTACCGCCGGCTTTGAGTGCGGTATGTCCGTTGCCAAGTACAACGATATCAAGGAAGGCGACGTATTCGAATGCTTCGCCATGCAGGAAGTAAAGCGATAAGAATTTATTTCGCCGTACCGCAGACCGGCGGTACGGCGACAATTCTTATCCCAATGGACAATTGACAATGGACAATTGTAGTGCAACCTGCCATAACAGGTCAATAATTGTCAATTACGACGACTGAAAGGAGTCAAAAATGGCATCCAATCGAATCAATCGGATCAATGAGGAGATCCAGAAGTGCTTAGCTGACCGGATCCGGGAGCTGAAAGACCCCCGTGTCAGCGGCACTATGATCTCCATTACCCGGGTGGAAACCACCCCGGACCTTCGCTATACCAAGGTGTATGTCAGCTTTTTGGAGGAAAACAAGGCAGCCGATGCCATGAAGGGTTTAAAATCCGCTGCAGGCTGGCTGCGCCGGGAGATCGGACATGCCTTGAATTTGCGCTATACACCTCAGATCATGTGGGCGCTGGACGACAGCATCGTGTACGGTGCGAAGCTTCTGGAGCTTATCAACTCTCTGGAGGTATCTGACGATGACGGAACTGACGAGGCTTGATTGCGCCGACTGGCTGCTTAGCCGGGATCATTTTGTGATTTTGACCCACCGCAAGCCCGATGGCGATACCATCGGCTCTGCCGCCGGTCTTTGCCGGGGTCTGCGCAGCCTGGGAAAAACCGCCCATATTCTGGAAAATCCCGAGGTAACGCCCCTTTATGCCCCGCTGGTGGAGGGTCTTACGAAACCTGAGCCGGAAGAGGGCGATATTCTGATCGCCGTGGATGTGGCGGCGGATACCATGCTGCCCAGAGTCTACGACCATTTAAAAAACAGCATCGATCTGCGGATCGATCACCATGGCTCCGGTCGGGAGTATACGCCCGCCGAGCATGTGGATCCCGAAAGCGCAGCCTGCGCTGAGATCATTTGGGAGCTGCTGCTGGATATGGAAGTGGAGCCGGACGAAAAAATGGCAGAGGCGATTTATGTAGGCGTTTCCACAGATACGGGCTGCTTCCGCTTTGCCAATACCACTGCCCATACTTTTGATGTAGCCGGCGATTGCGCCGCTGCGGGTGCGGATGTGTATAGCTGGAATCAGAAGCTGTTTGATACCAAATCCCTGCCCAAATTGCGGCTGCAGGGCTGGATCATCGACCATGTGGAATTTCTTGCCGAGGGAAAGCTGGCGATCTGCGGTCTTCCCAAGGAAGTGGAAGAAAATATCGGCGTGGACGAGGACGACATGAACGATATCTCTTCTTTCCTGCGCTCCATCGAGGGTGTCAGGATGTCCGCGCTGCTGCGTCAGACCGACGCGGAGCATATCAAGGCATCTGTCCGGGCAGTTCCCGGGTACAATGCTGCCTATATTTGCGAGCAGTTTGGCGGCGGCGGTCATACCGGAGCAGCCGGCTGCAGCGTGAAAATGTCCATGGAAGCGGCGATCGCAGCCATCGGCAAGGTAATGCTGGACTGGGAGATGGCAGAATGAACGGCATCGTAATCGTGGACAAGCCCCAGGGCTGGACCAGCCAGGATGTAACTGCCCGGCTGCGGCGGGTTTTCAACACCCGCAGAATCGGTCACGGCGGCACTTTGGACCCCATGGCTACCGGCGTGCTGCCGGTGTTTGTGGGCAGAGCCACCCGGGGTGTGGAATTTTTCGAGCACGCGGAAAAGGTGTACGAAACCCTTCTGAAGCCCGGCATCACCACCGACACCGAGGACATTACAGGCAAGGTTTTGACGGAGCAGGAGGCATTCATCACCGTGGAGCAGCTGGAAACTGTGCTTTCTCAGTTCCGCGGGGAAATTATGCAGGTGCCGCCTATGTATTCGGCGTTGAAGGTGGACGGCAAAAAGCTCTATGAGCTTGCCCGCGCCGGTAAGGAGGTGGAGCGCAAAGCCCGCCCCATCACCATTCACGAGCTGACACTGCTAGGCATGGATGCGGAGGGCATTCGCCTGCGGGTGCATTGCTCCAAAGGTACCTATATCCGCACCCTTTGCAAGGATATCGGTGAGGCGCTGGGCTGTGGCGGCTGCATGGCTGCGCTGCGCAGAGTGCAGGCTGGCGAATATACGGAAACCGACGCAGTACCTTTGCAGGAGCTGCTGGAAACGGAAAGTTCGGAAAACTATTTGCGGGGTGTGGACACCATGTTCCGAAACTATCCCGCCCTTACCTTGACGGACAAGCAGGAAGCCCGCTGCCGCAACGGTAACAGCTTCAGCGTAACCCACGCCGACGGCACATACCGGGTTTACGGCAAATCCGGGGAATTTCTTGCCCTCAGCAAGATAGAAAATGGAGTTATGTCAACCATAAAAAGCTTTTTTGAGGTGTGATTTTGTGGACATTTTAAAGACATACATCAAAAAAATCGATCACCCTAAGTACTTGCCCTGGTTTGCGCTGGGTGCGGGTGTTGTTGGGCTGCTGCTGCGCGCCTGGCTGTTTTCCACCCGGGAAGAAACCAGCGGACTTTTGGCGGCAGACCATCCTGCCAAGGTGCTGCTGTGGATCTTGACGGCGGCGGTTGTGGTGGCGGTGCTTTGGGGAACCCGCAATCTGAAAGAAGGCGCAAAATACGGCTTCAATTTCCCCGCATCCCTGCAGGGTGCCATCGGCTGTGTGTTCGCTGCGCTGAGCATGGGCATTACGGCTGTGGCGGAGTGGATCGTTTACCAGGACAGATTGACGGTGATCGCGTCGGTGCTGGGTGTGCTTTCTGCTGCTGCGCTGCTGTTTTTGGCATATAACCGCTACAAAGGTCAGCGGCAGAGCATCCTGTATCATGGGGTCGTTTGCCTGTGTCTGATGTTCCGGCTGGTGAGCCAGTATCGCCATTGGAGCGCAGACCCTCAGCTGATGAACTACGGTTTTCAGCTGCTGGCATCGGTTTGTCTGATGCTTTCATGCTATCAAAATGCGGCCTTTGACGCGGATACTGGCAATCGGAAGCTGCACACAATCTTCCATTTGGGCGCGGTGTATTTTTGCTGCGTGTCCCTGCTGGGCAGCGAAAATGTGATGTTTTATCTGGGCTGCGCTGTTTGGATGATCTCCAATCTTTGCAACCTTACCCCCATGCGCAGGCAGGAGGAGCCATAATGGAACTGCCGAGTTATGTCAACCGCTGTTTGATGGCGCTGGAGGATGCCGGCTTTGCCTGCTATGCGGTAGGCGGCTGCGTCCGGGATGCGGTGCTGGGGCTTACGCCCCAGGACTATGATCTGTGCACCGCGGCAACACCGGAGCAGATCAAGGCGGTGTTTGCCGGGCAGGGCATGGTCCTTGCGGGAGAAAAGCACGGCACGGTGGGCATCATCACGGAAAAGGGCGTTGTGGAGATCACCACATTCCGCACCGAAGGCGGATATCGGGACAACCGGCATCCGGATTGGGTGGAATTTGTGGAGGATGTGGCAGGCGATCTTGCCCGGCGGGATTTCACCGTCAATGCCATGGCGTATTCCCCCGTTCGGGGCTTTGCAGACCCCTTTGGCGGCAGAGAAGATTTAAAAAACAAGGTTTTGCGTGCAGTTGGTGATCCCGGGCAGCGTTTCCGGGAGGATAGCTTGCGGATCTTGCGGGGCGTCCGGTTTGCGGTGCGCTTTGGACTTACTCCGGAAGCCCAAACGGAAAAAGCCATGAAGGCATTGGCGCCGCTGATGGAAAATCTAGCCCGGGAACGGGTGTTTGATGAGTTATGTAAACTTCTGCCTTTGGTAACGGCAGAGGAGCTGTGCCGATTCGCGCCGGTTTTGACGGCGGTGATCCCGGAGCTTGCTCCTATGGTGGGCTTTGATCAGCACAGCCCTCATCACGCTTACGATGTTTACACCCATACTGCCCATGTGGTGGAGGCGACCCCGCCGGAGCTGGCGCTGCGCTGGGCGGCGCTGCTGCACGATACGGGAAAGATCCCCACTTTCAAGCAGGATGAAACCGGCAGAGGACATTTTCACGGTCACGCGCAAGTGAGTGCAAAAATGGCGGACGAGATTCTGCGCCGCTTAAAAGCCCCCACCGCCCTGCGGGAACGGGTTATTTTCCTCATCGACAAGCACATGGTGCTGTTTTCTGCCGAGAAAAAGACCCTGCGCCGGCAGCTCAGCCGCTGGGGCTTAGAGCCCATGCAGCAGCTGCTCAAGCTGCAAAAAGCAGACTTCGGCAGCAAGGGGGTTTCCGGTGAAGAGCAGCCTTTTGACCAGGTGGAGCAGATCATTCAGCAGATCGTTGCGGAGAACAGCTGTCTGAAAATCACGGATCTTGCGGTGAACGGTCACGATCTGATGGCGCTGGGCATCCGGGGAAAAGCCATCGGCGAGACTCTGGAAAAGCTGCTGAATCTTGTGCTGGATGAGAAAATTCCCAACGAAAAGGCGGCACTTCTTGCCGCTTCACAGAAGAAAAATTGAAAAAACAAGAAAAAATACGAAAAATTCCCTTTACAACCGGGAAAACTTATGATAAGATAGTCGGGCTGGCTATGACCAGACGATATTTCTATGCCCGCAGCTCAGTTTTGGGAAGACACCGACCCTTTACTTGGCGCGAGGTAAATTAAAAAAAGGTGGTAAACACAATGATTCTCAAGGAAAAGAAGACTCAGGTCATTCTGGACAACGCAACCCACGAGGGCGACACCGGTTCTCCCGAAGTTCAGGTTGCCATTCTGACCGCCCGCATCAACGAGCTGACTGATCACCTGCGCGTGCACAAGCACGACAACCACTCCCGTCGTGGTCTGCTGATGATGGTTGGTAAGCGCCGCAACATGCTGGACTATCTGGCAAAGAAGGACATCAACCGTTACCGTGCTCTGATCGCCAAGCTGGGTATCCGTAAGTAAGAAATGTGAAATGGGCGACGGACACCGTCGCCCATTTTTACAAAGGAAAACATCGGGAGTATTTTAGCAGTTGAATGAGCCGACGATAGTTGACGCAGGGACGATACCGAGCGGGTTTGGGCAGTAACGAAAACTGCTGCACCGTGCACGTATTGTCAGCGGCGACTCGCCGTCTGATTCAAGTGCTAAACCTCCCGGACACAAAAACTAAGGAGGTTATTTCAAATGGTTACTCGTAAACAATTCCCTAACCATAAGGTCTTCGAAATGGAGATCGGCGGCCGCCCCTTCACCGTGGAAACCGGTAAGGTCGCTGAGCTTGCCAACGCCGAGTGCATCTGCCGCTACGGCGATACTGTGGTGCTGACTACCTGCACCTGCAACCCCATCCCCAAGGCCGGTATCGACTACTTCCCTCTGACCATCGAGTTTGAGGAGAGAATGTACTCTGTGGGCCGCATCCCTGGCTCTTTCAACCGCCGTGAGGGCAAGCCCTCCGAGCGCGGCATTCTCAACAGCCGTATTATCGACCGCCCCATGCGTCCCCTCTTTGACGAGGAGCTGCGTAATGATACCGTCGTTACCTGCACCGTCATGGCAAATGACTACGAAAACCCCGTTGAGGTCGTGGCATCTCTGGGCGCTTCCATCGCCATCGCATCTTCCGATGTGCCCTGGAACGGACCTGTTGCTACCACCAATGTTGCCCACATGGCTGACGGTCGCTATATCGTCAACCCCTCTGCCGACGAGCGTGATGCTTGCGACTGCTTTGTTTGCATCGCTTCCACCTTCGAGAAGGTTGTCATGATCGAGACCGAGGCAAACGAGGCTCCCGAGGCTGTGGTTTACGAATCCATTCGTATCGCCCACGAGACCAATATGGAGATCGTGAAGTTCATCAACTCCATCGTTGCTGAGATCGGCAAGCCCAAGTTCACCTTCGAAAAGGCTGCCGTTAACCACGACCTGCTGGACGATCTGATCGAGTACGGTCTTCCTCAGATCGAGTACGCGCTGGACACCGACGACAAGAATGTCCGCGAGGAGCGCCTGACCGCTGCCAGATTGGACTTCCAGGAGAAGTTCGGCGAGAAGTACGAGGACTTTGAGACGCATATCGAAGTGTGCCTGTACAAGATGCAGAAGAAGGTCGTTAAGAAGTGGCTGCTTGCCGGCAAGCGTGTTGACGGCCGTGGCATGGATGATATCCGCGCTCTGGCTGCCGAGGTTGGCGTTCTGCCCAGAGTTCACGGCAGTGGCCTGTTTACCCGTGGTCAGACCCAGGTGCTCAGCATCTGCACACTGAACACCCTTTCCGCTGCGCAGAAGCTGGACACCATCTACCAGGAAGACACCAAGCGCTATATCCACCACTACAACTTCCCCGCATTCTCCACCGGCGAAGCAAGAGCCGCCCGCTCCACTTCCCGTCGTGAGATCGGTCACGGCGCACTGGCTGAGAAGGCATTGCTCCCCGTGATCCCCAGCGTTGAAGAGTTCCCCTACGCCATCCGCGTGGTTTCCGAGGTCCTTTCCTCCAACGGTTCTACCTCTCAGGGCTCTATCTGCGGCTCTACTCTGGCTCTGATGGACGCCGGTGTGCCGATTCGCCGCCCCGTTGCTGGTATTTCCTGCGGTCTGATCTCCGATCAGGAGACCGGCGAGTGGAGAACCTTCACCGATATTCAGGGTGTTGAGGACTTCCACGGTGAAATGGACTTCAAGGTTGCCGGTACTTCCGAGGGTATTACCGCAATTCAGATGGACCTGAAGAACAAGGGTCTGACGATGGAGATCATCGCCGACGCTCTGGAGCGTTGCCGCGTTGCCCGTATGGAGATCCTGAACGAGATCATGATCCCCTGCATCCCCGAGCCTCGCGCTGAAGTCAGCGAGTTCGCTCCCAAGATGATTTCCATGACCATCCCCGTGGACAAGATCCGCGAGGTCATCGGCTCCGGTGGCAAGACCATTCAGAAGATCTGCGCTGATACCGGTGCTAAGGTGGACATCGAGGACGACGGCAGCGTGTTCATCTCTGCTGTTGACTCCGCTGCTGCTTACGCTGCCAAGAAGATGGTGGACGACATCTGCTTCGTTCCCGAGGTTGGCAAGCTGTACTACGGCAAGGTCGTTCGCATCCTGCCTATCGGCGCATTCGTGGAGATTGCTCCCGGTCACGACGGCATGGTGCACATCTCCAAGCTGGAGAACCGCCGCGTTGAAAAGGTTGAGGACGTTGTGAATCTGGGCGATATGACTTGGGTTAAGTTCATGGGCTTCGATGAGAAGGGCCGTGCAAACTTCAGCCGCAAGGACGCTCTGAAGGAAATGGCAGACGCCGAGTAATTGAAAAGCAAAACCGCCGGTCAATCGACCGGCGGTTTTTTGCGGGCAGTGCCCGCTGACAATTCGAGACTGACAGACAAGCGATAATCGTAACACCGTTGGGCTCGCCCGGTTCGCTACTACCTTTATAAAGCAAAGTTCTCAGAGGAAAGATCGATACCGAGAGGGTTTGGGAAATAACGATAACAAACCAGCTGGCGCACGTATTGTCCGCGGCGACTCGCCGCAAAATATTGTGGTATTTTTGCTTTTTGTTGCGCAATATGTTGTGTTTCGACAAGTTTCGCAAATTTCGTGTGGTATTATGTAGAAGAAGCCAAGGGATTCAGCCGCACCACAGCGACAGTGGCATCGTCTGTTTCCTCACCACGGCTGTACTCCATGATCCGCGCCGCCAACTCTCCGGGCGGAAGGTCGGATTCCTCCAGCGCGCGGCGCAGGGATTCCTCTCCTCCTGCGCCGTCGCTTTGCAGCACCAAAAGCTCACCCCGTCGCAGGGACAGCTGCTCCACCGTTTCCCGGCCGTCGGTCACCGACAGCCCCGGCGGTGGGGTGGCTGTTCCTATTTTTATGGCATCTCCCCGGGATACCAGATGGCTGGGGGCTGCGCCCCATTTGTAAACGGCGGCTTTTCCCGTATCCAGGCGCAATTCCGCAAGATCAATGGTCACAGCCCCGCCCCGTCCCAGCAGCGCACACAGACTGTTGACGCTGCGCAGGGCATATTCCGGTGGATGACCGGCAGAAAGCAGCCGGCGCAGCATGGCCGCCACAGTCTTTCCCGCATGCGCTGCCTCCAGCCCCGTGCCCATGCCATCGCAGATCAAAATGTAGTACCGGCATTCTACCCCCGCGAACCAAAGACAGCGGTCGCCGTTGGCTTTTTCCCGTCCGGCAGAGCATACCGCGATCTCCGGCTGGTAAAGCTGCTGGGGCGGCGCAGCCCGCTGGGCAAGCACATCGGAAAGATCCTGCAAATAGTCGGAAAGAAAATGATATTGCTGCAGTACGGCTGTCCGGTATTCCTGCTGCCGATCCCGGTCTGCCCGAATGGAGCGCAGCTGCTCCTGACTGCGCCGCAGTTCGTGGAGCAGCCTGCCGGCTTTGCGGCAGTGCAGCGGCAGATCGCCGCCGTTTCCTAGAGGCTTGTGTAGCAGCGAAGTGGGCATATTTTCCGGCTTTTCCTTGCAGGTCTTGCGGCAAGGACAGCTGCTGCAGGCGCGGTCGATAGCCCGGGTGATCAGCGCCTGCTCGTCAATGGGATATTCCTCCACATCCAGCAAAATCTGCTCCGATTGCCGCAGTACAGCGGATGCCATTTCCAGCCGTACTTGGGCAAAGCCGGTTTCCCCCCGTCGCTGGGAGATTCCCGGATTCCCCGGCAGCCAAGCCGACAAAAATCCGCCGATCAGCAGCCCCGGCTGGGGCATCAGATCCCATGTGCCGGTAAGCGCCATTACGGCAAGGTATACGCTGCCGCCGGCGCAGTACAGCGTCCATTTGGGAAGCCCCGGCACAAGCCGCAAAAACCACGCAAGGCACAAAACAGCGGTCATGGGCGTCTGGGTCACCTGCGCCAAATCCAGCGCCAAACCTGCCAGCGCTGCACCGGGGAACGCGCCTACCAGCGCCAAAGCGCCGGCGGCTATGTAACCAAAGCCAAGATAGGGAATGGGCATCACCTGCGCCAGCGCCAAAACTGAGAAGCCGCACACCGCCCAATCCACAACCGGATCCCGTCGCTCCATTGCCCGGCAGAAAACGAAACTGCTCAGCGCCGCTATGCCGATTGCCAGCAGATACAGCAGCACCGGAGTGGTGTCATTCAGCCAAATTTGGAATCCCAGCCCGATGGCTGCCACGAGGAAGGCAGATAGCGCCGGCATCAGAAATGGGGTGTCCCGGGTCAGCATCTTTCCGCCAAAAAGAATCGACAGAAGCAGCCCACCGGCAGCCCATGCCATGCCTTGCGTTCCGGCAGCGCCCCAAAATACGGCATATCCGCCGCAGCCGCCCAAAGCCAAAAGCACCGCAGGCCAACCGGTGGTGGCGCTGAGAAGACCCAGCACCAGCGGCATGGGGTGGCTGCCCAGACTGGCGGCGCTGAAGAGAAATCCGGACAGCAGATAAAGCCCGCCCTGCGCCAGCGCGTGCAATCGGGGGTCAAGCATCCAGCGCCTGAACAGCCGCTGCCATCTGCGCATGTAAAGTCCCAATGTAACCATCATTTGTACCACACTCCTTATGGTAAAATCCTACCATGCTGCGAGAAAATATTTTGTCGGAATGGGTCTTGGCAGAAAGATTCTTGCATACTTCCTAAGATGGGTGTATAATATAGTGAAATTGGGGTTTGTTGGGCAGATAACCAACTGCTTTGTCATCCCGAGCGACCAAACGGGAGTCGAGGGACCTACGCATTATCGTCCCTGCTAAGCAGATAATCGGTGCGAAGATCCCTCCACGCGGCTTCGCCTTGGTCGGGATGACAGCGTTGTAGGAGATTTGGAGTTGCCCGGCAAACAGAAATTTGAACGGGAGGTGTTACCATGGGCAGAGAATTTGAACTGAAATTTGCCGCAAATCAAGCTGCGCAGGAGAAAATCGCGGCGGCTTTTTCCGGTTTTCAGACCATTTCCATGGAAACCACCTACTATGATACCCCCACCGGCGCTCTTTCCGCCCGGCACATCACCCTGCGCCGGCGAATGGAAAACGGCATTGCTGTCTGCACATTAAAAACCCCCACCGGCGGCATCGGCAGAGGGGAATGGGAAATGGAATGTGATTCCATTGAAGAAGCAGCACCAAAGTTATGTAAACTTAGCGGCTGGGATTTGGAGCCTCTTCTATCCAGTGGAGTGGTAAGCGTTTGCGGCGCCCGGTTTACCCGGCGGTTTTGCGCGGTGGAGCTGCCCCAATGCACGGTAGAAATCGCGCTGGACGAAGGCTCTTTGCAGGGCGGCGGCAGAGAGATTCCTCTGTGCGAGGTGGAAGTGGAGCTGAAAGCCGGCAGCGAGGAAGCGGCTGTGGCATTCGCCCAGACCCTTGCCCGGAAATTTGACCTGCAGCCGGAATACAAAAGTAAATTCCGCCGGGCGCTTGCCTTGGCGAAGGGAGAATAATATGGCATATTTTGAAGAGCTTTTTGCAAAATATGACCGGCTGGTGCTGTTTGACACGGAAACCACCGGTCTGCAATACAGCCGCGACGAAATTATCGAATTTGCCGCCGTTGTGGTGGAGCAGCGCCATGGCGAGCCGCAGATCATACAGGAATATGACGAGCTGATCACCCTCAGCCCCGGCGGATTTGTGCCGCCGAAAATCGAGCAGCTTACCGGCATCACCAACGAAGATCTGAAAGCCTACGGCATCCCCAAGACTCAGGTTTGCGCGGATATTGCGCAAATGGTGGAGGGAAACACCCTGCTGCTTGCCTACAATGCCCATTTTGACCTGAGTTTCCTTTATTATATGCTGCTGCGGGACGGCAATCCCATGATTTTAAAGGGCAAGGACAAGCTGGATCTTTTGACGGTCTACAAGGATCGCCACAGCTATCCCCACAAGCTGTGCAATGCCATCGAGGTTTACGGGCTTTCCGGTCAGGTGGTCAATTCCCACCGGGCGGTGGACGATGTGATCGCAACTGTGGCGGTAATGAAAGCCATGGAAGAGGAAAAGGACGACATCCTGCGTTATGTAAACCTGTTTGGTTACAATCCCAAGTACGGTGTGGAGGGCAAACCCATTGGCTCTGTGACCTACAAGCCCCAAAAATTTGACCCCATCCAGCCGCTTTACTTATGAGAGGATGCCCCGCGGGCACCGTCCGCTAGATGATTATTTACAGAAGGAGAAGACAATGCTCAACCAAACCGCATATGCCCTTGGTTCCAACCGTTCCTGCATCCGGGAGCTGTTTGAATACGGTCGGCAGCGCGCCGCCGTTGTTGGGGCTGAAAATGTTTATGACTATTCGC
Organism: Faecousia sp.; assembly: GCA_045540575.1. Lineage (GTDB taxonomy): Bacteria > Bacillota > Clostridia > Oscillospirales > Oscillospiraceae > Faecousia. Next base: position 16,921 of record JAZQHM010000009.1, on the reverse strand, counting down.
TGGGAAATCCCTCAATTCCTTCGCCGCCTCAGGTGGACGAAACCATCCGGCAGATTTTGTCGGATACGGATACGCTGCTTGTCCATGGCTATACCTCTGCCATTGGCGATGCTGCCACCCGGCAGGCGATTGCCGACGATTTAAACGACCGCTTTGCCGCCGGTGTGCGACCGGAGGATCTGTTCATCGGTACCGGCGCAGCGCCGGAGCTGGTGGCGGTTTTGGGCGCGCTTTCTGTGGAAAACGGAGAGATTCTCGCCATTGCTCCCTATTTTCCGGAGTATAAGCCCTTTGCCGAATGCGCGGGGCTGAAATTCAAGGTGGTTGCGCCGGATGTGCCGGCATTTCAGATCAAGCTGTCGGCTGTGGAAGAAATGCTGACGGATAATACGGTGGCGATCATCGTCAATTCTCCCAACAATCCCTCCGGCGTGGTCTACACCAAGGAAACCCTGGAGGGCTTGGCTGCGCTTTTGCAGCGCAAGAGCGAGGAATACGGACATCCTATTTACATCGTTGCCGACGAGCCTTACCGGGAGCTGACCTACGGCGGTGTGGAAGCGCCCTTTATTCCGCTGATCTACCCGGACACCATCGTGTGCTATTCCTATTCCAAATCTCTTTCCTTGCCCGGTGAGCGGATCGGCTATGTGTATGTGCCCCGGCAGGCAACCGACAGTGAGGCGCTCTATGCCGCAGTTGCCGGCGCAGCCCGCGCCTGCGGTCATGTCTGCGCCCCCAGCCTGTGGCAGAAGGTGATTGCCCGGTGCGCCAAGCTGCGCCCCGATTTGGAAGCCTATGACCGGAATCGACGTGCCCTCTACGAGGGCTTGACCGCCATGGGCTACGAAATGGCGAAGCCCGACGGCGCCTTTTATCTCTTCATCAAAGCCCCCGGTGGCGATGCAAACGCCTTTTGTGAAAAAGCAAAGCAGAAAGACCTCTTGCTGGTGCCCGGCGACGGCTTCGGCTGCCCCGGCTATTTCCGGATCTGCTACTGCGTCAGTTATGACATGATTAAGCGCAGCCTGCCGGTATTTAGGGAACTCATCGGAGAATAAACGACCATTTACAGCAGCAACGAATACTGTTCACGCAAAAAACCCCCCGAGGATTTCCTCGGGGGGTTAAGTTTTTACGGTTCGTATGGTGATGCAATCTGGTCTGCAAGCATAGTCGCAATATTAAAGCTTCGCAAATCCCGGTTTTCCGGCATATGCCTTCTGTGGCGACGCAGAATATTTCTGGCTTGCGCTGCCACATCCGGATTGGGGTCGTCGGTAAGCTGAGCGATATAGGGGATGGCGCCGTCCGACAGCGAGCCTAAATAATCCACATCCACCGCAGCCATCTGCCCCGAACGGTAGGCGCTGACGTTGTAAGCTGCCACCACCGTATCCACATCCGCCCACGCGGTCGCTGCGCCCAGCACCAGTGCCATCAGCAGCACCGCTTTCATATAGGCAAATTTCGGTACGAACAACCACACGCAGACAAAAATCGTGGTCAGCGCCAGAAAAACCATGATTATTTCTGTCAGCACCCGCAGACGCGTCAGACCGTAGGAGTCAATATACAGCAGCATTTTTGCGCTGGCAGTTACTACGAAGAACAAGGTTACCATACCAATGAACAGGCACAAGCCCTTTGTTGCTGCGCCAGCTTTTTCACCGGACAGCGCCACAGAAAGGGCAATCAGCCCTAAATTGATGGCGCAAAGCCATGCCATTTCGAAAAAGCCCCGGCGGGCATACTCTGCCATGGTGTATTCTGCCGGCAGAATGCCGGCAAAGCCTCCCACGAAATATGCCAGCTGGCTGAGAAGATACACTGCATACACACCGCAAACTGCCCACAAAACTGTGTTCACGGTAACCGGATTCATGGATCTGACAGCAATCTGCGCTGGTGCTTCCTTATCGACTTGCTTCAGCGCCACACCCCGGGTGTACAGCACGCATGCCAGGGGTATGCCGATCATCAGCGACACATATATTTCCGATAAATCCACATGGGGCAGCAGATCGACAAGCCCCTCAAAGGCGGCATCTGCCCGCATCAGCAGGAAGATCAGCACCACCAGAATCGGCACAGCAATCAGCAAGCCGACCAGCACCGCACCCTGTTTTTTTCCGGAAACGGTGCGTTGTCTGTAGGCAGTTTTCAGTCCACGGAAAGAATCGCCTAACTTACCCACACCCAGCATAAGCGCAGCCCGAAAGGCATCCAGTAGCGACAGAATGCCTGCCGGATTACGCCTGTTTTGCCCAGCCAGCAGGCATAGTCCCAGATTGGTGCTCAGCAGCAAAAAGCAAAACATGACAAACTTGACAAAACCGTCATCGGAGCGGGCAAAGGATGCCGCAATCACCATGCTCAGCCCCAGAAGGGCGCGGCTATAGCCTGTCAACCTGCAGCCGCTGCGCAGCAAATACACCGCTGCAGCGCAAATACTTACGATGGTCAGCACACCAAAGCCCAGCTGAAGACCGCCTAACAAAATGGAGTTGACCAGCAAAACTGACACAATCGTTGTTACGATTGCAAAAACCAGCTCTCGTTTTCCGGAGGAAAAGCCGGTTTCCGGCCTTACTGCAGGCGGCGCAGGGACATATTGCGTGCTAAACGGAAGCTTCTTTTCATCCATAGTCAATCCTCCGCAAATTCCAGCAGATCGCCGGGCTGACAATTCAGTTCTCTGCAGATAGCTTCCAATGTGCTCATGCGAATGGCTTTTGCCTTGCCTGTTTTCAAAATGGAAAGGTTTGCGGGTGTGATACCCACGCGCTGAGAAAGCTCCAGAGATGTCATTTTCCGCCGCGCCAGCATCACATCAAGATTCACAATAATTGCCATAGCGCTCACCTCAAATTGTCAGGTCGTTTTCTTCCTGCAGCGCCACCGCCGTAGCCATGACCCGGGTAAGCACACAAACCACCAGGCTCAGAAATGCCATGATGACCACAAGAAAAATCAGCGGCAAATATGCAGCCGATGCCGGGATGCAAACCAGGCTTACCAGAGCGCAGCACCACTGGATGGTGCGGATCCTGCGGACATTTTCCCGAATAAACACCTGCTCGCGCATGATGCTGCCCAGCAGCCGGTCCAAATTCCAAAGCGCCATGCCGATGGGAATCACGCAGCAGTAAAAGGCTGCTGTGATTGCGGTTTGTTCCACTTGTGTCAAGATCCGCACCCCACTATACCAAGCGATTACCGACGGCAGCGCAAAGGCAAGCCCAACGATCAGCGCCGCAACAAAGCGGTTGACCCACAGCGCGGCGGTGGTGATACGATTTTGCTTTCCCATAATAAAGCACCTCCTATGTGATGCCAATATAGCACCGAAATTATCGTTTGTCAATAATAAATTATTAAAATATGGAAATTCTGACAATGGCAAAGGAGCAACCGCCGCACCAAGCACGCATAAAAAATCCCCCAATGCAAAAGCATTGGGGGATTAAAAATTTTACTTTGCGTATTCCACAGCCTTGGTCTCGCGGATCACATTGACCTTGATCTGACCGGGGTATTCCAGCTCGGCCTCGATCTTCTTGGCAACATCTCTTGCCAGCAGGATCATGTTGTCCTCGGTGACCTGCTCGGGCTTGACCATAATGCGGACCTCGCGGCCAGCCTGGATGGCGAAAGCCTTCTCGACGCCGGGGTAAGAGCCGGTCAGCTCCTCCAGCTTCTGCAGGCGGCGGATGTAGTTTTCCACATTCTCGCGGCGGGCACCGGGACGGGCAGCAGAAACAGCGTCGGCAGCCTGCACCAGCACGGCGATCACGGTCTTGGGCTCTACATCGCCATGGTGTGCCTCGATGGCATTGACCACAACGGGATTTTCTTTGTACTTCTTGGCAATGTCAGCGCCCAGCTGCACATGGCTGCCCTCAACCTCGTGGTCGATGGACTTGCCAAGGTCATGCAGCAGACCAGCGCGCTTTGCCAGCGCTACATCCACACCCAGCTCGGATGCCATCAGACCGGCAATGTGCGCCACCTCGATGGAGTGGTTCAGCACATTCTGACCGTAGGAAGTACGGTACTTCTGGCGCCCCAGAATCTTGATGAGTTCGGGGTTCAGGTTGTGCACACCGGTCTCGTAGCAGGCGCGTTCGCCTTCCTCGCGGATGGTGCGGTCGATGTCCTTGCGGGCCTTTTCCACCATGTCCTCGATACGGGTGGGGTGGATTCTGCCGTCGGCGATCAGCTTCTCCAGCGCCAATCTTGCGATTTCCCGGCGGACGGGATCGAAGCTGCTGACGGTGATTGCCTCGGGGGTGTCGTCAATGATCAGGTCAACACCGGTGATGGTCTCCAGAGTGCGGATATTCCGACCCTCACGGCCGATGATACGACCCTTCATCTCATCGTTGGGCAGGGGCACAACGGAAACGGTAGCTTCCGCGGCATGATCGGCAGCGCAGCGCTGAATGGCGATGGAGAGGATCTCCCGGGCCTTTTCGTCGGCCTCGTCCTTCATCTGCTGCTCGATCTCCTTTATCTTCATAGCAGTTTCGTGGCGGTCTTCCTCCTCCACATTCTTCAGCAGGGTCTGCTTTGCCTGCTCCTGGGTCAGACCGGAGATGTTCTCCAGAACAGCGATCTGCTGACGGCGGATCGCCTCGGCCTCAGCCTGGGTTTCTGCCACAGTCTGCATCTTCTTGGCAAGTTCTTCTTCCTTGCGCTCGAAGTTTTCGGTCTTCTTGTCCAGAGATTCTTCTTTCTGCTGCAAGCGGCGCTCCTGCTTAGAAAGCTCCGCCCGGCGCTCTTTGACTTCTTTTTCGTACTCTGTGCGTGATTTATGGATCTCGTCCTTGGCTTCCAGAAGCATTTCCTTCTTGCGGCTCTCACCGCTGCGGATGGCTTCGTTAATCAGGCGGGTAGCTTCAGCTTCCGCGCTTCCGATCTCGCGTTCGGCAAATTTCTTGCGGTAACCCACGCCAAAAGCAAAACCGAGGGCAATGCCAACGGCAACACCAACGACGATCAGAATAATCTCCAATAATTCTAATTCCATAATTCCAAGCGCACCTCCTTCTTTTTAAGATGATGGCATCAGCCGAAGAGGTGGCGCAATGGACCCCATGTTACACTATTTATTTTTCATATTGTAAAAACAAACGCCATGAGGCGCAAAACGCATACCCCGGCTGGTCGCCGGTTATGAATGAAACGCAGAGCAGACGGCTGTCTGCCTCCAGCGCACACTATACCGAAATTATTTTACTTGCAAAGCCCGGGAATGTCAAGGGTAAATAAGTAAACAGTTGCTCCGGCGGCGGTTTTTTCGTTGACAAGCGCGATTCGCCATGCTAAAATTGTGCAAGACGCGGGCGCTTCAACAAGGTGATATATGCGGATATGATGGAATTGGTAGACGTGTAGGATTTAGGTTCCTATGCCCCCGGCGTGTGGGTTCGAGTCCCACTATCCGCACCATATCGAGTGTTCATAACGGATTTCGGTTATGGGCACTCGATTTCTTTTTGCTTTTTTCGCCGGAATATGATAAGATGGGGCGGGGTGATCACAATGTTTTTTGTAACCAGCGAAAAGATACCGGAAGGGGTTGGCTTTGAAGCCTACGGACTTACCCACATACTTTGGCTGTTGGCAGGTCTGCTGCTGTGGGTGTGTGGCTGCATCTTCTACAAGCGGCTTGATACGCGCAAGCGGAAAATTATGCTCACGGTGCTGGGCGCGTACATCTTCGCCCAGGAGATGGTAAAAAACCTGGTGCTGATCCTTTTGGGTGAATTCGGCTGGGGGTATCTTCCGTTCCACCTTTGCGGCATCAATATTTTGCTGATCGCCTTTGATATCTTCAAGCAAACAAAAGTGGTCAGAAGCTTCCTTTATTATTTTGCCATTCCCGGTGCTGCGCTGGCGCTGCTTTTCCCCAACTGGACGAATATGCCCGTTTGGAATTTCTTCCACATTCACAGCTTCACGATCCATATTTTGCTGGTGCTGTATCCTTTGCTGCTGGTCACCACCGATCAGGCATCCACGGATCTGAAATCTGCCCTTTGGGGGACGGCGCTACTTGTTGCTGTTGCAATCCCGGTGTACGGCTTGAATCTGCTTTGGGACACCAATTTTATGTTCTTGATGAAGCCGGATTCCGGCAATCCTTTGGAAATGTTCGAAAAGCTTTTGGGCTCTCACCTTTGGGGTTTTCCGATCCTTTTGCCGATCGTGATTTTGGTGATGTATCTTCCTGCCCGAATATTGAAAAATCGCAGCAAAGCGCGCTGCTGATTGCGAAAGTCTATAACAAAAAGACCGGCTTATGCCGGTCTTTTTCTTTAGATTTCAAGCAGCGGGATTTCGGCATAGGCAATGTATTTTTCAATTGCCTCTTTTTGTCTGCCGTAGAGTCCGCCCTTTGCTTTGATGATGTCCGCCAGGCGCTTGCTCTGAGTCTTGACAAAGGAATACAGAAGCTCGGTGCATTCTTCTGTGACGGATGCCAGCGTTTCTTCGCCTGCTGTCCGGTTTCCGCTTAAAATCAGCTGCTTTGCCCGGGCTTCGGCGGTTTCCGCCTTTTCGGCAAACTGCGATTCCAGATCCCTTAATTTTTCCCGGATCTCAGAGGCAAAAGCCTCCTCATCCACCGTGACCAGCAGGCTCAATCGCTTCACCTGCCACCAAAGGGAATTTTCGTCGAACAGCTTATCTGCCCTTTGCAGCTTTTCGGGCAAAGTCGTCATATACACCGGCACATAGGCGGAAAGGCAGGGCTGCACCGGCGCATAGCGGGCGATAATGCCGATGGTATCATCGCAGCGCGCCAGCAAAGAAGCGGAGGTTTCGCTTTCTGCCCAATCCCGCATATGCATGCAGATACTCATAAAAGTTCCCGCCGTCTCGCCAAAGCGGGGCGCGATTAGTTCATCGTCAAAATGATCCCGCAAAATTTGGGACAAAGATGCAAAATCGTGACAATCCTTTTGCGCCAAAAGCTTATTCAGCCTGCGGAAACGGGGCACACCGAAGGGCTGTCCCACCAACCTTCCGGAATAGGCTTTGGCAAAGTCAAAGGGCTCATCCGGCGCAAGCCACCGCTTTTCTCTTGCGATCTTTTCCGCATTTTCCGAGAGCATATCCGCATCCTGCCGGATCGTATAGCAGTTGGAAATGCCCTGCATGGTTGTTACCTGCCTGGCTGCCCACTGCCGCCCGGCGGTCTCCAAAATCCAGCATTCTTCGCTGTCGGCGATCAAAAAGCTGTTTTCATAGGTGCGGTAAGTCAGCGGGTTTGCGTTCGCTTTCTGACCGTATGTTTCCAGCAGCTGCGTGATGACGGTAATTGCCTCTCGGGCTGTTGCGGCACGCTCCAGCCCAAGGCGCAGCAGATCCATGCCCAAAATGCCGTCTTCCGTTTCGGCATCCATGCGGGAGCCTTCCGCTTCGTTGCCGATGACAACACCTTTTTCGTTGTAGCCCATCTCAAAGCCCCAGATCCAGTAGGGTCTTGAGCCTACTACTGCGTAGGTTTTTGATGCTTGGGGGATTGCTATATGGGTGGTCTGCACCCTTTCGCCGGCAGCGTATTCTTTTCCTTCATAAAAGCAAAGAGGCTGGGGTTCGCCGGTGGGTCTGTCGCTGTTTTTGGCAAGAATATTTTTGCCGTAACGGGAGCGGGAGCTGCTTACCAGCATGGTATCACATGAAAACATATATTACGCGTCCTTTCGACTTATTTTTCTTCTGTTCCCTTGCTGAAAACGCTGACGAGAATGGTGATCAGCAGCAGCGCGGTAACCGCAACCACCACACCCATGCCCATCTGGATGCCGGCTTCTTCTGCGACCATACCCACAACCGCGGGGGTGATGATGCCGCCGGTGGTGCCGACCAGGATCATGGTGCTGACGCCAAGGTCATTTCCCTTGATCCGCTCGGTGCCCAGCGCCAAAGCAGAGGTGTAAATGGTTGCCATAAACAGCCCCACACCCATGATGCCAAGGAAAATGGGCAGCTCCGTGCGGCTGAAGAACACCAGCAGGAAACAGATAAGCAAGCCGACACCGTCCACCACCAGAAGGATCTTCCGGGAAACCTTGCCCACCAATGCTGCACCGATCATGCGACCGATGAAGATAACCACCCATAAAAGGCTGGTCATCAGCTGGGAAACTGCCGGGCTGAGGATGCCGGTGTCCTTGAAATAGGTCACCAGCCAGTTGACGATGGCATATTCCGTAGAAATATAGAAGAACAAAATCGCCGCACCCAGCCAGAAATTCTTGTTTTTCAGGAAGCTGCGGTCTACGCTGCGGATGCTTTTGGTGATATTTTCTGCAGGCAGCTTCATTTTCAGGTACACCAGAAGCTGGATAAGGCACAGCACCACGATGCCGCCGGTCATCAGCCGCCAGCCGCTGTCGCTTTTTGCGGTGCAGGCGATCAGCGCCAAGGGCGACAGCACCGCGCCCACAGCAAATGCGCCATGGAGCAGATTGTAGCCGATGGCGGATTTTTTGCCGGGGAGGGTGGACATCATAGTGTTGGAGAAATTGGTGTTGCCGCCACGGGCAATGCCGATCATTCCGCAGGCTACTGCCAAGATGCCGACACTGCCAAAGCCCAGCGTAATCAGCAGAAATGCCACCGCCATCCAGCAGGAGGTCATCAGCACCGTTTTGCGCCGACCGATGTAGGTGGGCAGGTATCCGGTGATAAAAATGGAGGCGATATTGCCCCAGGAGGGCAGACTCAGCAGAAAACCTGCCTGGGCATAGCTGATGTCATAAGCTTCCCGCAGGAAGGGCATCAGATTGCCCATCAGTACGGAAGAAGCACCGCTGACGAAGAACACGAAAAGTGTTGCCCGGATCAGCGCGTTTTCCTTATTTGGTTGTTGATTCATTGCAGATCCCTCTTTGCGTTTTGTCGAATTCCGTAAAAGGAATTATACCGCAGAAACCGCCTTTTCGCAACCCGAAAAAGAGAAATTGCCCTTCCGGATTGCCAAAAGGGCAGGTATCTGCTATGATAAGCACAAGAAAGTTCGACAGAAAGGAACAACCTTCATGAGACCTGTTAAAAACATTGCAGATTCTTTTACCGAGCAGCAGTATCTGATCTGCCCGGCGCATATCAATCATTACGGCAGACTCTTTGGCGGACAGCTGCTCAAATGGATCGATGAGCTGGCGGGCATCGTTGCCATTCGCCATTGCGGAACAACCGTCACCACCGCTGCCATCGACAATTTGCAGTTTCAAGCGCCGGCTTATACCGGCGACATGATCGTTCTGCAGGGCATGGTGACATATGTGGGAAATACGTCCATGGAGATCCGCGTGGACACCTATCGGGAAGCGCTGGACGGAACCCGGGAGATGATCAACCGCGCCTATATCGACATGGTTGCCATCAACTGCAAGGGTCAGCCCACCCAAGTGCCGGAACTGCGCATCGAAACGCCGGAGCAGCAGGCAGAATACGAAGCTGCCCAAAAGCGCAAGCAAATGCGCAAGCAGCGGCGGCAGGAAGGGTTTTAATAGTACAAAAAAGCACCCCCAACGGGGGTGCTTTTTGTTATTTACCGTTCTTCGCGGAAGTAGTTGACGCCCAATGCACCGGGCAATCCGCTGCCCCGCTTTTTCTGCATGGAGGAAACCACCAGAACGATTGCGGTGATGGCAAAGGGAAGCGCCTGATACAGCTGGGTGGGAATATCCGCCAGCCAGCCCAGCGCCCCGGGGAAGGTCACTGCCAAAGAGCCGCCGGACACCCGCAAGGTGTTAAAGAAGCCGAAGACGAATGTGCCCAGAATTGCCAGCGCCGGATTCCAGTTGGCGAAGATAACCAGCGCAACTGCGATCCAGCCGTAGCCGTTGATCCAGCAGATGGAGCTGAAAGAGCCGCCCATGTTCAGAGCCATGTAGTAGCCGCCCAGACCCATAATGCCGCAGCCCAGGCAGATGTGCAGGTACTTGGTTAGATTCACGTTGATACCCACTGCGTCTGCAGCACCGGGATTCTCACCGATGGCACGGAGCTTCAAGCCCATGGAGGTGCGATTTAAGTAGAACCACATGCCAACGGCAATGACAATGCCCAGATAAACCAGAATATTGTGGCTGAAAAGACCCTCGCCGATGATGGGAATCTTGGAAAGCAGGGGAATCTCAATAGGCTCAAAGCCGGAGACGATGCTGCTGTAGTCGCTCATGACCGGCCACTTGGTGGCTTTGAGGAAGTTGCCCACAAAGAAGTAGACACCCAAACCAAAGGTGGTTAAAGTAAGACCGGTGATGTTTTGGTTTGCCTGCAGGGAAACGGTCAAAAATGCGAACAGCAGACCGCATAGCGCGCCAACAACAAATGCGGACAGAATACCCACCAGCAAGGAGTTGGTAAAGCAGCCCAGCATATAGCCGAAGATAGCGCCTACCGCCATGATGCCTTCAACGCCCAAATTCAGGCTGCCGGACTTTTCCACCACGATTTCACCCACCGTGCCGTAAAGCAGGGGGATGTTATAAACCACGATGGCGAACAGGAAGGAAGTAATGACACCTAATTGATCCATAATTACGCCTCCTTCTTATTGCGCTGGATCTTGAAGCGGATCAGGAAGTCCGCAGCCAAGATCAAAAACAGAATAAAACCCTGCAGCATATTTGCGAAGCTGGAATCCACCTGCTTGAAGGTGGCGGCGGCGATCACAGAGCCGTGGTGCAGCAGGCTGATCAGCGCCGAAACCAGCAAAATTGCCCATGTATTCAGCTGGGCAAGCCAGGAAACGATGATACCCGTCCAGCCCACATCGGCGGTGATGGTGGTGGAAAGGGTGCCCACGGTGCCCATTTTAAAGGCAGCTGCCAAGCCGATGAGGCAGGCAGAGAGGAACACGGTGCGCAGCACAATGCGGTTGACCTTCATGCCGGCGTACCGGGCAGAGCCGGCGCTGTCGCCAACAACGCTGATTTCGTAGCCCTGCTTGGTGTGCTTTAAGTACACATAAATGAGTGCAGCGATCAAGAAAACCAGAATCACGCACAGATTCAGCTCGAATTTTCCGCCCATGGGGAAGCTGGGGAACATTGCATTTTCCGGCAGCTTTTGGGGCACGGGACGCAGATCCTCAGCCTTCAGGAAGAAATTCCATTCGGCTTTGGTGCCCATGATGTAGGACAGCAGGTACAGCGCCACATAGTTAAGCATCAGCGTCAGCAAGGTCTCGTTGGTACCGAATTTGACCTTCAGCGCGGCAACAGTCAGACCGTAAAGACCGGCAGCCAGCATAGCCGCCAGGCACACCAGCACCAGCATGACCACAGCAGGGATCCCCTCCGGCAGATTCAGCGCAACAGCCGCAGCAGCCAAAGCGCCCATGATGAACTGACCCTCGCCACCGATATTCCAAAAGCGCATTTTAAATGCAAGGCTCAAGCCCAGGGAGGTCAGCGCCAGCGGGACAAAGCGGATGAGATAGTTGATAAAGGTTTTGTAGGCAATTTTGTTGCCGATGGTGCCCATGGTGAACATCCGGGAATAGTAAGCAATAGGGTCAACGCCGATTGCCATCAAAATAATGCCGCCCACCAAAAGCGCAAAGAAAATAGCGCCTATATAGAAGATCACCTTTTTCCACAGGGGACAATTTTCACGCTTTACAATATGAAAGCCCATATTATGCCTCCTTTTCGTTTGTGAACAAGGTATCCTTGGCAATGCCGGCGGGCTTGTCCTCGTACTTATCTGTTAAGTCCAGCGCACCGGTCATCATCAGACCCAGCTCTTCTTTGGTGGTTTTGTGGGCATGGACAACGCCCATGACCTTACCGTGGCACAGCACCATGATCTTATCACACAGCGCCATCATCACGTCCAGATCCTCGCCTACGAACAAAATGCCAACGCCGTCCACCTTCTGCTTGTTGAGAATGTTGTAGATGGCATAGCTGGAATTGATATCCAGACCCCGGACGGGGTAAGCGGTAACGATAACATTGGGTCCTGCCTTGATCTCACGACCTAAGAGAACCTTCTGCACATTGCCGCCGGAAAGCCGGCGAACGGGGGTCTCGGTGGAGGGGGTTACGACCTCCAGCTCCTGAATGACGGCTTCCGCATCTGCCCGACCCAGCTTCCGGTCCACGAAAGGACCCTTGGTGTCGGCATAGTTTTTCAGAATCATGTTGTCGGTAATGGACAGCGACGGAGCAAGACCCATGCCCAGCCGGTCCTCGGGGATAAAGGACATGGAAATACCTTTTTCCTGGATGGCTTTGGGAGAAAGTCCCACGATGTTGTCGCCCTTGTGGATCATCTGACCCTTTTCAATGGGGCGAAGACCGGCGATTGCCTCGCACAGCTCCTTCTGACCGCAGCCTGCGATACCGGCAACACCCAGAATTTCGCCGCCGCGAATGTAGAAATTCACGCTGTCGATGGCGGTGGCGCCTTCGTCGTTGCGGATGGACACATCCCGCAGCTCCAGCAAGGGACGGGTCTTTTCTACCACGGGACAGTCAATGTTCAGGTCCACCTTGTGACCAACCATCCATTCCGTCAACGCCTGCTCGTTGGTTTCTGCGGTGTTGACGGTGGTGATGTACTCGCCCTTACGCAAAATCGCCACCCGGTCGGAGATCTCCATGACCTCGTTAAGCTTGTGGGTGATGATGATAATGGCGTGACCTTCCTCTTTCATGCGTCGCAGCACATCGAAAAGCTTGCGGATCTCCTGCACCGTCAAAACGGCGGTGGGCTCGTCGAGAATGATGATTTTGGCGCCGTAGTAAAGCACCTTGATGATCTCCAGGGTCTGCTTTTCGGAAACCGCCATGTTATAGACCTTTTTCTCGGGGTCGATATCAAAACCGAAGCGGCTTGCGATCTCAGAAACCTCGTCATAGCGCTTCTTTTTCAGAACAAAGCCGGGCTTTTCCTTGCCCATCCAGATGTTGTCGGCGGCGGAGAACACATCCACCAGCTTAAAGTGCTGGTGCACCATGCCGATACCCAGCCGCTTGGAGTCCTCTGGAGAGTCAATGGAAACCTCCTTGCCATCCACGAAGATCTGACCGCTGTCGGGCTTGTAAATACCGGAAAGCATGTTCATTAAGGTGGTCTTACCGGAACCGTTTTCGCCCAGCAGTGCAAGAATTTCGCCCTGCTTTACATTTAAGTTGATTCCGTTGTTGGCAATCACGCTGCCGAAGGCTTTGGTAATGCCGCGCATTTCGATGGCATAATTTTCTGCCATGGAGCCGCCTCCTTTATATTTCATCGTTCAAAGATACAAGACAAAAACAAATTTCAGTTTGACGGGCAGCTTCAAAACCTTCCCCTTGGGGGGGAAGGTGGCGCGTAGCGCCGGATGAGGGGATGAAAAACATAGATATTTCCCCTCATCAGTCAAAAATCAAAGATTTTTGCCAGCTTCCCCCAGAGGGGGAAGCTTTCGCGGTTTTGCCGCGAATTGCCCACGAAATCGCAATTTATCTTTCTCTTCTGCCTTTGAAAAAACCGGGTCGGCGGGTTACGCCGACCCGGATGGGTTTCAGGGAATTATGGAATTAGACTTCCTCAACACCCTTGACCAGGTAGTTCATGGAACCCTTCAGAACGCCGTCGTCCAGGGAAGCGCCGCCGGCCTCAACGACCACGGTGTTTTCCATGGGAACCTTGAAGTCGCCGTCCTTGTACTGCAGGCCGTTGGACTCCAGAGCAGCGTCGGTCTTGGTGACGGTAGCCTTGCCCTCAGCGTCAACAGTGATGGAAAGCTTCACGCCGGTGAAGACATCCCACTCGCCGCTGACCATCAGAGCCTTAACCTGAGCAATGGCATCTTCAGTGCCCTTAGCGCAGTTCTCGGTCAGAGGAGAAACATCGACAAAGCCTTCCTTCAGGCCGCCGTAGTAAGCGTTGCCGCCCATCTGCTCAACAAACTTGGAAGCTTCGCCGCACTCCATAGCTGCCTTGATAGCGGTTGCATAGTAGACATCCCAGTTCCAGATGGCAGCGGTCAGGTGAGCCTTGGGAGCATCAGCGGTCATGTCGGAGTTGTAGCCGCAGCCGAAAGCGTTGTTGTTCTGAGCAGCGATCTGAGGCTGTGCAGAGTCACAGTGCTGGGAGATAACGCCGCAGCCGAAGGACTTGATGAGCTCTTCTGCGTAAGCCTTCTCGTTGACTTCGTCAGCCCAGTTGTTCAGATTCTTAACGTAAACAGTAGCGTTGGGGTTGACAGCCTGTACGCCCAGAGCGAAGCCGTTGATGCCGGAAGCGGTCTCAGCGTAGTCGGTGGTGTGGGCGGCAACATAGCCGACCTTGTTGTTGCCCAGCTCCAGGGACTTCAGACCGGCAGCGATGCCTGCCAGGTAACGAGCCTGGTAGATACGGCCGAAGTAGTTGTTGAAGTTGGTGTCGTTAGCCAGATAGCCGGTGCCGTGGGAGAACACAACGTCGGTGTACTCAGCAGCCTTCTCGTTCATGGCATTGATATAACCAAAGGAGATACCGAAGATGATGTTGGCGCCTTCGCCGTCCAGAGTGTCCACAGCGTCCTTAACAGCCTGATCGTCCTCGGGAACATTGTCAACGATGACCAGCTGCTTGTCGGTGTCCATACCCAGGGTCTCCATAGCCTTGGTGATGCCGGAGTGGTGAGCAAAGGTGTAGCCGGCGGTATCGGACTTGCTGTTGATGTAGATAGCGCCTACCTTGAACTCAGAAGCGGTGTTGCCGCCTTCGGTCTCGCCGGTGGTAGCGCCTTCGGTTGCACCGGTGGTAGCGCCGGTGGTGGGCTTGTTCTCGGTGGTGCCGCAAGCGACCAGACCCAGGGCGAGAACAAAGACCAGAATAAGTGCGATGATCTTTTTCATGTTTCTTCCTCCTAAATGTTTGTTTTTATGTTAAAATCGACGGATGCCGGTTTTAAGCACGGGTAAATAAGAAAAAGGGAGAATTCTCCCCATTCTGTATAGCCAAAAGATACCATATTCCGACCTTAAAGTCAAGCGCACAGCACACTTTTTTCCACTAGCCACAGACAAGTTTTCATGATACAATATCTTATATTCATCTTAGGAGGTGCAGCCATGATTTCCGGACTGCAAAAAATGACATTATTGGATTTTCCCGGCAGGGTCGCCTGCACGGTTTTTCTTCACGGCTGCAATTACCGCTGCCCCTTTTGCCACAACAGCGAGCTGATTGCCGGCAAGGGCGAAACGCTGATGGACGAGGAAAAATTCCTCAAATTTCTGAAAAGCAGACAAGGTCTTCTGGACGGAGTTTGCGTCAGCGGCGGCGAGCCTACATTATATAAAGGCTTGCCCCAGCTGCTGAAAGAGATCAAAGCGATGGGCTTTGCCGTGAAGCTGGATACCAACGGCAGCCGCCCCGATGTTCTGCGGCAGCTGGTGGAGCAGGGGCTTGTGGACTATGTGGCAGTGGATGCCAAAAATAGCCCCAGCCGGTACGTAGAAACCGTGGGCGTTCCGAATTTCGATCTGAGCCCCGTTGAAGAAAGCATGCGCTACCTCATCGAAGGAACGGTGGACTATGAGCTGCGCACCACGTTGGTAGAGCCCCTGCACACGGAAGAATCCATCCGGGAGATGGGGCAGTGGCTGGCATCTTTGGTGCCGGGCAAAAAGCCGAAGCAGCTTTTTCTGCAGCGATTTGTGGACAGGGATACCGTAATTTTCGAGGGCTTACGGGCACCTGAGCCGGAAACGGTGACACATTGGGCAGATATTGTAACCCAATGGGTTGAGAAAGTTACAATTCGAAACTAATTAGCCACAATATATTGTGTTTTAGAAAAAATTTTCTCACAACATATTGACATCTGCAAAAAACTCTTGTATAATACGGTCACTGTCGACTTTGCGGGCAACTGCAAGGCAGTGTCCGTATTTTATATTATATAGGAGGACGAGAAAGATGTATCAAGTACTAAAGCGCGACGGCGGCACCGTCGAATTTGAGATTTCCAAGATCAGCGCTGCTATGGTCAAGGCATTTGAGGCCGTGGGCAGACAGTATCACCCCAGCGTCATCAATCTGCTGGCCCTGCAGGTCAGCGCCGACTTTGAGTACAAGGTCAAAGACGGCAAGGTATCCGTGGAAGACATTCAGGACAGCGTAGAAAAGATCCTCTCCGAAACCGGCTATGCCGATGTTGCCAAGGCTTACATTCTGTACCGTAAGCAGCGCGAGAAGGTGCGTAATGTCAATTCCGCCCTCTTGAACTACAAGGATCTGGTGGACAACTATCTGAAGATCAACGACTGGCGCGTAAAGGAAAATTCCACCGTTACATATTCTGTCGGCGGTCTGATCCTTTCTAACTCCGGCGCTATCACCGCCAACTACTGGCTGTCTGAGATCTACGACAGCGAGATCGCAGAGGCACACCGCAGCGCAGCGCTGCACATCCATGACCTTTCCATGCTCACCGGTTACTGCGCAGGCTGGAGCTTGAAGCAGCTGATCCAGGAGGGCTTGGGCGGTGTTCCCGGCAAGATCACATCTTCTCCTGCCGGTCACCTGAGCACCCTGTGCAACCAGATGGTCAACTTCCTGGGCATCATGCAGAACGAGTGGGCAGGCGCACAGGCCTTCTCCTCCTTCGATACATATCTGGCTCCCTTCGTTAAGGTGGATAACCTGAGCCAGAAGGAAGTCAAGCAGTGCATCCAGTCCTTCATCTACGGTGTCAACACCCCCAGCCGCTGGGGCACCCAGGCTCCCTTCTCCAACATCACCCTTGGCTGGACCGTACCTGCCGACATGGCTGATATGCCCTGCATCGTGGGTGGCAAAGAGATGGACTTCTGCTACAAGGACTGCAAGAAGGAAATGGACATGGTCAACAAAGCCTTCATCGAACTGATGATCGAAGGCGATGCCAACGGCCGCGGCTTCCAGTATCCCA
>JAZQHM010000008.1:0-66872 GCA_045540575.1 Faecousia sp. | reverse complement strand
CGGACCACTTAAGCAATACATCGGATGTATACTGTGCAGTATAAGTCACATCGCCGGTAACTGCTGCCAGTTCCTTATCCCAACCGGTGAAGGTGTAGTAGTTCTTCTCGTCGCTTGCCTTGACAGTGCTGCCCTTGAAGGTAGGCATTGCGTCAACTTCATAGGTTTCGGTAGTTTCGACACCGTTGACGATCCAGGTGATAGTATATGTTTTAGACTTTTCAACAGTATACCACTTTGTGCCGTTGACTGTTTCTGTTTGCACTGTGCAGCCCTCGGCAAGACCGTAATTCGTTGGGTCGCTGCTGAATGTGCCGCCTGTCACCGTTGCGCCGGTTGCGGAGCTGATGACGCGGTTGCCTTCGTTATAGAAACTGCCACCTTGAACATTCACAACACCGCTGCCGCTGTTCCAAATAATATAAAGTCTGGATGCTTCAGCCGTAATGCCATCAGTAAACACACGCTCAAATGTACCGTTTTCAATGGTCAGCTTACCAGCCGCCACACGGAAAGTGCCCGCATTATTAGCTTTTTCCGACACAAGCATATGCCGCAGCTTGCCGTTACCGGTGACCGTGAGGTCACCGGAAGATTGAAGGTTAATAAACTTATTGCAGACTCCGTCCGGGGTAAATGTAATGGTCTTGCCATTCAAATCCAGCTTAACTGCCGCTGCGATATCAATAACAGCGGGCATTTCGTTGCTGTCAAATGCATCTGAAATGGCAGAAGCAGCATAGTCAATATCGTTCAGCAATGTTACGCTCTTGCCTGCCTGCAGCGCATCATGCAGCTGCTGGGCATCCGAAACCAAAACCGTTTCCCGCTCCTCATCCGCAAGGGTATACAGCATATCCACATAGTGCTCCACCAGCTGCTCGCCGGTGCCGGATGTGAAGCTGCTGACATCCACCTCGTAAGCGCCGATGTCATAGAAGGTCTTGGATGGAATATAACCGTAGGCATTGTTGGCGCAAGTCGCCACAATGGTCATAGCAAAGGGCGAAAATTCCTTGATTGCAGCACCGTTTTCCGTAAACATCTCATAGGGCGCGGTGACAAAAGCCACATCGCCGATGCTGAAGGCATAGATTTCCTTCATGGTGATGGTTTCGTCTTCAAAATTGTGCTTGGAAACGATATGGGACGCATGGTAAACGCTATGAATCTCCACGCCCTCCGGAACAAGCGCCATTGCAGCGGCTGCATCATTGGTTTGTGTCCACGCATTGAATACCTGCAGAGCGATCTCATAAAGAGACTCGTCGGGCTTGTCCGCTGTGCCGGTAAAGCTTTTTTGCAGCAGCTTCACTTCTCCTGCATCGACCTGCTGAAACTGCGCCGCTGCCGCCACGGCATATTCACCCATTTTGTTGCCGCGCTCGTTATATGTATAGAGGTTTTCGCCGCTTATCTTACTGGTGGAGCTGACATTTCCGGATGCACCGGTAAAGTAAATAAAATTACAATCCAGCTCTGATTCTACTTTCTCCCGCATCAAGCCTACCAAATCGGAACTGATTTTCGTATTGGATGAGCCGATTCCATGGGGGTGCACCTGCCAGTTTGCAAGAACAATATCCTCGCCACCGGTCTGGGCAAACTTCACAAGCTGCATGGTCGCATCTGCTTCAACGGTATGCGCAACCGTCTCTGCCGCAGAAAAATCGCCAAAATGGTCACCGGCATAAGACCCGTCCGCCAGCAAATAATGGCGCACAAAATTCAGCCCCTGGCATTCTATTGACGCGGTATGGACAGTGGCAGGTTTCCGGTCGACCATCGCGCTGACGGCAGCCTTTACCATAATTTCCACCAAACGCTGATTATAGCGGACGATCTCGCCACTTCCATAGGCAGTATTGCCGATATCCGGACCGGAATGGGTATGGGTAGCCGTCACAAGTACATTATTATACGGCACACCGGTAGCAACACTGATGGCACTTCTTGCCTTTTCTGTGACCGCCTGCATACTCTTAATAAGGTCATTTTGGAACAGCAAAACGGTATTGCCATTTTCATCGGTAAATGCCACACAGGTGGTATAAAGGGGAGAATTCACGCCGGTAGAAGGTCTTTGAGAGGTATTGCCGTAGCCCGCCATAGGAACGGACTCTGTGGGGGTGATGTCTCCCCTGCCAAAGCCAACGCTGAAGCTTCCACTGATATCCACCTCGGGGGTAATATCCACCGATTCGACGGTATAGCTGCCGTTGCTGCCAGTCATAATGCGATTTGGCGCAAGATAGTTTTGGCAATACGCATCATTGAAATTGCCGCCGTATATCTGACAAACCGCCGTTGCCACACCAGCCGTGCGCACCGTACTGCCGCCACTATATGCCTGGAAACTGCCCCCGCGAATGGTTGTGGAGGAATTCTGCATGGTCATCACCACATGACATTTCCAGACACCCGCCACAGCATTGGGGTTTTCCACGACGAACCTTCCGCCTTCGACCACCAGGTTACCGCCGTAAGCGCGAATCAAGTGAGCTTGCTTATCCGCGGCCTGAATTATACCCCGGATTGCACCTGTGCCACGGACGGAACTGTCGCGGATTGTCAGCGTGCCGCCGGATTGCACATCCACAGGCACCACATTGTTATCGGTAAAATTGTAAGTAAGGGTGTGACCGTTTAAGTCCAGGGTAATATTTTTGGTGACTGTCAGCTTATTGGATGCGGTATTGTCGACCGTCATATCCTTACCTAAAACTATGGTTTCGCCTTCATTTTTGCTAAGAAGTGTCTTTAGGTCCGTATAGTTATTTACGGTTATCCGGCTTCCTGCCGCCCCGGCTGTTACCAATCCCATTGGCAGCACAGAAAACAGCATTGTCAATGCCAGAGCAAGGCTTATCCATCTTTGCTTCATAAAAATCCACCCTTCCACGCAATCAGGCTTTGCATTTATAATTATTATAACGCATTTAGCCGCAATTACAAGAAATATCTGCAAGAAAAGATGCCGCAAAGCAAATTGCTTTGCGGCTTGTATCTTTATTCAACTATGTATGCTCCGACAATCTGACCATAGTAAGCTGTGTGACCGTCTTTTTTTCCGGATTCATCGTCCGGATAGAATCTGTCGATGATTTGAGGTGGGATCGCAGAAAGATCCTGCTCCTGCTTGTAGATCACCTTGCACTCCAAGGTCAGCGGCAGCTCCTTGATTCCGGGAACGCTGACATTGTCTGACTCCACCAAAGTAAGTCCCAGCTCCGCAATTTTATCAAGGTTTCTTCCGGACTTGCTTCCACAGAAACCTAAAATCTTACTGTCGCAGCCGGAAAGTGGGATATTTACCGTAAACTCCCCGTTCTTTTCCAGCATTTCCTTGGTATACCGGCTTTCCCGCACATATGCAATAAAAATCGGTTTTCCCCATTCGATGCCGATATGTGCCCAGCCAATGGTCATGGTGTTGACCTTACCGTCGCAGGCTGTGGTCAGCAAAATTCCCTTTGGCAGTGCCTGCAAAACTTCACCGGTGTAATCGAAGGCATTTACTGCTTTATTCATAACAAAACTCCTTTTACGCATCCTTGCCTGACATGGCGCGATAGGAAACCAGTGCTGCTTCCGGATCCATGTTGCATTCCAGCTGCCAAATGGGCACTGTCTCCATAAGCTTAGTCAGAAGCGACATAATTTCCACCCGCGCCTCTACCACTCTGGGGCGTACGGTTTGCTCCAAAAACGCAAACACCGCCTTGCTGCCGCCGAAGGGGCGAATCACATTCTTCTCACCCCGCTTTAAAAAGCAAATACCGGCAAGCGGAACCCGGGCATTTGTGCTGTAGTCATACTTGCCGCTCCAGGGCGTTCCGTAAGCATACCACTGACCGTCTTCCAGACGAAGTGCCGGCTTGTCATCATTAAGCATATATGCGCGGTCGCCAAACTGCTTCAGCCACAGCTGAGTATGGGTGGATTTTCCCGTGCCGCTGGCAGCAGAGAACAGGTACGCCTTTCCGTCCACCACGACTGCAGAGGAGTGAAGCAGAAAGCCAGAATACTTTAACAAACTGCCGTAAAACCAAGTGCAAGTAGAAATATATTCACTATCGTCCTTGCTTAAATGGGGCTGCCTTTTCTGTAAGCTCTCCCAATTGGAAGAGATCACAATCTGCGGCTCCGCCTTTTCGCAAAGATACGGCTTTGCCTGTTCCAGTGTTCTGCCGAAGGTGTCCATTTGAACAACCAGCCCGGCAATTTTATAGTACTGCTCCATAAACCCTCCCAAAATGAGTTGTTTTTAATATTATATCATATGATATATTTTGCTGTCAAATACGATCTGCGGCAGAACGAAAACATCCCTTTTCTTAAAAAAATCTTAGGAATCATCCGATTGATACCAAAAAGAACGTTTGTTATAATGATTTTGTCAAATTATGCGAAAGAGGTATATGCCATGGAGCTTTGGTCCGCTGAGCATGTTAAGACCCTGCCGCCAGCTGTGGCGATAATGATCATCATTGCCGTAATTCTGCGCATCACCATCGGCAAGAAGGACATCAAGATCCGCATGATTCCCTTCCAAATCGTTGCCGGTCTTCTGTTTGCGCTGGAGATCGGAAAGCAAGCAGTATCCCTCCTTGAAGGATACGATCTTTACCACCTGCCCTTTCATTTCTGCTCCCTGTTCATTTTTATGATGCCGCTGATGGCATTTTACAAAGGAAAGCACAAAACTGCCGTAACTGCCATCACTTCCTCTATTTGCATGGCAACCACGTTTTTAACGCTGATATATCCCTGCCTTATTTACGGCGCGGGAGATGTCACGAATTTCTTTGGCAATTACTTTAGCTTCCACACGGTTGTTTTCCATAATCTTGTCATTTTTGGCTTGATTTTGATTGTTGCGCTGGATCTGCACACACCGCAACCGAAAGAGACCAAAGCGATCATTCTCTTTACCGTCTGTTTTTGTGTGGTCTCCGCCACCATGGCGCAGCTGCTCCAGACAAATTTCAACAATTTCTATTCCTGCAACATCCCGCCGCTGGAAACCCTGCGACTCAGCCTGCAAGGAACCCTTGGCTACGGTGTGACCCAAGGCTTATACATCCTCATCGTAACGGTGCTGGATATTGCGTTTGTTTTCGGCTCTTACTGGCTTTACCGGCTGTTAAGATCGATCTTTATAAAGAAAGAGCGTGTCCTGTGACACGCTCTTTTTTATGCTGTTTTCCCCATTTTGCCGGCATGATAATAATATGCCGCGCACAGCAGGATCGCTGCGCCCACCCAGGAGCCTACCTCTGCAATAAAAATACCGTTTTGCCACAAGGTAATGCCAATGATGACCGCACCTCCAACCCGGATGACGAATTCCGTAATGCCGCTCAGCAACGGGATCAGGGTATTTCCCATGCCCTGCAGCGCAGAGCGGTAAACATACAGAAGATACAGCATCGGCAGCGCACCGCTCATAAAGCAAAGGTATAGATATGCCGTATTTCCGGCAGCGATCTCCAGCTCCGGTGACTCAGAAGAGAGAAACAGCCCCGTGATCGGTCTGCCGAAAACCACCATGATACCGGCGATCACCAAGGAGGTTGCAACGCTGATAATAACTGCCCAGCGCGTTCCCCTGCGAATCCGATCCCACAGCTGCGCGCCGTAGTTTTGCCCCGTGTAGGTAGTGACGGCATAGCCATAGGAAATCGCAGCGATCTCCAGCACACCGTAAAGCTTGTTGGTTGCCGTAAAGCCTGCGATGAAGCTCTTTTCAAACCCGTTGACCACCGACTGGATCGCCATGCCGCCGACGGAAATGATAGTGTTTTGCAGCGCCACCGGCGTGCCCAATCCCATCAGTGTTTTCTGCAGAGCCGTATCCCGGCGCATATCGTTCTTTGTAAAACGCAGCTGGGGTGATTTCGCGATCTTCACCGCGCAGACCACACCGGAAAGGCACTGAGAAAACACCGTTGCCGCTGCCGCACCGGCTATGCCCCAATTCAGTACAAACACCGCAACACAGTCAAGTACAATATTTGTAATTGCTGCAGCGATCATAGCATACAGCGGTGTTTTGCTGTCACCCACCGCCCGAAGGGTAGATGCGCAGAAATTATAAAACACCATTGCCGGAATTCCCGCCAAAATAATGCGCGAATACAAAAGCGCCATGGCCTCCAGGTCCTCCGGCACCTGCAGCAGCACCAAAAACAGCGGCAGACCCAGCTGTGCAACGATAAGTGCTGCAGCCGCGATGAGAATGCTCAGCCTTGCAGAAACACCGATTGTCTGCCGCAGTCCGTCCAAATCGCCTTCGCCGAACTTTTGCGCCATGCGGACAGAAAAGCCCTGGGTAAAGCCCTGGGCGATGCCAAGGAACATCCAGTTGAGCCAGTCCACGCTGCCCAAAGCCGCCAGCGCATCCATACCGACACCCCGACCTACGATGGCAGTATCCACCACCGTATACAGCTGCTGAAACACATTGCCAAACATCAGCGGCAGCGCAAAGAAAAACAAAAGCTTGCCGGGATGCCCGGCTGTCATATTCAAATTCTTCGCCATAAACCTTCTCCAAATGATGTGCTATCGCAATTATAGCATATCATCCTTCATTTTCAAAGCACAGAGTGCAGCATTTTTCATTTACAGAACCGTCGATATACACCGCCTGCTCGGAAATTCTGTGAAAACCGCATTTTTCATGAACCCGTAAGGATGCGCTGTTCCGCTTTCCCACATGGGAATACACTTTCTTCTCCATAGGCAGCACCGCCCGCAGCAGCATTTCGGCAAAGCCCTGCCGGCGATACTGGGGGTGGGTCTCCAGCGCCTCCAGCAAAACACCGTCCTTATACGGCTCTATGCGCAGGGCGCTGAAATAGCAGCCCTTTTCCCGCCAAATGGCATAGTATGCACCCTCGGTTTCAAAAAAATCGTGGCGCAAATATTGATAAAAATCCTGCTCTGCCTGCAAAATTCTCTGACCTTCCGGCAAATTGGGATATAAGTCCTCGCCGTTTTCCCGATTGCCTTCTTCGTAAACCGCCATCAGCCGGGAAAAATCCAGCTGTCCCAAAGACCGGGCAATGTGTAGCATAACTTTACTCTCCTTTAACGTTTCCGTTTGTCGGGCAGTTCCAAATCTCTAAAAATGTTGTCATCCCGACCAAACCGCACCTTATCAAACCGCATACTGGCTGGTATACAGCTCGTAGTAAAAGCCCTTTTTCTCCAACAGGCTCTTGTGTGTTCCCTGCTCCACGATATGCCCGTGATTCAGCACCAGAATGTTATCCGAATCTACAATGGTACTCAGCCTGTGGGCAATAACGAAGCAGGTTTTTCCCTTCATCAGTTCGTCCATAGCCTTTTGGATAAGGATTTCCGTGCGGGTGTCCACATTAGAGGTCGCCTCGTCCAAAATCAGCAGCGGCTTTCCCGAAAGCAGCGCCCGGGCAATGGTCAAAAGCTGCTTCTGACCACCGGACAGATTGGTGGTGTCTTCACCGATAATGGTATCGTAGCCGTCGGGCATGGTGCGGATAAAGTGGTCGCAATAGGTCTTCCGGCAGGCTTCCTCCACCTCTTCCCGGGTAGCCCCCGGTTTTCCGTATGCCACATTTTCCGCAATCGTACCGCGAAACAGCCATGTATCCTGCAGCACCATGCCAAAAGCGCCGCGCACCGCGTCCCGGGAAAGAGTTTGAATATCCTCTCCGTCTAAGCGCACTGTGCCGCCCTGCACATCGTAAAACCGCATCAAAAGATTGACGATTGTAGTCTTTCCTGCGCCGGTGGGACCTACGATCGCAACCTTCTGTCCCGGCTGTACCGTAAGGTTCAAATCTTCAATCAGCGGCTCCTCTTCTTTGTAAGCAAAGCGGACATTTTCAAACTCCACCTTACCCTGCACGCTGTCCACCTGTCCATTGGAAACCGGCTCTTCCTCCATATCAAATATGTGAAAAAGACGGCGGGCAGAGGATTTAACATGCTGCAGATTCGCAATACCCATGGCGATCTGCTCCAATGGCGAAGCAAACTGGCGGGCATAAAGCACAATCGTTACCACAACGCCCACGCTGACACCCTGCCGCACGATGAGCCAACCGCCGATCAGATTGATCAGGATATAGGCAAAGGCATTGGAGAATTTGATCAGCGGATACACCACTGACCCCATGAAATTTGCCTTTGCCGTGGCTTTTTTTACCTGCTCGTTCACCGCTTCATGCTTTTGAGCCGTGTACTCTTCCAAATTGTAAGCCTTGGTGGTAGGGTAGTTGGAAAAGGACTCCTCCACAATACCGGTGAGCCTTCCGGACTGCTTGAACATCTCGTCATAATGCTTTTCGCTGACGGCTGCCAGCTTGGAAGAAAGCCAAACGGACAAGGGTGTCATCAGCACCACGAAAATGGCAAGTATCCAGTTTTCCATGAACATGGCAACGGTGATCATTGCGATTTGGAAAACGCCCTTGACCATCACATCAAAGATCTGATGGATATAGCCGCCCACCTCCGAAACATCGTCGGTCATGCGGTTCAGAATGTCGCCAACCGGGGTCTGATCCACATATTTTACGGGTAGCCTGCGGATCTTGTCGGAGATTTTGATGCGCATACCGCAGCTATAATGCCGGCTGACCACATTGTTCATCAGCAGCATATTCAAATAGTCCATGCCGCTGTGCAGAATATAGACACCCGCCAGCATTAAAAGCCCCGGCACCAGTAAATTTTG
Source organism: Faecousia sp. (assembly GCA_045540575.1). Lineage (GTDB taxonomy): Bacteria > Bacillota > Clostridia > Oscillospirales > Oscillospiraceae > Faecousia. Next base: position 58,144 of record JAZQHM010000008.1, on the reverse strand, counting down.
CACGCTGCCTTCGCAGCCGCCTTTCCAGTAATCATATAGTGTTTGCACAAGTTCGCCCAGAATTTCCGGTGCTGCCACTGCGCAAAGCACCGCCAAAATCTGCAGTAGCGCGCCCAGCGCCAGCCAGTGGGCGATGGGCTTTGCCTCTTTCACAAGACGCCATATCGTATTGTCTTTTTTCATCATACCGCACCTCCCGTCTGGGAAGCAAAGATCTCCCGATATACCCCGCAGCGCTCCAAAAGCTCAGCGTGGGTGCCTGCGTCCACCAGCATTCCCTTGTCCATCACAAGCACGCAGTCGCAATGCATGGCAGAGGTGACCCGCTGGGTAATGATGATTTGGGTCTTTCCCGCAATTTTCTGCGCCAAAGCAGCGCGCAAGCGCGCCTCTGTCAGAAAATCAAGGGCAGAAAAGCTGTCGTCAAAAATATAGATGGGCGCGTTTTTCAGCACCGCACGGGCAATGCTGAGGCGCTGCTTCTGTCCGCCGGAAAGATTTTTGCCGGACTGCTTGATCTCATGGTCAAGCCCCTGGGCAAAGCTGCGGACAAAATCCCCTGCCTGGGCTGTTTCCAGCGCCTCCATGATCTCCTCGTCGGTTGCACCTTGTCTGCCCATTGCCACATTTTCCCGGATCGTGCCGGAATAGATGGTGGCATTTTGCAGCACGCAGCTTATATTGCGGCGCATAGTATGGCGGCTTAAGCTTTCTGTGGGAATCCCATCCAGCCGCACCTGCCCCGAAGTAGGCATACGGAAGCCCAAAAGCATACTGACCACAGTGCTTTTACCTGCACCGGTGCCGCCGATAATGGCGACCTTCTGCCCGGGCTTAATGTGCAGGTCGATATTTTTCAGCGCAGGCTCTGCCGCGCCTTCATAACAAAAAGATACATTATCAAAAACCACATCCCCCGTAAAAGTCAGATCCTGCCGGGCAATGGGGTCTGCCATACCCTCCGCCTTCAGCACCTGACCGATCCGGTCGGCTGCCACCCGGGCTCTGGGCAGCATGATGATGGTAAACGCACCCATGATCACACCGCTGGACACCAGCGAAATATACTGCACGATGGCAAACACATCGCCGCCGGTCAAATTCGAGCCGGTCTGCATACGATAGCCGCTTATGTACACGATCAGCACCGCCGCCAGATTGAGTAGCAGCGTCGCCACCGGGGTGATCAAACCCATCGCCACATTGCCCCGGATAATATACTCCGCCATCAGCCTTGTGGCATCGGCAACGCGACCATGCTCCTTTCCCTCCGCGCCAAAGGCACGAATGACCCGGATTCCCCGCAGACGCTCCCGCATAATGCCATTCTGCCGGTCGATGTAATCGTCGGACTTTTCCCACAGCGGCAATATCCGCTTACCAAGCACCACGACCAGCACAAGGATCACCGGCACAAATGCCAGCATGGTAAGCGCCAGCGTCACATCCTTCCGAAGGGAGAGCACCACACCGCCGAAAAACAGCACCGGAATGGTGATCAGTGTGCCGCAAAGCTCGGACGCAATCCAGGAAACTGTGCCCACATCGTGGGTCGCCCGGGTCACAAGGGCTGCTGTGCCCAATTTGCCGAACTCCTCAAAGGTCATCTGATTGACCTTGCGAAACACGCTGCCCCGGACATCTGCGCAGAAACCTGCAACCACCTCGTTGGAAATTTTAGATCCGTAAATAACTGTGGCAAGTCCCAGCAAAGCAACCACAAGCATGACGGCGCAGCTTTTCACAATGTAGCCAAGGTCCTGAGAATACACACCGTTATTTAAAATCTCACTCATAATCGTCGGCAGCAGCAGGTCACAAACTGTGGACACCGTGACCATCACCGTTGCCAGCACAAGCCCTTTTTTATAGGGCAACAAATACTTTAACATTTCTTTCATTGCAATACCTCAAAAAACAAAAAAACGCAGGCGAAAGCCTGCGTAAAACACCCGCACCGGTACGATCCTACCGTGCAGACACCAAAGGAGCAAGTCTTCCGCTGATATAAAACTTCTTACCATTACAATTGATCAACATATGAACTTCCTCCTTTCTTTTTTCAAATTCGACCACATTGTAGCACAGCATTATTTTCTTGTCAACCCACATTTTAGCAATACGCAGGAATTCCTCCGCTTTCCGTCGCAGCAGATTCTTTTTTTCGACAAAAAGTTGGATTTTTAATGAATAGGTTTACTGAATACGGTTTCCATAACGCCAAATAATGCGCTGTATACAAAAAGTTATGCACACTTTCCACAGCTTTTTCCACAGGCCGGACTTTTTATTTGCTTTGTCGAAATTGGGCGAATACCGTCAATCTGAGAATTTTCAGAACTTTTCCGCATGAAAAACCGGATAAAAATGGGTAAGCATAATATGGTTATACATTATTTGTATGCATACAACTTTTTTCAAAATAAAAATGCAGGAGATTACAAAATCTCCTGCATTTGTTATAAACTCTCGCCCAAAATGGACTTTGTAGCATAGGCATTCAGACTCATATCCGCCCTGTTGCCCGCCAAAAATTCGTAATAGCCTTGCGCGCCGATCATTGCCGCATTGTCGCCACAAAGCTTCAGCGGCGGCATATAAACATCCGCTCCCAGCGTCTTGGCAGCAACCAGAATATCCGCCCGGATACGGGAATTTGCCGCCACGCCGCCGGCTACTGCCACCTTTTTAAGCCCCGTTTCTTTCAGCGCCTGCACCACTCTGGGAACAAGCGTATCGGAAACCGCAGCGGTAAAGCTGGCGCAAAGGCTGGGGATATCCAACTCCTCTCCCACCTGCTCAGCATGGTGAATGAGATTCAGCGCCGCGGTCTTAAGTCCGGAAAAACTCATATCATAGGGGTTTGCACCGGGACGGCTTCTGGGCAGATCGTATTTTTGATCGTCGCCCTGCTGTGCCATTTTGTCCAGCGCTGCGCCGCCGGGATAGGGCATGCCCAGCACGCGACCCACCTTGTCAAAGGATTCACCGGCAGCATCGTCAAGAGTGGTGCCCAAAATGCGCATTTCGGTGTAATCTGTCACCTCGATGATCATGGTGTGTCCGCCGGACACCACCAGACACAAAAACGGCGGTTTTAAATCCGGATATGCAAGGTAGTTTGCCGCGATGTGACCACGAATGTGGTGCACCGGAATCAAGGGCTTGCCCAGCGCCAGGGCGGCAGCCTTGGCAAAATTCACACCTACCAGCACTGCGCCGATCAGACCCGGCGCATAGGTCACCGCCACCGCGTCAATATCGCTGCGGCGAAGACCGGTTTCTGCCAAAGCCTGATCTGCAAGGGCGTAAATTGCCTCGATGTGCTTTCTCGATGCGATTTCCGGCACGACACCGCCATACTCCCGGTGGAGCGCCACTTGAGATGCAATGCAGTCGCAAAGCACTTCCCGTCCGTCTTTTACAATGGCAACAGCGGTCTCATCGCAGGAAGATTCAATTGCAAGAATGTTCACGCGCCCAACTCCTTTCGCAGAATCAAGGCATCCTCTTTGGGATTATGGTAGTAATTCGGACGGCATCCGACCTCCACAAACCCAAGTTTTTCATAAAGGGCAATGGCAGGCGCATTGGAAACCCGCACCTCCAAGGTAAGGCAGGTATTCCCCTGCTCTTTCAGGCGATCGCACAAGGCTTTTACCAAAGCTTCACCGATACCTTGCCGGCGGTAATCGGGGCTGACTGCCACATTCATCATATCCGACTCTCCCATGACGGACTGAGAGCCGATATAACCGGCAATCTTTTCGCCATCCAGCGCCACCAGCCAATAAGACAAGGGGTTCGTAAGCTCCGATGCAATGCTTTTTTCACTCCACGGAGCGCTGAAACACAGCTTTTCCAGCTCCGCGATTTGAAAAACATGATCGGCTGTCATTTTCTCGATTCTCATTTTGCGTCAAACCAGCTCTTTCCGATCTTTGCTTCTGCCGTTAACGGCACATTCAGCGCCGCCACCTGCTCCATCTCCCGGCTGATGAGCCTTGCAACATCCTCTGCCATCGCTTCCGGGCACTCTACGATCAGTTCATCGTGGACTTGCAGCAGCAGCTTTGCCTCGGGATAGCTTTCCCGCAGCGCCTTGTCCACCTTGATCATAGCAAGCTTGATAAGGTCAGCTGCCGTACCTTGAATGGGTGTGTTCAGCGCAATGCGCTCCGCGCCGCTGCGGATATTGAAATTACTGGACTTCAGCTCCGGAATATAGCGCTTGCGTCCGTACATAGTCTGGGTAAAGCCCGTATCCCGGGCATCGATGACCACCTGCTTCATATACTTGCCGACGCCTGCATAGTGAGCAAGGTAGCTTTCGATATAATCTTTGGCTTCGTAGCGGGAAACACCGATATCCTCTGCAAGAGAGAATTCGGAAATACCGTAGACGATACCAAAATTGACCGCCTTGGCATTGCGCCGCTGCAAAGGTGTTACATGTTCCGGTGCCACACCGAAGACCTGGGATGCGGTGACAGTATGAATATCCATACCGCTGCGGAAAGCCTCCTGCATAACCGTATCGTCAGCAATGTGGGCAAGCACCCGCAGCTCGATCTGGCTGTAGTCCGCGTCCACCAGCACGCAGCCCGCTTTCGGCACGAACATTTTGCGGATCTCCGCGCCCAAATCGGTACGCACAGGGATATTCTGCAGGTTCGGCTCGGTAGAAGAAAGTCTGCCCGTTGCCGTCACCAGATTCTGGAAGGTGGTGCGAATGCGCCCGTCGGGGCAAATGGCATGGGTCAAGCCCTCTGCATAGGTGGATTTCAGTTTCGTCAGCATCCGGTAATCCATGATAGCAGGAATAATTGGGTGCTTGGATTTCAGCTTTTCCAGCACATCTGCATTGGTGGAATAGCCGGTCTTGGTCTTCTTCACCGGAGGAAGACCCAATTTTTCAAAGAGCAGCTCGCCTAACTGGCGGGTGGAATTGATATTAAAAGGCGCTTCCGAATAGCTGAAGATCAGCTTTTCGCAATCCGCGATCCGCTTTGTGAGCATTTCTCCAAACTGCTGTAGCTGCACTTCGTCGATGGCAATGCCCTCACGCTCCATGCGGTACAGCACACCGCAAAGGGGCAGCTCAATGTCATAATACAGCTTTTCCATGCCGTTTTCTTTCAGCTGTGCCTCCAGAACGGGTCTTAAAAACCACACCGCCTCAGCGCAGGCAGCTGCATCGGCATCCTCAACGGTAACGCCGAGGAAATTGGTCGCCAGCTTGGAAACGGGGTAGTCAGACTGGGACGGATTCAAATCATAGGCTGCCAGAGCAGTATCAAAAGCAAATTCTCCGCAGGCAATGCCCAGCTCACGCAGCGCGTGCATGGTGGACTTGGCATCGTGGCAAGTTTCTGCCTGAAACTGCGCGCCCATTTGGGCTTCCATAGGAGTCAGCGCCGTTACACCTTTTTCCCATGCAATACCCAAGCTTCCGTCGGGAGCAACATATACTGCGCAGGGTGTTCCGTTTTCCGGCAGGGTATCCACTCTGGGCAGGCTGACAAATTTCTTCTCCGGCTTCGGCATTTCTGCTTCTGCTCCCCGCAGACCGTATTTGTCGATGAGCCGCACAAACTCCAATCTTTGGAAAAGTGCATAAAGTTCCGGACGGTTATAAGGCTGCACGATGGCATCCTTCGGCTCAAAATCAATGGGAGCTTCCGCCACAATGGTAGCAAGCTCATAGGAAAGATAAGCGCTTTCCTTACCGTTTTCCAGCTTTTCCCGGAGCTTGGGCTTGATGGACGGATCATCAAGGTTTTCATAGACTCCGTCCAAAGAGCCAAATTTCAGCAGCAGATCCGTAGCCGTTTTCGGTCCAACACCGGCAACGCCGGGGATATTATCGGAGGAATCGCCCATCAGCGCCTTCAGATCGATCATTTTCTTAGGCGCAAAGCCGTATTCCTCCCGGAATTTCTCTTCCGTATACAAAGTGGCTGTGGTCTGTCCGGGCTTGGAGATCACCAGCTTCACATGGACATTTTCGTCAATCAGCTGCAGGCTGTCCCGGTCGCCGGTGACAACCACACATTCCCAGCCGTTATTGGAACAAATTTTGCCCACTGTGCCGATGACATCGTCGGCTTCCCAGCCCTGGCACTCGTAAATGGGAATGTTCATTGCCCGCAGGACTTCCTTCATTACCGGCATCTGCATAGCCAGTTCTTCCGGCATGCCGTGGCGGTTTGCCTTATAGCCCTCGTAGCGAAGGTGGCGGAAGGTCGGTCCGTGAAGGTCAAAGGAAACGCACACCGCATCGGGCTGCTCTTCCTTTTCCATGCGCTCCAAGATGTTCAAAAAGCCGTAAATGGCATGGGTGTAAAGCCCCTCCCGGGTGGTAAGGGGCCGAACACCGAAAAAGGCACGATTGATGACGGAGTTTCCGTCAAGGATCATCAGCTTCATACTTTTCTCCACTTAGCGCCCTGGGGAGTGTCGATAATCTCGATGCCCTTAAGCTTAAGTTCGTCACGAATCCGGTCTGCCTCTGCCCAGTTCTTTGCTTTCTTGGCTTCCGTACGGGCAGCAACCAAAGCGTCGATCTCGGGGTCGGCATTGGCGGCCTCTTCCTCAGCTTGCTTGGCTGCCAGCTTTTGGGCAGCGGCAATGAGATTCAAAGAAAGAACCTTGTCGAAATCTGCCAGAGCTGCCAGCTTGGTGGCATCGCTGCACTTGGCTTTCAGCACATCGTAAACAGCCGTAACCGCCAAAGAGGTATTCAGGTCGCCCTTCAAGGCATTTACAAACTTCTCTTTCAGCTGGGCAAGGGCAGCCTCGTCAATGTCACCGCCTGCTTTAAAGGTTGCGATCTTGGCGATCAGCTTGTTGTAAGCAACCACCGCATTGTCAAGATTCTCCCAGCTGAACACCAGATTCCGGCGATAGTGGCTCTGCAGGCAGAAGAGGCGGTATGCCATGGGATCATAGCCCTTTTCTTCCAGCAAAGAAACCGTCAAAAACTCGCCCTTGGACTTGGACATTTTGCCGTTATCGGTATTGAGGTGGTGGACATGGAACCAGTAGTTGCACCACTTGTGACCCAGATAGCTTTCACTCTGGGCAATCTCATTGGTGTGGTGGGGGAAGGCATTGTCGATGCCACCGGCATGGATGTCAAGATCCTCGCCCAAGTGCTTCATGGAAATGCAGGAGCACTCGATATGCCAACCAGGATAGCCAACACCCCAGGGAGAATCCCATTTCAGCGCCTGGTCTTCAAACTTAGACTTCGTAAACCACAGCACGAAATCATTCTTGTTCTTCTTGTTGGTATCCTCTTCCACACCCTCGCGGACACCGGTGGCAAGATCTTCTTCATCGTGGTCGTTGAAAACATAGTACTTATCCAGCGTGGATGTATCGAAATACACATTGCCGCCGGCAAGGTAGGCGCTGCCCTTGTCAAGAAGGGTCTGCACCATGTGAATATACTCATCAATACAGTTGGTAGCAGGCTCGATGACATCGGGGCGCTTGATGTTCAGCTTCTCACAGTCGGCAAAGAAAGCGTCGGTATAGAATTTTGCGATGTCCATGACAGACTTATTCTCCCGCTTTGCGCCCTTGAGCATCTTATCCTCGCCGGTGTCGGCATCGGATGCCAGGTGACCCACATCGGTGATATTCATGACGCGCTTGACATTGTAGCCTTCATAGCGCAGCGCCTTTTCCAGCACATCTTCCATGATATATGTGCGCAGGTTGCCGATATGGGCATAGTGATACACCGTAGGGCCACAGGTGTACATCTTCACCAAATCCGGATTGTTGGGAGTAAACAGTTCCTTTTTGTGAGTTGCAGAGTTATAAAGATACATAACGAAATTCCTCCATTCGTTCATTTTACAAATAATATGCCCTGATTGTCATCCCGAGCGACCAACGGGAGTCGAGGAATCTTGGCACCGATTAAGGTGCGTAGATTTCTCGACGCGCTACGCTTGCTCGAAATGACATATTTGGCGGTTCACAGCAACAAAAAACACCCCTTATACCCTTTGGTACAAGAGGCGGCAGAATCCGCGGTTCCACTCTCATTTATCGCTTTCTATGCAGTTTGCCGCTCCCGGACGCACTTTCACGCACCAAACCTACCCGTGCTTACACCCGATGACACCGGCTCTCTGAAAGGTTTGATTTGCGTTACTCTTTCCGTTCAACGCAGCTTATTTCCAAATTATTTTACCATCAACACCGGCGCTTTGTCAAGTTCCGAAGCAAAAATCGAAATCTCGGTGTTTACAGTTGCCTATCCTTATGATATGATAATAAATACGATTATAAACAGAGGTTATTCTAAATGAATTACATTGTTTTGGATATGGAATGGAATCAGCCCTGGCCCGGCTCTCCCTCTGCAAAAAAGGTGCTGCCGGTGCAGATTCGCGGCGAGATCATTCAGATCGGTGCTGTGCGGGTCACACAAAGCCAGGAAGTAACTGACGAATTCCAGGTTCTGATCAAGCCCAAATATTATCGCCATCTAAACCGCCGTGTCAGCAAGCTTACCGGTATCAAGGAATCCCGTTTGCGGGATGAGGGTATCCCCTTCCCCGAGGCAATGGAGCAATTCAAGGCTTGGTGCGGTGAGGACATTATTTTCCTTACCTGGGGTTTTGACGACATTGCCATTTTGCGGGAGAATCTGCAGCTGTTTGGCTTGGAAACCGGCTGGACTGACCGCTGGTACAATGCCCAGATGATCTTCAATGCCCAAACCGACGGCTCCAATGCCCAAAAGGCGCTGAAAACCGCCATGGAGATCTTCGGCATTGAAGCGACCCGCCCTGCCCACGACGCGCTGGGTGACGCGTATCACACAGCATTGATCTGCGCAAAGCTGGAGCTTGCACGGGGTATCGACGAATACAGCCAGGCGCTGAAAAGTCACGAAAACGGCTTCCATGGCGCAGAGCTTCCCGGCTGCATTGCCCGGAAGGTTTTCTATGACTACGCTGACAAGCGCGCTGCCCTTTCCGCCATGGCTGGCGAAGAAAACGAATGCCCCATCTGCGGGCGGAAAATGCTGGGTTCCCGCTGGTTTTCCCAGCCGGGTCACCGGTACATGGATCTTGCCACCTGTCCGGAGCATGGCAAATTTCTGATCCGGGTGCGGCTGTCCGGTCAGCCCGATGGCACGGTGCGTGTCAGCCGGCTGACTTACGAAGCCACCTCCGAGGCTGCCGCCGCCTATGCCCGCCGTGTGGAAAAAGCCGATCCTGAAGATCAGCCCCGCCGCCGTCGCCGCAGCAGACGCAGCACCAAACAAGCAACCGAATAAGAAAAGCCCACGGCTGAGCCGTGGGCTTTTGATTTGCAATTACACGCCGGAGTATGAGGCGAAGCCTGCATCGACGGGCAGCACAACACCGGTAATGGCGCTGGCAGAGCGATCGTCGCACAGGAACAGCGTTGCACCCAGCAGCTCGTCAGCATCGACGAAGCGACCGGTGGGAGTGCCGTTCAGAATCTTGGCGGAGCGAGCGGTGGGCGTGCCGTCCTCATTGAACAGCAGAGCCTTGTTCTGAGCAGACACCAGGAAGCCGGGAGCGATGGCATTGCAGCGAATGCCGGTGCCGGCAAAGTGGGTAGCCAGCCACTGGGTAAAGTTGGAGATACCAGCCTTAGCAGCGGAGTAAGCGGGGATCTTGGTGAGGGGGGTGTAAGCATTCATGGAAGAGATGTTCAGAATGCAGCCGTGCTTCTTTTCCACCATATCCTTGGCAAATGCCTGGGTGGGCAGCAGAGTGCCCTGGAAGTTCAGCTTGAAGACGAAGTCCACGCCGCCGGCATCCAGATCGAAGAAGGACTTGCCGCCCTCCTTAGCCTCGTGCTGATACTCATTGTCGGTGGTAGCGCGGGGGTTGTTGCCGCCGGCACCGTTAACAAGAATATCGCAGGGACCCAGATCCTTCAAAACAGCCTGGTGAACCTCTTCCAAAGCAGCAGGCTCCAGAACGTTGGCCTTGTAGCCTTCGCAGATGAAGCCCTCAGCCTTCAGTTCGTCAGCCAGCTTCTTAACAGCTTCTTCGTTCAGGTCCAGAGCCGCAACCTTTGCGCCGCTCTGAGCAAATGCGCGGGCCATAGCACCGCAAATCAGACCGCCGGCGCCGGTGACGACGACGACCTTACCGCAAAAATCAATATTCAAGGGAAGATTCAGCATAATTGTTACCTCCTAAAATTATTTACCACTCAGTTTGTCAAGCATATCCCATACGCCCAGCATATACATGATACCCAAAGCGCGGTCATACAAACCATAACCGGGACGGACATTGCCGGGACCCTCGTTCCACAGATGACGGCCATGGTCGGGGCGGATGTAGCCCTCAAAGCCGCAATCGTGATATGCCTTCAGAATATCCAGAATGCCGGTGTCGCCGTCGCAATCACGATGGGATGCTTCGGAGAAGTCACCGTTTTCAAAGTGCTTGACATTACGGATATGGGCAAAAGCAATGCGGTCGCAATGCTTGCGCACGATGTCGGCAACATTATTGCGGGGGTCAGCGTTCAAGCTGCCGGAGCAAAGGGTCAGGCAGTTGTAAGGATTATCCACCATCTTCAGGAAGCGGTCGATGTTCTCCTCGTTAATGAGCAGTCTCGGCAGACCGTAGGTATCCCATGGGGGATCGTCCATATGGATCGCCATCTTGATGCCGGTCTCCTCGCAGGTAGGCATCAATGCTTCCAGGAAGTACTTGAGGTTTGCCCACAGCTTTTCGTGATCCACATCGGCATATGCCTTGAAAAGCTCGTCCAGCTTTGCCATACGCTCGGGCTCCCAGCCAGGGAAGGACATATTGTACTTCTCGGTAAAATCGAGAATGTACTTTGCCATAGCATTGTAGTCGTCCTGGATCATGCCCTTTTCGTAGAAAAGAGCCGTAGAGCCGTCACCAACTTCGTGGAAGAGATTGGAGCGGGTCCAGTCGAAAATAGGCATAAAGTTGTAGCAGATGACCTTAACGCCGTACTTAGCAAGGTTACGCATGGTGATCTTGTAGTTTTCAATGTACTGATCCCGGGTGGGAAGACCGATTTTAATATCGTCGTGAACATTGACAGACTCAACCACATCAATGTTAAAGCCGTACTTATCACACTGTGCCTTCACCTCAGCGATCTCATGCTCTTCCCAGATTTCACCGGGCATCTTGTGGTGCAGTGCCCAAACGATGCTGGTTACGCCGGGGATCTGCTTGATGTCAGAGAGGCTGATCTTGTCGTTACCCTCGCCGTACCAACGGAAACCCATTTGCATAGGCATATATGTATTCCTCCATTTTTAAGTGTTCGTGCGTTCCGCACAAAGTCTACCGAAATATATTATAAGGGGTTACCGTACTTTTCGCAATAGTAAAAACGTAAAAATACGAAAAAAGTGTCACATTTGGGGCATGCCGTCGGGAATCGCACCCTCTTGAGACACGACCCACGCGCTGACCTTGGAGGCTTTTTGCAGGGCAGTCATAGTATCTACGCCTTGCAGGTAGTTTACGATGAAGGTTGCGCAGAAGCTGTCGCCGGCACCAACGGTGGATACCACCTTTGTTTTTACCGCATCACAGCGGCAGACATCGCCGGTTTTGAAATCATAGGCAACCGACCCCTCTGCGCCGCAGGTCAGGATCAAAAGCTTTACATTGGGGAATCTCTCCTTAATGGCAGCGATTACTGCATCCGCTGCGTACTCCCCTTCTCCCAGCACAGCACTGGCAACAACATTCAGCTCCTCATCGCTGATTTTCAGCAGCGTTGCATGCCGCAGGGCCAGCAAAATACTTTCATCGCAGTAAAAAGGCGGGCGGATGTTGATATCCACAAACACATCCTTGAAAGCACCGGATGTCAGCATTTTCTCCACCGTCTTACGGTTATAGTCACTGCGCAGCGCCAGCGTGCCGAAATAAAACACATCGAATTCCTCTCCATCAAGGTCCGGGGCAGGAATATAGTCGTAGGCAACACCTTCCAGCAGATTGTAAGAGGGCACGCCCTTCTCATTCAGGGTAACAAGGCATTTTCCCGTCATTTTGTCATCCAAAACAGCGGTATGCCGAATGTCGATGCCATAGCCCGCCACCTGTGTCAAAGCGCTGCGACCGAAATCGTCGTTGCCCACAGCAGAGAGCATAGAAGATTGCGCACCGGCTCTGGCTGCATGGGCACCAAAATTCAGCGGCGCACCGCCGAGATTGGCACTGTCGCCATATACATCGAACAAAATCTCGCCAAAGGATAGGATTTTCATCTTTTGACCCCCTTTTTATTTGTTTTATTGTATCATAAAACGCAGCTTGTTGCAACCCATCCAAACACCAATCGTCAATTCAAAAGTACGCATTTAAACGGCACTGTATGCCCTGCTTGCGGTTGACATTTATATCCACTTTTCATATAATCACATCAAATACACGAACCGTGTAGAAAGGAGATAGAGAATGAAAAAATTCTACATATTTTTACTTTCTGCAGCTCTTTTGTTTAGCATGAGCGCCTGCAAACCGTCCGGCATACAGGAAATCCCTTCCTGCCCTGAAACGCAAGTACATATCAGTACTTCTGAAACACCTACCGAAGCAACGGAAGAACTATTCACCCAACCCCCCGAAACCATTCCTGCTGAACCTGTAACCCTTCCGCCAACACAGGCACCTACTGAAGCAATTACGCAAGCGCCCACTGAGTTACCGACGGAAACTCCTACTGAAGTGCCTACTGAGTTACCGACAGAAGCGCCGACAGAAGCTCCTACAGAAGTGCCAACTGAAGCACCTACACAGGCTCCCACTACTCCGCCTACGACAGCTGCTCCTACCGAAGCACCCACAGAGGCGGTTACGCAAGCACCAACTGTTACTCCTACAGAGGCACCTACAGAAGCACCAAAGCCTGCACCCACACCTACGGAAGATCCTTCTGACGATCAAGAAGGTATGGTTTGGATACCCAAAAGCGGAAAGAAATATCATTCCAACCCAAAATGCAGCAATATGAAAGATCCCAGCCATGTTACGATAGACGAAGCAAAAGACAGGGGCTTTACCCCTTGCAAAAAATGCTATGGCTAAAAGGAGTTTGAAACCATGAAACTACTGAGCATCGGCAACAGCTTTTCCATGGACGCCCACAGCTGGCTGCACCAGATCGCTCAAAGCTACGGTGACAAAATCCACGCCGTCAATCTGTACATCGGCGGCTGCTCTTTACAGCGGCATTATAACAATCTGCTTTCCGGTGAGCAAGCTTACGAAGCATGGGTCAACGGCGCATTTTCGGCAAAATGCTCCATTCAGGACGCGCTGCAGGAAAAGTGGGATGTTGTCACCTTACAGCAAGTCAGTGGCTTAAGCGGTCAGCCGGAAAGCTATGAGCCTTTCCTGAAAGCCCTTTACGATGCTGTTACAGAAGCCTGCCCGGACAGCACCGTCCTTTTCCATGAAACCTGGGCATACGAGCAGGACGATCCCCACCCGGACTTTATCCATTACAACAAGGACCAAAACGAAATGTACCGCAGGGTTCACGACACCGTCGCGGAAATTGCCGCCAACTATGGTTGCGGCGTGATTCCCGTCGGCGATGTGATCCAGTATATGCGCCGGCACATTCCGGAATTCGACTACGCAAACGGCGGCAAGTCTCTCAACCGTGACGGCTATCATCTGACTTACATTTACGGACGATACGCAGCGGCTCTTACATGGTACTGCGTCTTAACCGGCAAGATTCCCGAAGATGTCCGTTTTCTCCCCGAATGGGAAGAAGAAAAGGCAGATCCCAAGCTTCTGGAAAAGATCCACGAAGCCGTCCGCGTGGTCCTCAGATGATAAAAAGGCTTGCCATAAGGCGAGCCTTTTCTTATGCGATTGCGTTTCTGAGCTTTTGGATATTCGCTCTGAGAGAGTCTTCCTTTGCATACACGCTGGAAGAGCCCGCCACAAATATATCGGCACCCGCCTCGCTCATGCGCTTTGCGTTTTCAAAGCTCACATTGCCGTCTACCTCGATCTCCATATCAGGGTGTCCGTTTTCCAGTAAGTACTGCCGCAATCTGCGGATCTTATTCAGGGTGGAATCCACCAGCTTTTGTCCGGCAAATCCAGGATTTACCGTCATAATCAGCACGCCATCGACATCCTCCAGCACGCTTTCCAACGCATAAATCGGCGTACCGGGATTGATGGCTACCATAGCTTTCGCGCCCCGGGCCTTGATCATACCGATGGCTTTATTCAAGTGGCGGCTGGCTTCATAATGGACAGACACATAATCCCCCTCACCGAAAGCAAACCAATCCAGCTTCTTTTCAGGCTCCTCGATCATCAAATGAATATCCAGCGGCAGACTTGTTTTGGCTTTCAGCTGCTTTACAAAATCCGTTCCCAAAGTATAATTCTGCACAAAGCTGCCGTCCATAATATCGATGTGGATCAGCTCCACATGATTCTCCTCCAGCTGGCGCAGGCAATCTTCCAGCGCAAACAGCGGGGCGCACATCACAGAGGGCGCGATTTTTTTGATTTTATGCATCGTTTTCCTCCATCGTGAGCATTACTTTATTGAAAAATTCCCTGCGGTTTTTCATCATTTCGAAGGCGTCGTTTACCTTCTTCAAGGGGAATTTATGGGTAATCAGCGGTTTTACATTGATTCTCCCTTCTGCCATGGCGTTCAGGCTCTCCTGCCAGTCATTCTGCCGGGAATTAAAGGAAGAGTTCCATGTGCCGTAAACCGTCAGCTCCTTCCGCAGGATATGCCAGTAGGTATTCTGTGACAAAGGCATATCACCGGCGGGATTTCCCATTAAAACCATTTTGCCTGCCGGCGCAATTGCTTCTAAGCATCTGCCGAGGGCTGCGGGATGACCTGTGCCTTCCAGAACACGACTAACAGAAGTCTGCCCGTCATATTCCGCAAAGCCCATTTCTTTTGCAAATTCGATTTTCCGCGCATCCACATCAAAATAGTACACCTGTGCTGCTCCCGAAAGCTTTGCCCACTGGCCCACCAGAAGGCCGATCGGGCCTGCACCGGAAACCAGCAGATCGTCGCCCTCCTGAATTTCCAGCTTGCTTGCCGCATGCCGCGCTACCGCCGCCGGCTCGCACATGGCAGCCTCATCATAGCTGACGCTCTCCGCAACGGGAAGAATATTCCACCGCTTGACCGCAAGATATTCACTCATACCGCCATTGCGGCGTGAGCCGTAATAATCGTAGTTTTCGCAGGTAGCATACTGCTCTTTTTCGCAGTTTTTGCAAGAAAAGCAAGGCAGTAACGGAAAAACCGCCACTTTTCTGCCGGTCAGCACATTCTGGGGGTCAAATACGACCTGACCTGCAAATTCATGTCCGATGACAGTTGGAAAATGATACGTACCTTTACTATACACCCGGGGAATATCGCTGCCGCAAATGCCGCAGCTTTTTACCGCCACCAGCACCTCATCATCCCGGCACTGAGGCTTCGGGATATCCTCGCAGCGCAGATCGTTGATTCCGTGTAAATTCGCGCATTTCATTTGGGTTGACCCCTTTCTTTTTGCAAATGTTTATGTTATGATAAACCAAACGAAAACAAAACGCAATTACCGGCGGTTATTATGAGAAATAATCGCCCTTTGCAATCATATTCAATCAAAAAGAAAAGGAAACGAAAGTGAGGAGTGGAATATGTACGATCTGGAGCGGCATGAGCAGATCATGGAGATCCTGAAAAAACACAAAAGCATCCGCGTCACAAAATTGGCGCAGATGCTCTATGTCAGCCAGCCCACGATCCGCCGGGATCTGAATATTTTGAGCGATCAAGGCTTGGTTCACCGCACCCACGGCGGCGTAGTGCTGCGAAAAATGTCCGATGCGGAGATCCCCCTGCTTTTCCGTGAGGATCAGAACAATGCCGCCAAGAAGGCCATCGCCGAAAAGGCGGCGAAGCTGATCCATGACGGAGATGTGATTTTTCTCGATGCATCTTCAACGGTTTCCTATCTGATTCCCCATTTAGAAAAGTTTCACGATCTGATCGTGGTCACCAACAGCCCCAAGACCTCCATTCGACTTGGGGAATGCAACATAAAAAACTACTGTACCGGCGGTCTGCTGCTGATGCAATCCATCGCCTATGTAGGCAGTGAGGCAGAAAAATTTATCAAAGGCATCAACGCCGATATGTTTTTCTTCTCCAGCAGAGGCTACACAGAAAACGGCATGATCACCGACTCCTCCGAACGGGAAGCCACCGTAAAAAAAGCTATGATGCAAAATGCTGCCAAAAGCTATTACCTCTGCGACAGCAGCAAGCGAGGCAAAAAATATGCCTTTAACATTTGCAGCACAAAGGAATTGGCCGGGGTCATCGATGAAACGGATAGCAGTTTCTCCGCCCTGTGATCTTAAGGAGGTAGAATATGCTGCCTGAGCTTGGTTTTTCTCTGCAGCCACAGTATGACCTTATGCAGGTCATTCCCATGCTAAAACAAGTGGGATTTTCCGCCATCTCCCCTCTTTGGTCTGCGGATTTGGATATGCACGCACTGGCAGCTTGCGCCCGTGCGCACAATATGATCATTCAATCCCTCCACGCGCCCCATAAGAACATTGCATTCCTGTGGCAGCCGGATTCGCAGGAGTCTGCCATCGCGCAGGAGAACATTTTTCGCAGCATTGATGCCTGCGCGGAGCACGAAATCCCCATTTTGGTCGTCCATGGCTGGCAAGGACGGATCTACACCTTCCCCGATACGCCGCTGGATTTCCGGGTTTTTGACCGCATGATGGACTATGCGCAGAAGAAGGGTGTAACCATTGCCTTTGAAAACTTAGAGGGCGAAGAATATCTGCAGGCGCTGATGGAGCGCTACCCCAATGCCGGTTTCTGCTGGGATTCCGGTCACGACCACTGCTACCCCCACAAAACAGATTTCTTGGAAGCCTTTGGTCATCGGCTCATTATGACTCATTTAAATGACAATTTCGGTCTTCGCGACCCGAACGGTATCCCCTCAGGAAATGACGATCTGCATTTTCTGCCCTTTGACGGCACGGTTGATTGGGATCAAGCTATCGGCAGACTGAAAAGCACGCCAAAGCAAGATATCCTCAATTTTGAGATCAAAATTCGTTCCCATTCCACTGCCCCGGAAGACCTGCCATATGTAAATCTATCGCTGGAGCAGTTCTTTGAATTGGCAGCCACCCGCGCCCGTGAGATTGCAAGACTATATTTTGAATCATGAAAAACGGACACCTCACGGTGTCCGTTTTTTTAGGCGAACGCAGATCGCCCGTTAAAATAATGTGGTTATCCAATAAGTCAAGCCATACACGACGCTTGCACTTACACCATACACAATCACCGGTCCCGCTATTGTAAACATTTTGGCGGCGGTGCCGAGAATCATACCCTCAGTCTTGAATTCCACCGCGGGGGCGGCGATGGCATTGGCAAAGCCGGTAATGGGCACCAGCGTGCCTGCGCCTGCGTATTTGGCGATATCGTCGTACAAGCTAAGACCGGTCAGCAAGGCAGACAGCGCCACCAGACTCATGGATGCAGCAGTACTTGCGTCCTGCTTCTCAAGTCCCAGCGCTGCAAAACCATTCATGGCAAGCTGCCCCAGCACGCAGATCAGCCCGCCGATCCAAAAAGCATTCAGGCAATCCCGCCAAATGGGCGACCTAGGCTCCATGCTTTTTACCAGTTTTCCATATTCCCGTTCTGTCATGCAAATCCCTCCAATGTGATTTTGCCCCATTTTGAAAAGAATATGAAAAAACAGCACCCATATGGGTGCTGTTTTATTTACGCATCAGGGAAAAGCTTCTCCATAGCATCCCGGGCGGCATCCTGCTCTGCCCGCTTTTTGCTACTGCCAATTCCCTTTCCCACGCTCTCGCCGTTCAGCGCCAGCTCCACAACAAACTGCTTGTCATGATCCGGACCGCTTTCTCCTACAAGAGAGTATACGAGCGTCTGATTTTTCTTCTGCTGCACCCGCTCCTGCAGGGCAGTTTTATAGTCGGTATTGTGGAATTTCGCAACCGGCACATTCACCAGAATAAATTTCTCCACAAATGCCAATGCCGCAGCCATGCCGCCGTCCAAATAGCAGGCAGCGATAACGGATTCCAGCGCATCTGCCAAAATCGAATCCCGGTTTCTGCCGCCGCCCTGCTCTTCTCCTTTGCCCAAAAGCAGATGCTCGCCCAAGCCGATGCGGTTTGCTACCTTCGCCAGCGTTCTTTCACAAACCATATCTGCCCGCATACGGGTCAGCTCACCCTCGGGACGGTCGGGGAATGTGCGGTAAAGATACTCCGCCACCAGCATGCCCAGCACGCTGTCGCCCAAAAATTCCAGGCGCTCGTTGCTCATCAGACCGTTGTGCCAACGCTCATTGGCATAGGACGAATGGGCAAGGGCATTTTGCAAAAGGCTTATGTTATGAAACCGGTAGCCGATGGCAGTTTCCAGTTCCTTGATCATACCTGCGTCTCCTTTTCGGCAAACTGAGCAAGTCCCTGCTCCAGTTCCGCAGAAATATCATTGCCGGCTGTAGTTTCCGCCTGACGGATGGCATTGCGGAACGCAAGGCTGTCGGAAGAGCCGTGGGCTTTGATCACCGGCTTTTTGATGCCGAGGAATTCCGTGCCACCGATGGTACGGTAGTCCAGCATGCCCATCACCTCGTCCACACCCTTCTTGCACAAGAGGTAGCCGATCTTGCTGAGCAGGCTGCGCTTAAAGATCTTATGCTTCATGAGGCTGCCCATAAACATGGCGGTGCCCTCGATAGATTTTAAGAGCACGTTACCGGCAAAGCCGTCGCAAACCACCACATCCACCGCGCCCAAAGGTACATCCCGGGCTTCCACATTGCCAACAAAATTGATAAGTCCCTGCTCCGCAGCCGCGGTCAAAAGGGCATATGCCTCTTTCTGCAGGGGCGTTCCCTTGGTCTCTTCCGTGCCGTTGTTCAGCAGACCCACCTTGGGATTTTTGATACCAAAGGTCTTCTTCGCATACAAAGCGCCCATCAGACCAAACTGCAGCAAAAATTCCGGTGTGCACTCGGCATTGGCGCCGCAGTCCAAAATCACAGTTTTGCCCCCTGCCTTGTTGGGCATAGCAGGACCCATTGCCGCCCGGCGGATACCCTTGACCCGCTTGACGATCAAGGTCGCACCGGTCAGCAGCGCGCCGGTAGAGCCGGCGGAAACAAAGGCATCGCCCTGTCCCTCGGAGAGCATCCGCAAACCAACCACCATAGACGAATCCTTCTTGCGCTGGATCGCCCGGGTGGGATCATCATGCATATCGATCACATCGTCGGCATTGGCGATTTCCAAGCCCTTAGGCAGGTCATCGATGCCGTTTTTGCGCAGAACATCGAGAATTTCTTCGCCGCGACCAACCAAAGTGATCTGGGTTCCAAACATTTTTGCTGCTTCCACAGCACCCAAAACCGGTGCCTGGGGCGCGTTATCGCCGCCCATTGCATCGAGAATGATTTTCATAGCTGCACCTCTTTCTTTACAGCCCATTTGCCACCATTTGGTCGATCACTTCCAGCGACCGGTTGGCGATGGCAAGGTTTTTCTCTGCTTTTTTCCGAATCCGCTGCTCCAGCGGCTGAATAATGCTGAAATTGATGTTCATCGGCTGGAAATTTTCCACCGAAGGATCGCTGATGTACATGCCCAACGCACCGATGGCGGTGGTTTTGGGGAATTCGGGAATCTCCTTGCCCTGCACCTTGGCAGCCATGGCAACAGCTGCAAGGAAGCCGGAAGCCGCGGACTCCACATAGCCTTCCACTCCGGTCATCTGCCCGGCAAAGGCAACCAAGGGGTTGCGGCGGTCGGCATAAAATTTATCCAGCAGCTTGGGGCTTTGCAGGAAGGTATTTTGATGCATGACGCCATAGCGGACGAATTCCGCATTCTTCAGCGCCGGAATCATGGAAAACACCCGCTTTTGCTCGCCGAATTTCAGGTGCGTCTGGAAGCCCACCAGATTGTAGATGCTCTTTGCCGCATTGTCCTGCCGCAGCTGGACGACCGCATAGGGCTCTTTTCCGGTTTTGGGGTCACTAAGACCAACGGGCTTCAGCGGACCGTAACGCAGAGTCTCAAAGCCGCGGCGTGCCATGACCTCCACCGGCATGCAGCCTTCGAAAACATTCTTATCTTCAAAGCCATGGACCGGTGCTTCTTCTGCTGCAATCAGTTCCTTGATGAATGCCTCGTACTGCTCCTTATCCATGGCGCAGTTTACATAATCCGGCGTTCCCCGGTCATAGCGGCTCTGCCACCAGGCAAGGTCCATATCGACACTTTCCGCCGTGACCAAAGGTGCGGCGGCATCGAAAAAGTGGAGATACTCCGTGCCGAAGTATTCGCCGATGGCTTTGCTTAGGGCATCCGAAGTCAAAGGACCTGTGGCGATAATCACCGGACCTTCCGGCACTTCGGTAACTTCTTCGGCGGTGATTTTGATATTGGGATGGTTTTTCAGCTTTTCCGTAACGGCTTTTGCAAAACCCTCCCGGTCAACAGCCAGGCATCCGCCTGCCTCCACCCGGGTGGCTTCCGCGCACTGCATAATAAGGCTTCCGCAGCGGCGCAGCTCTTCTTTGAGTAAACCCACCGCGTTTTCCAGCCGGTCACCCCGCAGAGAATTGGAGCAAACCAGCTCCGCAAAGTCCGCGCTGTGATGGGCGGGGCTCATTTTGTGGGGCTTCATTTCGATCAGCTCTACCTGCACGCCCCGCTGCGCCAGCTGCCATGCAGCCTCTGAGCCGGCAAGACCGGCACCAATGACTTTTACTGTTGTCATTTTGCCTTACCTGCCTTTTTTGTTGTCTTTTTGGCGGTTTTCTTAGGCTTTTCGCCCTCTTCTGTCTTCTTTTTGTAGTAGCCCCGCTTATCCTCGGGCAGGAACTGGGAGCAATTTTCATTGATGCAGAACGCCTTTTGCCGACCGCGACCGGCTTTTTTGAACAGGGTGTTTCCGCACTCGGGGCAATCCAGCTCTGTGGGCACATCCCAGCTCATAAAGCCGCACTCCGCGCCCTTCTCGCAGCCATAGTAGGCAAAACCGCGCTTACTTTTACGCTTGAGTAGACCCGTGCCGCACTTGGGGCAACGTCCGGGCATGCGCTCCACGATGGGCTTGGTGGACTTACATTCGGGCCAGCCGGGGCAGGCAAGGAATTTGCCGAATCTGCCGACTTTTACAAC
This sequence comes from Faecousia sp., assembly GCA_045540575.1. Classification (GTDB taxonomy): domain Bacteria; phylum Bacillota; class Clostridia; order Oscillospirales; family Oscillospiraceae; genus Faecousia. The sequence continues at coordinate 36,869 of JAZQHM010000008.1, read as the reverse complement.
CATTTTCCGACCGCAAAGGTCGCAAACTTCGTCGCTTTCCTCCTCCGGAACTTTCAGCCGTGTGCCCTCAAGGGCTGTTTCTGCGTCCAGCATCTGCTGATGGAAGCTCTGATAGAAGTCGCCTAAGACTTCTTTCCACTTGCGCTTGCCGGCTTCCACGTCGTCCAGCTGATTCTCCATATTGGCAGTGAATTCCACATCGATGATGTCCACAAACCGGTCCATCATGAGGCTATTTACTACCTCACCCAGAGGTGTGGGTGCGAGGCGCTTGTCTGCCTTGACCACATATTCCCGATCCTGAATGGTGGAAACGATGGATGCATAGGTAGAGGGTCTTCCCACGCCCTTTTCTTCCATAGCCTTAACCAGCGTTGCCTCGGTATACCGGGCGGGAGGCTGAGTAAAGTGCTGCTCTTTCTTAATATCCGCGATGCTGGCGGTATCGCCCTCCTGCAGATCCGGCAGCGGAGATTCCACTGCTTCGGCTTCGTCATCGCGACCTTCTTCATAGACCGCCACAAAGCCGGGGAATTTCATGCTCTGATGGCTGCTGCGGAAGGTATGACCGGCACACTCGGTGTCGATCGCCACAGTGTCATACACAGCATTCGCCATCTGGGATGCCAAAAAGCGGCTCCAGATCAGCTTATAAAGCCGGTACTGCTCTCTGGTCAGGCTGCTCTGAATGCGCTCGGGGTCTAGCTCCACATGGGTGGGGCGGATGGCTTCGTGAGCATCCTGCGCACCGGACTTGGTCTTGAAAACATGGAATTTTCCATAGTAATACTGCTTGCCGTAGCGGCTCTTGATGAAGTCCGCTGCCGCTGCCATTGCCTCATCCGAAAGGCGGAGGCTGTCCGTACGCATATAGGTGATCAGACCTGTAGTGCCCTCGCCGGCAACATCCACACCTTCATACAGCTGCTGAGCAACTGCCATGGTGCGCTTGGGCGTCATATTTAGCTTGCGGGAGGCTTCCTGCTGCAGCGTGGAGGTGGTAAAGGGAGGCGCTGCAGAGCGCTTTTTTTCTGCCTTCTTCACATCGGTAACGGTAAAGGTTTTGCCGGTAATGTCGGCAATGACAGATTCCACCTGTGCCTCGTTTTCCAGCTCCCGCTTCTTGGTGTCGCCATAGTAGCGGGCAACAAAGGAGCCGGGCTTGCCGATGCGGTTAAGCTTTACATCCAGCGACCAGTATTCCCTGGGAATAAAGGCACGGATCTCATTTTCCCGATCCACCACCAGACGGGTGGCAACACTCTGCACGCGACCGGCACTGAGGCCCCGTCTGACTTTCTTCCACAGAAGAGGACTAAGCTGATAGCCCACGATCCGGTCCAAAATCCGGCGGGCCTGCTGGGCATCCACCAAAGAATAGTCAATATCTCTGGGGGTCTTGATGGACTGCGTGACCACCCGCTGGGTGATCTCGTTGAAGGTGACCCGCTTTGCCTTGCTGTCCGGCAGGTCCAGCAATTCCTTTAGATGCCATGAGATGGCTTCGCCCTCCCGGTCCGGGTCAGTTGCCAGGAACACGGTATCGGCAGCGGCGGCTGCCTTTTTCAGTTCCTTAATCAGGTCTTCCTTGCCGCTGACGGGCAGGTATTTGGGGGTAAAGTCGTGTTCCAAATCTACGCCCATGGTACTCTTGGGCAGATCCCGCAGGTGACCCATGCTGGCCTTAACGGTATACTCCGGTCCAAGGTATTTTCCAATGGTCTTAGCCTTGGAAGGCGACTCTACGATTACAAGATTGGATGGTTTTGCCATTTGTATGCTCCATTCCTAAATTACAAATTACTTTAAGGTCAATATATTGCCCGGTTTCTTCATGACGATGCCTTTGATCTGCAAAATCGTCACCATGCCGGACACTTGGGAGGCAGTCAGTCCGCACCGGGCTGCCAAATCGTCTGCGTGGCACTGTCCCTTTTGGAGTACATCGAGAATCTTCTGCGCATTCTCCGGAAGATCGCCACGTATGTCACTATACGGCTGCGCCGCGCCGTTGTCAATGGGTTTTTCCTCTTTTTTCCTGTCGGAATCTCTGTGTTTTTCCGGATAAAGAGGTTTCTCGGCCACTTGGGGCAGCTCTTTTTCCGGCTGCGCGAGCCCTTGCTGCACCTTGCCGGGATACAAAGCTGCGTACTCCGAAACCACATCCCAGCCGCAGGTGACCATGGTTGCACCCTCCCGCAAAAGGGCATTGCTGCCCATAAATGTGGGCATATCGATATTGCCGGGAACGGCAAACACATCTCTTCCCTGCTCCGCAGCGCTGCGGGCAGTGATCAGCGCGCCGCTTCTTTCCGGCGCTTCCACCACCAGAACACCGTTGCTCAGACCGCTTAAGACACGGTTGCGTTTAGGGAAATTCCATTTGTAGGGCGGTGTGCCGGGAGGAAACTCTGAGATCAAGCAACCCCGCTGCTGCACATCGGCATACAGCGCCTTATGCTTGGCAGGATACACCACATCCGCGCCGCAGCCCAAAACACCCACCACCGTGCCGCCGGCGGTCAAGCCGCCAATCGCGCCTGCACCATCAATGCCGTCTGCTAAGCCGGAAAGCAAAACTGCACCGCTTTGCGCCATCTGATAGCCCATCCGTCTTGCTACATTATACCCATAAGCAGAAGACTTACGGGTGCCCACCAATGCGATGGTAGGTTGCGCGTCAAATTCCGGGAGATTGCCTTTGTAGTAAAGCACCAGCGGCGGATCGATGATGTTTTTCAGCTTGGCAGGGTACGCTGCATCCTGAATGGTGCAGATCCGGATATTCTTTTCGGCACAGGCAGCTAAAATGCCCTCTGCCTCCTTAAGGTCTTTATCCTGCAAAGAGTCGCGCACCGCTTCCGGTAAAATCGCATAATCCTCAGCAAAATAAATATCCTCCGCATCCTGAAAATGCTGCAAAAGACCAAACTTTTCCCGGTCCGACATATTGGGACGGGTGGCAAGCCACAGCCAATGTATCAGCATTTTCAGTTCACCTTCTTTCTATCTGTTTCCCATCTGCCACATGACGATGGTTGCCGCCACCGCAGCATTTAAGGATTCGCAATGGGGATTCATGGGGATGATCAACTCCGCGTCGGCAGCATCCAAAATTTCCTGCCGCACCCCCTGCCCCTCGCTGCCGATCACAACTGCCATGCCGGCAAGGTCTGCATTGCGCAGATCCTTGGCTCTTTCAGAAAGGGCTGTCACGCCAATGGGAATGCCCACTTCCTTGCAGGCAGCTTGGGCTTTCTCCCATGTGGTTTGCACCGTTTGGACCCGGAACACCGCACCCATAGACGCGCGCACCACCTTGTGGCTGTAGGGGTCTGCGCAGCCTTCCAGCAGCGCCACCGGCACATTAAGCGCATCGGCTGTGCGCAGGATCGTGCCCAGATTGCCGGGGTCCTGGATTCCGTCCAGCAAAAGCATTCCGGGCTTCGGGGTAAATGCTGTCTTTTCCGGCAACCGGCAAAGAAACAGTGCACCCTGAGGGGTCTGCATAGGAGAAATGGATGCCATCACATCCTCAGGAACCCGCACCAGCTTTACATGCTCCGGAACATCCGCTTCCACACCGTCGGACAGAATCACCGTATCCAAGCCAGCCCAGTAGCGCACAGCTTCTTTTAAAAGCTTCGTGCCATCCGCCACAAAGAGTCCGGCAGCTTCCCGTTCCTTCCGGGAATTCAGAAGACGCCGCACCTGCTGCAGCAGAGGATTTTTCCGGGCTGTGATTCTCAGTTCCGTCATAGCTTCTGCACCGCTTTCAGCGCTGCGGTGTCACCCAGCACAACAATAATATCTCCACCCTGGAACATAAAATCCGCACTGGGAGATACATTGATTTTTCCTTCCCTGCGAATGGCAATGATATTCACACCCAGCTTTGCCCGGACATTTAAGTCCTTGAGTGTCTTATTCTGCCAGCTTTCGGGGGCAGGCACTTCCACAATGCCATACTCATCGGAAAGCTCAATATAATCCAGCACGTTGGGAGAAGACAGACTTCTAGCCAGCCGGGCAGCATTTTCCTGCTCCGGGATCACCACCCGGTCTGCTCCCAGCTTCTGAAGCACCCGGCGGTGGGTATCGTCATGGGCTTTGCACACAATGTGTCCAATACCCAGTTCCTTTAAGTTCATGGTCGCCAGCACCGATGCAGCCAAATCGTCACCGATGGCAATGATCGCGCAGTCAAAATCCCGGACACCCAAAGCCTTTAACACACTTTTATCCCGTCCGTCGCCCACCACAGCATGGGTCACGCTATTGGAAACCTCCTGCACCAATTCACTGTCGGTGTCCATCGCCAGCACCTCACAGCCCAATGCATACAGCTGCCGGGCAACCTCAGAGCCAAACCGACCCAAACCAACCACAATATAGGATTTCATTCACTTTCCTCCTAACCGATCAGAAGATTCGTATTGGCATATTTGTAGCGCTCCTCTGCCATGTTGCCCATAAGGAAACCAAGACTAAGGGTCAGCACACCAACACGACCGAAATACATATAAAGAATGATAAGAAGCTTTGCGCTTACGCTCAGCAGAGGTGTCACATTTGCAGTCAAACCCACCGTTGCCAGCGCAGAAACCGCCTCATACAGTGCGTCCGTAAAGCCTACCGGCGATGTCGCACAGATGAAAATGCCACCAAACAAGGCAAGACCTGCCACCACAGACACAATGGTCATGGCATCCGTCACCTGGTTTGTGGGGATCGTCCGCTTAAATACGCAAACCGTGCTTCTGCCCCGCAGCCGGGACCACAAAAACAGCAGCAGCACCACCAGCGTTACGATCTTGATGCCGCCAGCCGTAGAACCGGAAGCACCGCCAATCAGCATCAGCAGAATCGTGACTGCCTTGCCCGCCTCTGTCAGCCCCGCCTGATCAATAGCCGCAAAGCCGGCTGTACGCACAGTGATAGACTGAAATACACCGTTGATCAGCTTATCGCCGGTGCTCAAAGCGCCCAAAGTTGCAGGATTGTTCCACTCCAGCAGGCAGAATGTCACACTGCCACCCAGCAGCAGCACGCAGGTCATCGCCAGCACCAGCTTGGTGTATACGCTGAATTTCTTCCAGCTGTGCAGCCGTACAATCTCTTCCCAAACGAAGAAACCCAAGCCCCCCAGCACCACCAGCGCTCCAAGGGTCAGCAGCACCACCGGGTCGCCGTTTAAATCGATCATGCTGTTGCCATTGCCGAAAATGTCAAAGCCGGCATTGCAAAATGCGGAAACCGAATGGAAAATGCTCCATTTCGCCGCCTGCAGCCATCCATGATCCATAATAAATCTGCAAAACAGGATCAACGCACCCGTCAGCTGAATGCCAAGGCTACCGCACAGCACATATTTTTGCAGCTTCACAATGCTGTCCATATCGCTGACGCTGAGGGCTTGCGCCATGATCATTCTCTGCTTCAGACCCACCTTTTTGCGCAGCATGAAGACAAACAACGAAGCCGCGCTCATGAAGCCCAAACCGCCGATTTCGATCATGCAAAGAATTACGATCTGTCCAAAACCGCTCCACTGAGTCCAGGTATCGTACATCACAAGACCCGTTACGCAGGTAGCAGAGGTGGCAGTGAACAGTGCCGGAAGTGCACCGCAGCTTTCCCCGCTGCGGGAAGCAATCGGCAGCATCAACAGCAGCGCACCGGTTACGATGATTGCCGCAAAGGTAATGGCAATGATCTGAGTCGGTGACAAGCCCTTTTTCCGCTTGCCCGACCAAAGGCGATATAGCTTTGCCCGTAAGCCCACAACCGTTCACTCCTTTCCCGTGCTGTAGAAACACTTTTGCTTATATTTTCTTATTATACCAATTTTCATGTTTTTTTCAAGTAGCGGTTTCTATAAAAGTAGGGGCGGCAATTTGCCGCCCCTACATTTTCGATTTATTCCTTATAATAAAGTTCTTTTCATTTTATATTGTGCAAGGTCAATGGCATCGTTGCATTCCGGTACGATTTCTTCTGCAACGATTTCAAAACCAAATTTACGATAAAGCTTAATGGCACGGACATTGTCTTGATTGACGCTCAAAAGCAGCGTGCTTATCCTGTCTTTTTTGCTCTTCTCAATTAACCAGGAAAGGCTTGCCCCACCATATCCACAGCCTGAGAACTCCTTTTTGATCACCAAAATGCCAATCTCGCGCACATCCGACTGTGCATCAATATACGAAAGCCAACCGATAGGCGCATCATTTGCCTCAATTATATAATGACAAATTTGCTTTTGCTCTATAAACCCACTGACTCTTTCTGTCCAGGCCGATTCTCTTGTTTCTGAATCATAAAAGATTTGATAGTATTCTGCATTGTCTTTAAATATAGAGCATAAAAATGCCCCATCTCCGAATTGCAGAGGTCGCATACTTACCGTTTTTTGTTCCATGGTATTCCCTTAATTATCTATTTTTGTTTCACAATGGCAGAAAGTTAAACAACAATCAATCCGGTAGCCATAAGTATGCAAGCCGTCAGGAATATGGTCACCACCGAGCCGATGCTGGTCCACATCACAAGCTGGGTCGCCAGCTGCTCGTCGCTGCCCATCTGCCCCGCCATCACCGCGCTGGACACTGCCACCGGTGTGCCAAACAGTGCGATCATTGCCGCATATTCGTTTGTGCCTGCTTTCAGCAGACCCGCATGACTCAAAAGCACCGCAGCGCCCAAGCCGATGGCAGGTGCAAGCACCAGCCGCCACACAGAACTGACCGCGATCTCCTTAAACAGCCCTTTCACAGCGGAGAATTTAAATTCGCCGCCCAAAACGATAAGTCCAAGGGGCGTGGACATAGCTTTCAGGTTTTCAAGACATTTATAAACGAACTTCAAATCCCTCGAAAGAGAAAACACCACATCACCAAAAGCTGCCCTCTGCAGCTCCCGCAGTCCCAGGCAAGCCATGCCCAGCGCTGCGCCGATGATCAGAGGATTCTTGAGGATTCCCAGCAACACGCTGCCCGCAGACCGCTTTTTCTGTCCCGGCACTTCCACAAACATGGAAAGCACGATCACCGCGAAAATATTAAACAGCGGAATGCTGAATGCCGACACCACCGCCGCAACGCTGATGGCTGCATCACCACCCAGTGCTCCTGCCAAGGGCAAGCCAATGATAGAAAAATTGCTGCGGAACACACACTGGGCGATAACACCTCTGCGCTCCGACACCGGCGTGGTGGCAACCGCCACACCCATGCCCAACAAAAACAGCACGCACAGCACTGCCGATGTAAAAATCACAATATCCCAGCTGATAGCGCCAAAACCATCGATGCTGTACACATTGATAAACAGCAGCACAGAAAGACAAATGCGGAACACGAATTTATTACCCACGCGCAGAAAATCCTCTGTCAAAAATTCTTTTCTGCGCAGCCAGTAGCCAAAAAGAATCAAAAGCACAATGGGCAAAACGGCATTGACCGCCGTAAGCAGGATCTTACCCAACACTTTCTATCACTTACCTTCCTCGATTTTGCGGATCGTATCTTCCCTCAGCAGCTGCCGCAGCTGGGTCAAAAAGGGAGAGAATCCCACCCGGTCACTGGCATAGGTCTGATTCAGCTCATATTCATGGGGAATCCAGGTGTCGAGTGCAGATTCATTGTGCTGCAGCACAGCTTCCAGACCGTCAATTGCCTTATAAATTTTCGCTTCCACAGTTTCCCGGGCATCCATTTCTTCATAAAGCCCGCGCATTTGCGTGGCAAAAGGCTCCGGAAGGGTGCTTACCCAGCTGTAAAGCAGATGTTCTTCCTTTTCTTCGTCCGCATCGGTCTTATAAAAGGTGGGAATATCGCCGGTAAAGGCTTCCCCAAGATCGTGGATCAGGCACATGGCAATGACCTTGTCCATATCCGCATCGGGAAACTCGTCCTTCATAAAATATGCCATCAGCGCAGCGCGCCAGCTATGCTCGGCAACGCTTTCCCGGCGACCGCCGGAGGTATCGCAATGCCGTGTCACATTTTTCAGTTTTTCCGCTACACCCAGCGCGTTTATCAATGCTCTCGGCTCCATGGAAAGCCCCCCTTTTTTTGTTTACAAATAATGCTCCAAAACATACACAACCGCATGCTCATCGTTGGAACAGATCACACTGTCTGCAACCGCCTTCAGCGAATCGCAGGCATTGGAAACCGCAAGTCCCAAGCCCGCCGCCTGTGTGATGCTGGCATCGTTGTCGCTGTCACCAAGGCTGATGGTATCCGCCCGGTCAATTTCAAGGAAACCGGCAAGGCTATACAGTGCATTTCCCTTTCCCGCATGGACATTCATGATCTCAAGATTAAATCTATCCGCCTCTGCCACACGCAAAGTACCCAGCCGCTCCAGCGCTTCCCGGCAAGCGGCTTTATCTTCCAAAGTGCGGAAGAATACCGAAACAACTTCCACGTTATCCGCTTTCTGAGCAAACTCAGAAAAATTATCCTTAAGTACAGCAAAGCCCCGTACAACCACCCGGTGCGCTTCGCACACATTGTAGTGATCGAACACAGCTTCTTGGTCCAGCGCACCGTCAACATAGAGTTTTCCGTTGTGACGAATGGAAATATGGACATCATACCGGCTCAAAATGTTCAAAATCTGCGCCATAACCGCATTGGAAATGCACACAAGAATACACTCACCGGTCTGCCGGTCCAACACCGCCGCGCCGTTGGAATATATGACATAGCGAATGGCAGGATGATTGCGGATCTCCGGCGGCAGCTCTGCGAAGGTGCGCCCCGTTGAGGGTACAAAATGCACCCCCTTTTCTGCCACAGCTTCGATTGCCGCAAGATTTTCGGCGCTGACCTCTGATTTGCTGTTAAGCAGCGTACCGTCTAAATCGCTGCATACGATTTTGTAGCCCATTTTTTATACTCACTTTCATGGATTTTAAAGTATTATACCACGCTTGTCTATAGGCTGTAAAGCAAAAAGCACCGCTTCTCAGCGGTGCTTTTTAGATGTTATTAGTCCAGGGGTTTCATCGTGGGGAGACGTTAAAAATGAGTTTGAAAAAGTCTTATAAGTTCTTATAACACTTTATATCTTACCTATTGAAAGCATCGATATGGAAAGTTTTTTTATATATTCTTATAACTTTTTATAATTTGTTTTGAAACTCTGGTAAAATTGTGGTAAATTATTTGCTTATAAGATTGTTCTTAATGGCTTTTATATCCATATATGCAAACGGCCCTTTTTTGAACCACTTGCCCAAATATGCAAACATCATTTTTGTTGAAATTTGTTTTTTGATTCTATACAAAAGCAAGGTTATCCAATAAGGATGAAATGCAATATGACAAAAGATTGAAATTATAGCTAACACATAAGTAACTGGACTTATCATAATTATAAGTGGTACTAATGCAGTCATACTTGCCCACCATAAATAAGGTAATACCTTAATGATTGCTACAGCAATCAGACTAAACAGAGCAGACAAGCAACCGTCATTGGAATCTCCAGAACCTCCACCTGAAGAAGAATCAAAGCTTAACAGCAAAAATGCGGCGGCTCCAGCAGGATTGTCCTCATATTCACCAACTCTTTCTTTCCCAAGACCCCAGCCTTTGTAAATATATCCGTCTTGGTATTCGCCAATTCTTTCTCGGTCAATGCCCCAACCCTTATATATGTATCCATCATCATATTCGCCGATTTTGTTCCGACTAAGACCCCAATCGCTATAAATGCTGCCATTACTATACTCGCCGATTCTTTCTCGGTCAATACCCCAACCCTTATATATGTATCCATTATCACATTCGCCAACTTTTTTTCGACTAAGGCCCCAATCACTATAAATGCTACCCATATTCGCAACCTCCTTTTACTATTATCTTTATTATAAGCCAATTATCAATAAAATGCAACACAAAAACGGACTATGGAATTTCCATAGTCCGTTATCTTTTGGTAAAACTGTGGTAAGAAGATTTTGGAAAGTTCTTATATCTTCTTATAAGTTCTTATATCGTCCCTTTTAGTCCAGAGGCTTCATCGTGGGGAACAGGATGACCTCGCGGATGGTATCGGTGCCGGTGAGCATCATGACGCAACGGTCGATACCCATGCCCATGCCGCCCGTAGGAGGCATGCCGTATTCCATGGCATTGAGGAAATCCTCGTCCATCATTTCTGTCTCGTCGTCGCCGCGCTCTCGCTGCTCCACCTGCTTTTGGAAACGGCTCCGCTGGTCGATGGGATCGTTCAGCTCGGAGTAAGCGTTTGCCAGCTCACTGTGGCAGACAAACAGCTCAAAACGCTCCGTAAGCCGGGGATCTTTCGGGCTGCGCTTGGTAAGAGGAGAAACCTCCACCGGATACATGGTGATAAAGGTGGGCTGGATCAGATGCTCTTCCACTCTCTGGTCGAAGCAGGCATACAGAGCATTGCCCCATGTCTTTTCTGCAGCGTCAGCCAGCTCAACACCCTTGGCATTGGCAGCAGCTACTGCCTCGGCATCATCGGTGATGGCACCGAAATCGATACCCACATATTCCTTAACGGCTTCCACCATGGTCATTCTGCGCCAGCCGGGAGTCAAGTCGATCTTCTCGCCCATCCACTCCACTTCATAAGTACCCAGAATTTCCTTGGCAGCGCCGGAGATGATTCCCTCGGCAATATCCATCATATCATGGAAATCCGCATAAGCCTGATACAGCTCCACGGTGGTAAACTCGGGGTTGTGCTTGGGGTCCATACCCTCGTTGCGGAAGATTCTGCCGATCTCGTACACCCGGTCCATTCCGCCCACGATCAACCGCTTCAGAGGCAGCTCTGTGGCAATACGCATGTACATATCAATATCCAGCGTATTGTGGTGGGTGATGAACGGGCGGGCAGAAGCGCCGCCGGCGATGGTATTCAGAACGGGAGTCTCTACCTCAATATAGTTCATGTTATCCAGATACTGGCGCATGAACTTGATGAACTTACTGCGGATGACGAAATTCTGCTTGACCTCGGGATTGACCATCAGATCCACATAGCGCTGACGGAAGCGAAGCTCCTTATCGGTCAGTCCGTGATACTTTTCGGGCAGGGGCAGCAAGGACTTGCTCAGCAGGGTGATCTTGGAGGTGCGCACAGAGATCTCACCGGTCTTGGTGGTGAAAACCTCACCCTCGCAGCCCAAAATATCGCCAATGTCATTCTTCTTAAAGCGGGCATATTCCTCTTCGCCCATCTCGTCGATCTTGACAAACAGCTGGATACGGCCGGTAGCGTCCTGCAGGTCGCAGAACATGACCTTTCCCTGACCGCGCTTGCTCATCAAACGACCGGCAACTTTAACGATCTTGCCCTCATAGGCTTCGTAATTGCCCTTGATGGTGGCGCTGTCTGCATCAAAATCAAACTTGGTGATCTGGAAGGGGTCACGACCCTCAGCCTGCAATGCCGCCAGCTTTTCCCGGCGGATAGCAGCCTGCTCGGAAACAGGCAATTCCGCCTGTTGTTCAAACTTAGCCATAGCTTAGCCCTCTCTGGAAACGCTGACGACCTTCATCTCGTAAGAGCCTGCAGGTGCAACAACATTGAAAGTGTCGCCGGCGGACTTGCCCACAACGGCACGACCAAAGGGAGAATCGTCAGACAGCTTGAATTCCATGGGGTTTGCTTCCTGAGAGCCGGTAATACGATATGTGGTCTGCTTGCCGGTCTTCAGATCTTCAACCACAACGGTACAGCCCAGACCAACACGGCCAGTCGCCTCGTTCTCGTCTTCGATGATAACAGCGTGGGACAGAATGTCCTCGATCTCAGCAATGCGGCCATAGAGCTTAGCCTGCTCGTTCTTGGCAGCATCATATTCAGAGTTTTCGGAAAGGTCGCCGTAGGAGCGGGCTTCTGCGATCATGGCAGCGATCTCGCGTTCCCGGGTAGTCTTCAGATAATTCAGTTCCTTTTCAAGATCTGCAAGGCGCAGACTGGTAATCTTATATTCCTTTGCCATAATGGAAATCCTTCCTTTTCCTAATTATTTCAATAGCACCCTGTATTATAGCGGATATTTATGAGCCAGTCAAGGTTTTTCGGTACTTTTTCCGCCAAAACCCCTTACTTATCCTTCAGCGCGTCAATAGCTGCAAGGATCTGCGGATCCTCCATAGGCTCAAGCATATCGTAATAAATTTTGGAGTAGGTTTCGTCGTCCACCTCAACCGTAACATCCGGTGTTACGCCCACACCTGCAAGGCTCACGCCCTTGGGGGTATAATATTTGCCGATGGACAGACCCACTGCCGAACCGTCCTTCAAAAGATAGGTGTTTTGGAAATAGCCCTTGCCGCAGGTCTGCTGACCGACAACGATCGCCTTTTCGTAATCCCGCAAAGCAGCCGGGAAGAATTCTGCGGCAGAATAAGAATCTTCATTGACGATTACCGCCATGGGCATGTTCAGTTCTTTGGCATCGGAATTGTCGTCCTCGATCTTTCCGTCATAGTATTCGCTGCGGAAGATCAGTCCCTTGGGCACCAGGTAGTCCAAAAGGTCAACCAGTTCATCCTTATAGCCGCCGGGATTATTCCGCACATCAAAAATCAGCTTTGTTGCGCCTTGCTTGATCAGCTCTTCAATGGCTGCGATGCTCTCGCTGGCGCAGCGCTCATCAAAATTCTCGATGGTCACAAGGCCGATATTCCCCTCCAGCATCTGCCATTTGGCAACCTGTACCTGAATCTGGCGGCGCATAACCGTAACCGTCCGCTCTTCCTCGCCACGCTTGATTGTCAAGGTCACAGATGTACCTTCCTTGCCTTTGATCTTACCGCTGACGGCATTGACATCCTGCCCTTCGATCCGCTGACCCTCTACGGCAACGATAATATCACCGGGCTGAATTTCCGCATCCTCAGCAGGACCTCCTGCGGTTACCGCAATTACATCCAGGCCGATGTTATCCTGCCGCGTTTGCACCGTAACACCAATGCCCACATAGGCATTTTTCATCTGCTCCATGTAGGCACCATAGTCCGCAGCGCTGATATAGTAGCTCCACCGGTCACCAAGGGCATCCACCATAGCACCGGCTGCAGCATCTTCCATGGCGGTTTTATCCGCTTCGCCGATAAATTTCTCCGTAATCAGCTCCTCCAGCTGATCCAGCTTGCTGTAATTCTGGGGTGTCTGACCCACAAAGATAAACAGCGTGGCAGCCGTTGCGATCAGCGCAACCAAAATATGAGAAAGAATCAGTAGAATTTTGTTTTTCAAATTGCTCACCTCATAGCAGTTTTCCCACAGCCCATTATGGGCTGTGGGAGTTAATTTTAGCCAATATGATCCATAGGGTTGACCAGATTGTCATTGTAGTACAAGCCAAAGTGCAGATGGTCGCCGGTAGATGTGCCGGTGGTGCCGATACAGCCGATGACCTGACCGGCGGTGACCACTTCACCAACCGATACATAGGGGAACTCGCACATATGCATATATGTACTCTTATAACCGTCGCCATGGTCGATGGAGACATAATAACCGGCGGAAGAATTGTACTTTGCAATGGTAACGATACCGCCGCGGGTAGCATAAATGGGAGAGTCGGTGCTGCCGTCCTTATGCTTCAGGCAATCCGCATCCAGGTCCACACCGCTGTGGAAATGCCAGTAGCCATAGACAGGGTGAATCCGGTTACCGAAAGCACTGGACACCTTGCGGTAATCGCAGGGAACTACCCAGGAAATACCCTCAGAATCCACCTTGGTAGTGCCGCCCTTACCACCGCCGTAGCCTGCATTGGAGGAAGAGCCGTTACCGGGCTTATACTGATTCTTCTTTGCTTCCTCTTCCTGCTTCAAAGCTGCATCCAAATCAACTTCAGCCTTTGCGATCTCTTGCTCCAGCTTGGTAAGCTCTTCTTCGTAGCTTTCCATTGCTGCAGTAAATTCGTCACCCTTGGCAAGCAGCTGCTTCAGCAGATCATCTGCCTGCTTGCTCTTGCCGTCCAGCTCTTCCTGCATAGCAGCCAGCTCATTCTTAGTCTGCTGCAGTGCTTCCTTTTCCAGCAGCAGTGCATTCTTGGAATCTTCAACCTTCTGGGCAGCTACCTTCAGTTCTGCCAAGCGGCGGGAGTCCGAAGCCTCGATCTCCTCGATCATTTCCATTCTGTCCAGGAAATCGGAGAAGCTGTTTGCCTGAAACAGAACAGACCAGTAAGACAGCTCGCCCTCTTCTTCCATGGTGCGGATACGCTCTTTGTGCTTATCGTTCAGATCCTTCAGATACTTTTCAGAAGCATCCAGTTCTTCCTGCTTGTCAGCAATCAGCACGCTATAAGCTGCGATCTGCTCGTTGACATTGCGGATCTGGGAATGCAGCAGACCCACCTGCTGCTCGATCAGGCTTTTTTCTCTGACCATCGCCTCGATCTCAGAAAGGTTCTCGCTCTGCTGAGATTTCAGTTCGTCGATCTGCTCCTGCATCTTATCATTCTTATCCTTGAGGCCGTTGATCTTATCCTTTATCTCGCTGGAACTGACGGCGCTTACCGTAATTCCCACCGCACTCAAGATCAGGCTGATAATCATGACCGCCGCCAGAATGCCGGCAATCACAGAAGCCAGTTTTTTATTGTCCATGCTAACTATACTCCTAACAATGATGTGCTTTTACACATTCAAGAATTTACGAATTGATGTCCAGCTGCCAACCACACCGACGAACAAACCGGCACCGAAGAAAGTAACGATCATCGGCAACAAAAACTGCTCAAAGGGCACAAAGGTAAACAGCTTATTTAATACGTCCACCGTATTCATCTGCTGCAGCATTGCATTATACATCAGCCACATCAGACCGAAAGCGGTTGCTGCGCCCACCATACCCAGCGTAAAGCCTTCCACCACGAAGGGCAGCCGAATGAAGCCGTTGGTGGCACCCACCATTTTCATAATGGAGATCTCATCCCGGCGCTCGTGCATGGCGATTTTGACTGTGTTGGAAATAATCAGCAGGCTCACCAGCAGCAGCACCGCAATAATGGCAACGGATGCCACCTGCAGAACATTCTGCAGCACAGAAAAGCCCTCAGCCAGCTCGTAATCCGCCCGGACTTTCACAACACCGCTGGTCTTTTTGATCTGCTCCACAGTTTCTTCCAGCAGCTCATTGTTCTCCAGAATGATCACCACGCGGTGGCGCAGGTCTGTTGCGTCCACACCGTTAAGGTTGGATGCATCCTCGTGATCCGCCGCAAAAATATCCAAAGCTTCCTGATTCGACCGGAAGTTGGCGGAAATAATATTGTCCAGCGCACGAATTTTTGTTTCGACGCTTTTTGCATCCTCAAGGGGAAGCTTTTCATCGATATAAGCAATGACCTCGTTGGTCTTGTTCAGTTCCTCCACCATGATGTTCACATTGTAAAGCAGACTGGAGAAGGTGCCCACGATCAGAAGGCATGCCACCGTCACGCAGATAGCAGCAAAGGACATAAATCCGTGCAGAAAAATACCCCGGATGCCCTCTTTGAGCAAATATCCGAAATTATTGATTTTCATATTGATAATACCCGTCCATTCCGTCGTGGATAATAAGACCGTTGTCAATAGCAATGACACGCTTGGAGAAGCGCTCCACCAAGTCCCGCTCGTGGGTAACCACCAGCATAGTCGTGCCCAGATTGTTGATCTCCTGCAGCAGGCTCATGATCTCCAAAGACCGGGCAGGGTCTAAGTTGCCGGTAGGCTCGTCGGCAATGATGGTGGAAGGATTGTTCACCAGCGCCCGGGCAATCGCCAAACGCTGCTGCTCACCGCCGGAAAGCTCTCCGGGATGGCGGCGGCTCTTGGTGTCCAGTCCAACCAGCTCCAGCACATAGGGCACGCGCTCGCGGATTTCCTTCTCCTTGGCGCCGATGACCCGCATGGCAAAAGCCACATTGTCGTACACGGTTTTGTTTTCGATCAGCCGAAAATCCTGAAAAACAACGCCGACTGTGCGGCGCAGGTAAGGAATTTCCCGCTTGCGGATCCGCTCCAACGAATAGCCATTTACATGGACCGTGCCGGAGGTAGGCTTCAGCTCACCGGTAATTAACTTAATAATGGTGGACTTGCCGCTGCCGGAAGGTCCAACCAGAAAGGCAAATTCCCCGTCCTCGATCTGCATGCTCACACCCCGCAGCGCGTGGGTGCCAACAGAATAGGACTTGGTAACATCGGTAAATTCAATCATAGCATGAAAACTCCAAAATAAGTGTAACCAAATTGTAACACATTGTAACCTGTATGTCAAGCCAAAGAAGAAAATAACACAAATGTCGCTCTGTCGCGGACGCACAAAATAGATGCCATTGCCCAAAAAAGCAGGGCCGTACTAAAAGCACGGCCCTGGCTTACTTCTCAGCTCAGCGGCTCTCCCGGGAAGACAGGTACTTGCGGACCATCAGCGCCACCTTGAAAACGATGGCATGGTCGAACTGGCGCAGGTCCAAACCGGTCAGCTTCTTGATCTTCTCAAGACGGTAGACCAAGGTGTTTCGGTGTACGAACAGCTTACGGGAGGTTTCGGAAACATTCAGATTGTTTTCGAAGAACTTGTTAATAGTAAACAGAGTCTCCTGGTCCAGAGAGTCAATGGAACTCTTCTTGAAGATTTCACCCAGGAAGATCTCGCAAAGGGTGGTAGGCAGCTGATAGATCAGACGGCCGATACCCAAGTTTTCATAGTTGATAATGCTCTTTTCGGTGTCAAACACCTTGCCCACATCGATAGCAGTCTGGGCTTCCTTGTAAGAATCCGCAAGACCGCGCAGATGCTCTGCCACAGTGCCAAAGCCGATAACGGTCTTGACATACAGCTCATTTTTCAGAGTGTCCTCCATCTGCTTGCCCAGCTTTTCCAGATCCTCGGCAGTGGTGGAGGGGGTGATCTGCTTGATCACGGCGATGTCTGTCTCATTGATGCTCAGAACAAAGTCCTGTGTCTTATCCTGGAACATGCCAGACAGCACGTCCACTGATGCCACATCGCTGTGCCCAACCTGACGCACCAGGAATACGGCACGGGGCGCATCGGTTGCAAAATGCAGCTCCTTGGCGCGGATATAAATATCACCGGGCAGGATATTATCCATAATAATATTCTTAACAAAGGTGCCACGGTCATGCTTTTCTTCATAGAAAGTCTTCGCATCGTTCAGCGCGATGTACGCCATCTGGCAGTAACCCTTAGCCAGTTCGTCATCACCGGTGCAGAAAACGGCATACTCAAAATAGTTGGCATTGCCCAAAATCGCCTTGAAGCTCTTCTGGTTAAAGGTAACTACGCTTTCGCCTGCGGCTGCCACTTTCAGAGCAGCATCGGTCCAGCGTTCACCCAAAAGGGCAGCATCTGTACAGGAGATAACAGAGCCC
Source organism: Faecousia sp. (assembly GCA_045540575.1). Taxonomy (GTDB): domain Bacteria; phylum Bacillota; class Clostridia; order Oscillospirales; family Oscillospiraceae; genus Faecousia. The sequence goes on along the minus strand of JAZQHM010000008.1, from coordinate 19,470 downwards.
TCTGTATCGATCACGCCGAAAATGCGGTCAGAAATATCCTTAAGTTGAACAATTACACCCTGAAAAACACTGTTAGACATTTTTCAGAACCTCCTTAGAAAATTGCACAAATGCGTATTTCACAAAACTGCCCTATTATTATACATAGGTTTTGCGCATTTTGCAAGTACCTTTTGACATTTTATTGCAAAATCCCATCTCTTTTTTAGGTATTATTACAGTATGCCATGTTAAAAACCGCGAAAAACCCTTGCACCGCGCCGCTTTTCAGGCTTCGTCTATCGTCAAAAGTACCAGTTCCTCGGCAGTCAATTCCCGGACTTTTCCCCGCTCAAGATCGCCCAAATCCAGTTTTCCTTCCTTTTGGCGCTCCAAATATACCACCGGCATGCCCCGCGATGCCATCATGCGGCGCACCTGGTGATATTTTCCTTCGCAGACAGTGATGCGACTCTCCCCTTCTCCCAGAGGTTCTAAAACCGCAGGCAAGCAAACCGTACCGTCCCGCAGTGATAAGCCCTCGGCAAAAGCCGCAACATCTTCCTTCGTCGCTGTACCCTCATGGCGGGCATAGTAAACCTTAGGCACTTCCTTTTTGGGGCTAATGAGCCGGTGCAAAAGATCGCCGTCATTGGTAAACAGCAGCAACCCTTCCGTTTCCTTGTCCAGCCGTCCCACCGGTTTTACATCCTGCCGCAATAATTCCGGAGGCAAAAGCTCCATGACGGTACGCTCTTTTTTATCCTCCGTGGCAGTAATGTAGCCTGCCGGCTTATTGAGCATGGCTACCACCCGTCGTCTGCCGCCCAACACTTCGCCATCACAGCAGATTTTCTGAGCAGCCGGGTCGATTTTGCGGCTGTTGTCTCGTTCCACCGCGCCATCCACCGTAATTCTTCCTGCTTTCAGAATATCCTTTACCTGAGAGCGGCTGCCGATGCCCGCCGCCACCAAAAATTTGTCCAGTCTTTCCATATTTGCTCCGTTCTAATCTTGTCCATCTGCGAATAGGCTGTAATGTCAATTCGTAACTGGAGGGATTCAATATGTTAGTTATGACCGCAAAGGTCGATAAGAAAAAAATCGCGCTGATCATCGCAGGTGTCATCGTTGCTTTCGCCGCAATCATCATGCTGCTGAGCGGTGGCAAAGACGCCACCCCAACCGTATCCACAGCCGTAGCAAACAACGATGCCCGGGTGGCATTTTTGAAGGAATTCGGCTGGGATGTGACCACCTCACCCACAGAGTCCGGGCAGGTGCGTATCCCCGAAAAGCCCAGCGAGGTTTTCGACCGCTACAACGCGCTGCAGAAAAGCCAGGGCTATGACTTAAGCGCCTTTGCCGGAAAAACCGTCATGCGCTATGTTTACAAGATCAACAATTACCCCGGCGCAACCGACCCCGTATATGCCACCCTTTTGATCTACAAGAATCAGATCATCGGCGGCGATGTGACCAATACCGGCGCAAAGGGCGCGATCCAGGGCTTCAAAATGCCCCAAAACACCCAGCAGCCCGCCGCCACCGTACCGGACACCACTGAAGCCGCAACAAACGCCGCATAATCTTTATACCACAAAAACCGCTTCTTGACAATATGCAGCCGCTATGCTATGGTTTAACTAACCGAATAGATCTTCAGGGCGGGGTGTAAGTCCCCACCGGCGGTGGGTAAGCTCTGAAAACGGATTGTTAGACGAACAGCGAGGAATTTTGATGCAAATCAAGATTTGAAGCCGCAGGAATACTTTGTGTATTTCAAGGATTCAAATCGAGGAGTCGCTTCAAAAGGACCGCTGTTTCGGCAACCATCTGTTTTTAGAGGTTACCCGAAAGTCCGCGAGCGAAAGCTGAACCGGTGAGATTCCGGTGCCGACAGTTAAAGTCTGGATGGAAGAAGAGGAATGCAGTATTTTTATGCCCTGAGTCTATGCTCAGGGCATTTCTTTTTGAGGTGGTTTTATGAAAAAGCTTTCTGTGAAAAAGCTGGTGCTGATCGCCATGCTGGCAGCCTTTGCTTATATGATCATGGCGCTGGTGCGGATTCCCGTGGTGCTGTTTCTCAAGTATGAGCCCAAGGATGTGATCATCACCATAGGCGGCTTCCTGCTGGGTCCTATGGCATCGTTCATCATTTCTGCGCTGGTATCGCTGATTGAAATGGTCACCGTCAGTGAGACCGGTCCTATCGGCTGCCTGATGAACTTAATTTCCACCTGCTCCTTTGCCTGCGTGGCTGCTTTCATCTATAAGAGGCAGCACACCTTGAAAGGCGCGATTGCCGGTCTTGCAGCAGGCTCTGTGTTTATGGTCTTAATTATGCTGCTGTGGAACTGGCTGATCACCCCCCTTTACATGGGTGTGGAGCGCAGCGCTGTGGAAGGTCTGCTGCTTCCTGCTTTTCTTCCATTTAACCTTTTAAAAGCAGGCTTAAACAGCGCGCTGACCTTATTTCTTTATAAGCCTGTTGTCACAGCCCTTCGCAAGACCAAGCTGGTAGAGTCCGGCAGCAGCGCCGGCTCATCCAAAACCGGTATTTATCTCTTCGCCGCCGGTCTTCTCATCACCTGCATCTTGCTGCTGCTTGTGCTTCAAGGTAAGCTATGAAAAAAGCCGCCCTTTGGGCGGCTTTTCTTATTCTTCGGGATTGTCTTCCCAAGGCTCACGAATGGGCTGGGGAATGTATTCCGGCTGGGGCTTCCGGGGCGGCATGCCCTCATCCTTATTGCGGCAGAGGAACACAAAGATGGGCAGCGTAATATTTACGAAAATGCTCAGCACCAGATACAGCGTGCCGTTCTTCGGCTCGCAGGAGTGGTACAGATCATACAGCGCCATATACTGGATCACCGCCAATGCGATTGCAAAACCGAACATGATCAGCGCCACACCCAGCATACCAAGGGCAGAGCCCAGAATATTCATTTCTGCGGTATGATCTACTGCAAACATGGTATCATCATAGGCAATCGCCTGCACCATCAGCACACCGAACATGGCATAAAACACAACCAGTAGCACCATTACCACAATCATAAGTACCAGCATTGCCTTGCGCTTGTTCTTTACCTCTCCTTTGGCTACATAGCGGTACTGGTCAGAAATGCAGCCCAAAATCCACGCGCTACCAATTGGAATCCAGGCAAGCCAGGGATTTTTGATCTCTCTACGCTTGGCAATGGTATACATACCCAGCGACTGTAGCACATATGTACCCACGGAAATCGCCAGCATCACCAAAAAGTAAATCAAATAGAAACCGAGCATAAATTCCAGTCCGGTTTCTTCCATTTCGTAGTAGTAATCACCATATTCGTAAGGCATACAAAAACCTCCTTTATGTTTGTACCAGTATTTTACCACAGTCCGGCGGGGATTTCAATGTTTTTCAAAACTTTCCATTCCGGCATTGATTATTTTGGATTTTGTGCTATTATTTATAATGAATGATTATGTGCTTACGAAAAGGAGTATAAAATGATTACTGTTTCTAATCTCGGTATGCAGTTTGGCGGTCAGTGGCTGTTTCAGAATGTAGACCTGCAATTTCTGCCCGGCAACTGCTACGGCATTATCGGCGCCAACGGCGCAGGTAAGTCCACGTTCCTGCGAATCCTCACCGGCGAGCTGGACTCCACCACCGGCAACATCTCCATTGAGGAGGGCAAGCGTGTATCTGTTCTGAAGCAGAACCAGAATGCCTACGACGAATATACCATCCTCGACACCGTCATTATGGGCAACGCCCATCTTTATGAGGTAATGAAGGAAAAGGACGCCATCTACGAAAAGGAAGATTTCACTGACGAGGACGGCATCCGCGCTTCTGAGTTGGAAGTGGAATTTGCGGAAATGGGCGGCTGGGAGGCAGAATCCGACGCATCCCGCCTGCTGCAGGGCTTGGGTATTAGCACCGATCTGCATTACGACATGATGGGCGCTACCGACCCCCGCTTGAAGGTGAAGGTTTTGCTTGCCCAGGCGCTGTTCGGCAATCCCGACATCGTCATGCTGGACGAGCCCACCAACAACCTGGACATTGAAGCCATCAACTGGCTGGAAGATTTCCTTTTGGATTTCCCCGGCATGGTCATTGCCGTTTCCCATGACCGCCATTTCCTCAACACTGTCTGCACCCACACCGTGGATATCGACTACGGCAAGATCAAGATGTATGTGGGTAACTACGACTTCTGGTACGAATCTTCCCAGATGGTGCAGGCAATGATTCGCAATAAGAACAAGAAGAACCAGGAAAAGATCGAAGAACTGCAGCTGTTTATTCAGCGCTTCTCTGCCAACAAGAGTAAGGCAAAGCAGGCTACTGCCCGCCGTAAGCTTCTGGACAAGCTGACGGTAGAAGAAATGCCCTGCTCCACCCGCCGCTACCCCTTCGTGGGCTTTATGCCGGAACGGGAACTGGGCAAGGATGTGCTGACGGTTAAGGATGTTTCCGTCACCATCGACGGTGTAAAGCTGTTGGACAAGGTCTACTTCTCCGTCGGTCGCAACGATAAAATCGCTTTCGTGGGTGAAAACGAGTTGGCGCAGACAGCCCTGTTCCAGATCCTTATGGGTGAGCTGGAGCCGGACGAGGGATCCATCAAATGGGGCATTTCCACCGTGCGCAGCTATCTGCCCAAGGACAACTCCGAATATTTTGAAGGCAACAAAATGGAGCTGGTGGACTGGCTGCGGCAGTACAGCGCCAAAAAGGACGATGTATACCTGCGTGGCTTCCTGGGCAGAATGCTCTTTTCCAACGAAGACGTTTTCAAGAGCGTGGAGGTCCTCTCCGGTGGCGAAAAGGTTCGCTGCATGCTCAGTAAAATGATGCTCAGCGGCGCCAATGTAGTGCTGCTGGACCAGCCCACCAACCATCTGGATATGGAATCCATTCAGGCGGTCAACAAGGGTCTGGAGGCTTTTAACGGTGTTGTTCTGCTTGCCTCCCACGACCACGAAATGCTGACATCTACCTGTAACCGGGTCATCGCCTTCCAGCCCGACGGTACCATCGTAGACCGCTACGGCACTTACGATGACTACCTGGAGTGGAGGGCACAGCAGAAAGGAAATGCATGATGAAAAAGATCTTAGACATCATCACTGAAAAAATGCAGCAAGCATTCGTCGATGCCGGTTACGACGCATCCTTTGGACGGGTCACAGTTTCCAACCGTCCCGACCTGTGCGAATACCAGTGCAACGGCGCATTGGCTGCCGCCAAGCAGTATAAGTGCGCGCCCATCCAAATTGCCAATGCCGTTGTGGAAAAGCTTAACGAGGGCGACTACTCCATGGTAGAAGCCGTCATGCCCGGCTTTATCAACCTGAAGCTTTCCGGCGCATTTCTTGCAAAGTATCTGGAGGATATGCGCACCGCTGCCGATTTTGGCGTAGAAAAAATCGGCGAGGGCAAAACCATTGTGGTGGACTACGGCGGAGCTAATGTGGCAAAGCCTCTGCACATCGGTCATCTGCGTCCTGCCATCATCGGCGAGACCTTGAAGCGGCTGCATGCATTCATGGGCTACGAGACCATTGGCGACATTCATTTGGGCGACTGGGGCTTGCAGATGGGTCTGATTATTGCGGAGCTTCACGAGCGTCAGCCGGAACTTCCCTATTTCGACCCGAATTTCACCGGCGAATACCCCAAGGAATCTCCCTTCACCCTTTCCGAGCTGGAAGAGATCTACCCCACCGCCTCCAGCAAGAAGAGCGATCCGGTATTTGCTGAAAAGGCACACACCGCCACCTTCGAGCTGCAGCAAGGTCGCCGGGGCTACCGTGCTATTTGGGATCACATCATGGGCGTTTCCCTGCCGGACCTGCATCGGCTTTATGACCTGCTGGATGTGCACTACGAAAAGTGGCTGGGCGAAAGCGACGCTGACCCCTACATCCCCGACATGGTCGCCATGCTGAAGGAAAAGGGTCACGCCGTCCTCAGCGAGGGCGCATGGGTCATTCCCGTTGCGGAAGAAACCGACAAAAAAGAAGTTCCCCCCATGATCCTCATTAAGTCCGACGGCTCTTCTATCTACGCTACCACGGACCTTGCTACCATCGTCCAGCGTATGCAGGATTGGAAACCCCACAAGATGCTCTATGTTACCGACAAGCGGCAGAATCTGCACTTTGAGCAGGTGTTCCGTGCCGCCCACAAGAGCGGCATCATCACTGCAGAAACCGAAATGGAGCATGTCGGTCACGGCACTATGAACGGCGCCGACGGCAAGCCCTTTAAGACCCGTGACGGCGGCACGCTGCGCTTAGAGCAGCTGCTCACCGATATGACGGATTTCGTCCGCAGCAAGGTGGTTGAAAACAAGATCGTTTCCGAGGATGAAGTAGAAGCCACTACTCAGAAGATTGCTCTGGCTGCGCTGAAATACGGTGATCTTTCCAACCAGCCCACCAAGGACTACAATTTCGACTTGGAGCGTTTTGCCGCATTCGAAGGCAACACCGGTCCTTATATTCTGTATACCATCGTGCGTATCAAGTCCATTCTTGCCAAGTACGGCGCATGGGAAAATTTGCCCATTTGCGAGCCTGCCAATGACTATGCAAAGGATCTGATGCTTGCCATTACCAAGTTTGGTCCTACCTTGGAAAGCGCACTGAAGACCTCTTCCCCCAACCTGATCTGTGCCTACATTTATGAGCTTGCCGGCTGTGTCAACAAGTTCTACCACGAGACCCGGATCTTAGGTGAGGAAAACGAGCAGCTGAAGGCGGGCTATATCGCCCTTATTGGGCTTGCCAAGAATATTCTGGAGCAGTCCATTTATATTCTCGGCTTCTCTGCCCCGGATAAAATGTAACATTCAAGCGGCATTTTTAACAAAATGCCGCTTGATCTCTATACTTTCACATACACTACCAAAGGAGGTAATACAATGCTCACTTACGAACAAATCACCAAAAGCGACGCCATCAAGACATACATCGTCCGCGCGGACGAGTCTTTGGCGGCTTTGGGTTTCACCGAACACAGCTTTGCCCATGTGGTCCATGTGGCAGAAATGGCAGGCTATATTTTGCAGACTTTAGGATATGATGATCGGACCATCGAGCTTGCCAAAATTGCCGGATATTTGCACGACATCGGCAATCTGGTCAACCGCAAAGACCATTCCCAGTCTGGCGCGGTTATGGCTTGGAGTATTCTGAATGATATGGGCTGCGACCCCGGGGAAATGGCTACCATCGTCACCGCCATTGGAAATCACGACGAAGGCACCGGTGTCCCCGTCAACGCTGTGGCTGCTGCCATGATTTTGGCAGACAAAGCCGATGTGCGCCGCAGCCGGGTCCGCAACACCGACATCAGCACCTTCGACATCCACGACCGGGTCAATTACTCCGTTAAAAAATCCGTGCTTAAGATCAACGAAGACAAATCCATCGTCAAGCTGAAGCTGACCGTCGACACCAAATTCGGCTCTGTGATGGACTATTTTGAAATTTTCTTAGGACGCATGGTGCTGTGCCGGAAGGCTGCCGAAAAGCTTGGGCTGCAATTCAAGCTTATCATCAACGAGCAGCAAGTCATTTAAAAAAGCCGCCCATTGGGCGGCTTTTCCTTATTTCATGGCTTCCAAAGCCAAGGCATTTTGGGTCTTGTAAAGCTGAGAATAAATACCGTCTGTATTTACCAGTTCCTCGTGGGTGCCGCATTCGGTAATCACACCGTCGGCAATGGAGATGATCCGGTTGGCTGCCCGGATGGTGGAAAGCCGATGGGCAATGATCAGGGTGGTTCTGCCCTTTGCCAGATTGTCAAATGCCCGCTGGATCTTCGCTTCTGTTACGCTGTCCAGCGCGGAAGTTGCTTCATCCAAAATAAGAATCGGGGGATTCTTCAGGAACACTCTTGCGATCGCCACGCGCTGCTTTTGACCGCCGGAGAGCAGCGTTCCGCGCTCACCTACATAGGTATCGAAGCCATCCGGCATCGCCAGAATATCTTCATAAATCTCTGCCTGCTTGGCAGCCGCAATGACCTCTTCCATCGTGGCATCGGGCTTGCCGTAGCGGATATTCTCAAAAATCGTATCGGCAAACAGGAACACATCCTGCTGCACAATGCCGATATTTTGATGGATAGACCTTTGGGTCACATCCCGGATATCCTGCCCGTCGATGGAAATGCTGCCGCTTTGCACATCGTAAAACCGGGGAATCAGCTGGCAAAGGGTGGTCTTGCCGCCGCCGGAAGGACCGACGATGGCAACCGTCTCACCGGGCTGCACAGTAATCGACACATCATGCAGCACATCCAGCTCACCGTTATAGGCAAACGAGACATTTTCCACCTTAATTTCGCCCTTAACCTGGGCAAGGTCGGGTGCATTTTCCTTATCCTGCAGAGTCGGCTCTGTGCGCATAATGGCGACAAAGCGGTTAAGACCCGCAAAGCCGTTGGCGAACATCTCGGAGAAGCCGGAAAGCTTACGCATAGGACCGACAAAAGAGGAAATATAAAGCGTAAAGGTCAGCAGATCCCGGTAGTCCATCTGCTCCTGCATAACACAATAACCGCCTACGCCGATGACCACCACATTCAAGCTGCACAGGAAGAATTCCACGCTGCTGTGGAACCGACCCATGGCCTTGTGGAAATTTCGTTTTGACTTCTTAAACTGCTCATTGGCTGCGCCAAAGCGGGTACTTTCTGTTTCCTCATTGGCAAAGGCTTTGGCGGTACGGAAACCGGAAAGGCTCGACTCGATCTCCTGATTGATATGTGCGGTTTTTTCCTTGGATGCCCGGGATGCCTTTGCCATAGACCGGCGCATGGACATCACAACAATGAGGAAAATGGGAATCGTCAATGCCACCACCACTGCCAGCCGCCACTGAATCTTTATCATGACAACCAGCGCGCCAATAATGGTCAGCACGGACGTCAGCAGGTCCTCCGGACCGTGGTGCGCCAGCTCCGTCAGCTCAAACAGATCTGCGGTCAGTCGGCTCATCAGCTGACCGGTTCGATTTTTGTCATAAAAGTCAAAGCTCATTTCCTGCATATGGCGGAAAAGATCCTTACGAATATCCGCTTCTACCCGGATGCCGAAGGTATGACCGTAATATGTAACAATAAAGTTCAAAAACGAACGCAGCACATAACAGCCGACCACCGCCACCATGACGATGAAAAAGGTCCTATACATCTGCCCCGGCAGCATATCGTAAAGGGCACTGCGCGTCACCAGCGGGAACATCAAATCAATGCCCGCGATCAGCACCGCGCACAGCACATCTACTGCAAACAGCTTTTTGTGATTTCCAAAATAGCGCAGAAAAATCGCAAGGGGCGACTTGCGCTGATAGTCTTTTGTTGTCATACTCCATTCCTCCGTGTCAAGTCTCCTCCATTATACAACAAATCTCGCCGCTGGCAAATCTTTTTTTACTTTTTCGGCTGAATATGTTATACTTGTAAATGATCGTTTACCGCACCAAAACCTTCCCCCGAGGGGGAAGGTGCCGAACGAAGTGAGGCGGATGAGGGGTCACTGCACCAATTCGCCGAAAATGTTACATGTTTTCGCTGCGAACAGCCCCCTCATCAGTCAAAAATCGATGATTTTTGCCAGCTTCCCCCCAAGGGGAAGCTTAGGGCGCTCCCGCGCCACTGCAACCACTAAACGATCATTTATCGCACCAATGAGGTGGTTTTATGGAGATTCTATACCGTGACAATCAGATTATCGTCTGCGTCAAGCCGGTGGGCTTGGATTCGGAGCACGATGTTCCAACCCAGCTGGGCGGCGAAATATATACCCTGCACCGGCTGGACAAAAATGTGGGCGGTGTGATGGTTTATGCCCGCACAAAGGCTGCTGCCGCAGCCCTTTCCAAAGCGATACAAGACGGCACTATGGTCAAAGAGTATGTGGCGCTGGTCCACGGCGCGCCGCCGGAAAGCGGTGACTGGCAGGATCTGCTTTTTAAGGACAGCACGAAAAACAAGGTTTTCGTGGTCAAAAAAGAGCGCCGGGGTGTAAAAAAAGCCCGGCTGGAATTCAGCAGGTTACAGCAGGGCGAAAATGCCCTTGTGCGCATCCGGCTGCACACCGGAAGAAGCCATCAGATCCGCGTCCAGTTTGCAAGCCGGGGTTATCCCTTGCTGGGCGACCACAAATACGGCGCGAAAGATGAACTTTCCGCCCCTATGCTCTTTTCCTGCTGCCTGAGTTTTCCCTATAACGGAAAGACCGTCCGCTTCGAAAAAATGCCTGACTGGGCTGCAACTTAATGCAATTTTAACATTTATACACTTTTTTATTTAACATTCCGGCGGTAAGATAGAGATGTAAGCAAGCAATGCTGATCTTTTTCATTTTCTTACCTCTCCTTTCTTTGAAAACACCCGGTATCGTCTGGTCAACGATACCGGGGATTTTCTTTATATCCGAATTGTTTCACCACCACGGACGCAGTGGGTTTCTCCTCTTTCCCTGAACCACACATCCATTTCCGTGGGATTGTGGACCGTCTTTCTGTCCACACTTACCTGCAGCGCCTCATAGGCTTTTACATAATCGTAAATTTCAATATTGGTTGCATACCAGATATCTTCCCGTCCGCCTACGAATTCCGCAAATTCTTCAATCACATTCCAGTTGTCGTTATCGTCAAATTCGTAGCTATGACCCCACAGATAAAACAGTCAGTTTTCGCCGTTGTGACCAGGCTGCGTATCGACAAATTTTGCAGCAAGCTCCATCAGCTTTGGATTTCTGTGATGGGTGGTCGGATGCAGGGTCAGCCAGTTTTCGGGAAAACCAAACTTTTCTGTGGACCTCACCGTGCGGCTGTAGCATATATTGCACAGCTTAAGCGCGCTCAGCACCGTATCGTTATATGTACCGTAGGGATACGCCATACCCCGAACGATACCGCCAAACTGACTTTCTAGATTCTTTCTGTCTTCCAGCACTTCCTTAATAACTTCGTGAGCGTCCAGCCATTCCAAATGGGGATGCGACACGCTGTGGACACCCACCTCATGACCGGATTCCACATAAAGTGCCTGTGCCTCACTGAGTTTCATACGACCGTAAAATCGCTCCCGCTCCTTTTTCTCCGCAAAATACAGACCGGAATTGACATTAAAGGTTGCCTTGATACCGTGTTTATCCAAAATTTGCACCAGCCGGATATCCTGCACCACAGCATCGTCATAACTTAGTGTCAGCACCTTGGATTTTCCGTCTTTCAACTTCATATACACAGCGTTTCACCTCGCTCTATGATAAATTATTATAACGCAAAGAAGCGCATGCTGCAAGACAAAAAGGGAGCCCATAGACTCCCTTCTTTATTACCACTTAACCGGAACTTCCAGCAGCTTTGCAGAATCCGCATCCACATACAACGTAAACGCGGGATGGGTCTTCAGCATAGTTGCGGGAATGGTGTTGGTCAGCTCATTGCTCAGCGTATCGTACACCGCCTTTGCCTTCACGGCATAGGGCACGCAGCTGACAATGTTTTTGCACTTCATGATCTGCTTGACAGACATGGAAACCGCCTGCTTAGGCACATCGTCCACAGTTGCGAACCAGCCCTCGCCTACCTGCTGCTTTTTGCAGGTATCGTTGAGGTTGACCACGATGTAGGGATCTTCCACATCAAAGTCTGCAGGAGGATCGTTAAAGGCAATATGGGCATTCTCACCGATGCCGATGAGACCTACATCCACAGGGGATTCATTGATCAGCTTAGAAAGATACGCCATATTCTCCTTGGTGCCCTCTACAAAGTAGGCAGCCTTCAGATTTACCTTGGAGGTAAACTTTTCCTTCAGGTACTTGCGGAAGCTGGCAACATGGGTTTCCGGCAGATCCACATACTCGTCAAGATGGAACATCTCCACCTTGCTCCAATCCACATCCTGCTCCACAAGGGCTGCAATGGTGTCAAACTGAGATGCGCCGGTGGACAGCACGATCCGGGCAAAGCCCTTTTCGGCAATTGCCTGATTGATCAGCTGTGCGGTAAACACAGCAGCGCTCTTGCCCAGTTCATAACGATCCTTACAAATTCTGATCTCCATATTTATTCCTCCATTACTTTGCCGCCAACGATGACGGTTTTCACCTGAATGTCCTCGTCAAAGAGGACGATGTCGGCATCATAGTTTTCTTTCAGTACACCCTTGGTCTTAAGACCCACGATCCGGGCAGGATTCTTTGTTATCATCTGCACAGCGCTCCACACATCAACGCCCACCAGCTTCACCATCGTCCGCACAAGGCGGTCGGTAGTGGCAACGCTGCCGGCAAAAGCCGTGCGGTCCGGTAGCTTTGCAATGCCGTCTTCAAGGATGCAAGGCATTTCTTCGCCCTTGCGACCAAGGAAAGACGGTCCGTCGGGCATTCCCGCGCCACGCATACCGTCCGTGACCATACAGACCCGATCCATGCCTTTTTGCTGAACGATAAGCCGCAGCAGCTCCGGCGGCAGGTGCTTGCCATCGGCAATGACCTCCACATCCGCATCTTCATAGTAGTAGGCGGATTCCACCGCTCCCAGCACCCGGAAACCGCCGTGGCGGGTAATGGTGGACATACCGGAATAGAGGTGTGTATAGTGCTTGCAGCCCTTTTGGTAGACTTTTTCAATGTCTGCCAAGGTGGCATCGCTGTGACCCACGGAGGGCACGATCCCGCTGTTTACCAGCGCTTCGCAAAAGCGCTCACTGCCAGCACGCTCCGGGGCAAAGCTCCACTTGAGAATAATATCTGCATACTTTTCCAGCACCTCGCCATACTCTTTTGGCTCAGGATCCCGGATATACTCCGGCTTCTGAGCGCCGGACTGGGCATGGGAAAAATAAGGACCTTCCAAGTGGGCGCCGGGAATGTTGGCACGGCTCATTTTTTTCGCGATCACTTGACGCAGATCCCCCATAAACGACATCAGCGTTTCATGGGAACAGGCAAGGGTCGTGGGCAAAATGGTCGTCGTGCCGTGCTTTAAATGGAACTCAGCAGCCGCCACAATGGGGTCAGTGCCGCCATCCATAAAGTCATTGCCGCCACCGCCATGGACATGGGTATCGATAAAGCCGGGGGAAACATACAGCCCGCCCGCGTCGATTTCCTTATCACAAGGCAGCGCCTCATCGGTAACCGCAAGAATGGTATTGCCGGAAAAATAGACGGAATATCCCTCCAAAATACCGGCTTCGCCGATGACCTTACCGTTTGTGATCTTAATTACTTCATTTTTCATACGCTTTCAACTCTTCAAAGAACTCGCTGAGCTTCACCCTGCGGTTCTCCTTCATGGAAAGGTTGGCTGCCATGCCGATGCCGATGGACATCATACCGGCGCGAAGATCTGCCATCTGTCCTAAGCTTTCCGGCTCGTGACCGCGGAAAAGGCTGTTGCGAAGTCGGGGGTCAGCGCCGCCATGCTCACGGGCAAAATCCTCGGTTTCGATCACATACTCATCAACACCGCCATCGCGGTTGTAAAAACGGATATAATCATCCGCTTTCGTATGGGCGCTCTTATTCTCGCCCATAATGTTCTGGATCTCCAGGCGACCGTTTTCGCCATTCAGGGTGATGCGCATGCCTTCATAGGGAGAATGGGCGGTAAGGGCATAGTTCATCACCGTGCCGCCGCTATACAGGACAGAAACATTGACCGTATCCTGAATGTTGATCTCCGGGGAGAACACGCAGCCGTCCCGGTAATAGCCGTCCACATCCTCACAGCCTAAGTACATGGCTCTCCAAACGGAAGACTTGGTGATATCCAGATAGAACTTACAGGTATCCTTATGGTGGCAGGTCAGGCAGCGCTCGCTGCTGGGCTGACCGTTTGTGCCGTAATAATTCAGCGCACCAAAGGCATTGACCGCCACCGGATCCTGCTCCAGAAGCCAGTTGGCAATGTCAAAATGGTGGGTAGACTTATGGATCAGCAGAGAGCCGGAATTTTCGATCTTTCTGTGCCAACGGCGGAAATAATCCGCGCCGTGGGAGGTATCCAGCAGCCACTCATAGTTAACGCTGTAGATCTTGCCCAGCATACCGGTAGCCACGATCTCCTTGACCCGCTTAAAGAAGGGGTGGAAGCGCAGGTTAAAGGTAACGGTGACATTCTTGCCCGTCTCGCGCTGTGCTTTTTGAATGGCGAGCGCCTTGGGGAAGGTGGTGGTCAAGGGCTTTTCGGTGATGACATCGCAGCCGGCATACAGCGCCTTGATGATATATTCATCGTGGACGCTGTCCTTGGGGGTCACCAGCACTACATCGGGCTTGACATCTTCGAGCATCTTGTCAAAATCGTCATAGACAGGAATCTCCGCTTCCACGATCTGGCTGACGAGCTCTGCGCGCTTATAATTGGTATCATAAACACCGCAAAGCTGAGCGACATCGCCGAATTCCTTTACCAGAGGCTTGCTGTATGTATAAACACCGCGGTAGCCGCAGCCTACCTGCACATACTTTTTCATATCCTTACTCCTTACAGCTGACTTAAGTCATACATGGTCAGGTATTCTTTTGTGTTTTCGCACATTTCCTTAAACATCTTCTTGGCATCGTCGTAAGAGCAGGTCACCAGAGGATCTGCCACAAAGGCATTGAAAAGCTTCGTCAGATTTCTCTCTGCAGCACCTTCGTTTACCAGCTCCTGCTCCGCACAGATCCGGGAAACCAGTCCGAAAATAGAATCCGGAATGTTGCCTGCCTGCACGGGCATCAAAGAGTTATCGCGGAAAACTGCGTTGGTCTCCACGACCGCATCCATAGGCAGATTGGGGATCTGACCCTTGTTGGGGATATTGACATTGGTGATCAGCTCCCGCAGACCCAGCAGCGCGCGGATCTGCTCCACACCCTCTTCGCCGGTGGGCCACAGCTTGACCTCCTGCTCACCGGAAACCAGCTTTTCGCTCTTGACCATGCGGTGGTTCTTCATGATCTCTTTACGGGCAGAAACCAAGGTCAGACCGAACTTCATTTCCTCCACCCGCTCGGGGCTTTCCAGATACCACTTGCCGGGGCAGAACTCGCTGAGGTGGCGGTCACCTGCTGCGGCAATAACACCGTAGCGGTTGAAAAGATCCATCTTCACCATTTCCTGGCTTTGAGAGCCATCGTTGACCCAGTTGGCATCCACTCGCTGGGTGCCGTTGTCGTAGCCGTTTTCATGGCGCTTGCAGAAATTCTTATAGTGAGGGAACAGATCGATGCCGCGGTAAGTCGCTTCCGTCAGCCAGGTAAAGTGGTTGACACCGATGGGGTTGACCAAAATTTCCTGACGGGTAACCTCCTCCACACCCAGCTCCTCCTGCACCATCTTGCACAGGAATTTCTGCGTACCAAAGACCTCATGGCAGCAGCCGAAGGCCTTGATCTGGGGGAACACGCGGTACAGCGTTCTGACGCACAGCGTCATGGGATTGGTATAGTTGATGACCCATGCCTTGGGGCAGTTTTCCCTGATTTTTTCCGCAAAGTACTCATACATGGGGATGGTACGCATGGCGCGGACAATGCCGCCGGGACCGGTGGAGTCGCCCACGGGCTGCCAAATGCCGTACTTTTCAGGATGGTGTACATCGGACTCCATCTCGTCATAGGTAGCAGGCTGAATGGAGATCACCACGAAATCCGCGCCGGAAAGTGCCTCGTCGATGGTCTCGGCGGTATGGTAATTCCACACGCTCTTTGCGCCCTCTGCATCATTGTACTTGTTGCCGATGATCTCGTTGCACTTGGCGGCATAGGTATCGATATCGTACAGGTATACATCACCGCAGATATCCTCAGCTGCAGCCAGGTCGCTCATCAGACCCCACGCCCAGCCGCGGGAGCCGCCGCCAATATAGGCGATCTTCAGTTCAGAAACTCTATTGCCCTCATGCTTCATTTTGTCATCATCCTTCTTCTTTTTCATTATTTTGGTATGCAATTTGCAAAAAAGAAAGCTCTAGGTATAACCTACCATAGCCCCCCTGAAATTGCAACTGCAAAAAGGAACACTGTTCAAAAGTGCACATTTCACGCTTTTTCTTATAAGAAACAATAATTTTTCTGCAAAAAATCAGCCGCCCCTGTGGGGCGGCTGCTTCAGTCTTTAGAAATAACCTCGTCAAGGCGCTTTTCGCAAAAGGTCAAAAATGTATGCCAGATTTTGCTGTCAATGAAGCGGTTTTCGCCGGTTTCCAGCAGTATCTTTCCTTTTACAAAGGTGTCGTTGTTCCACACATGGTTGCCGATAAATACATCCACATGCTCCTTCTGCAGCCGGCGCACCGATGCGCGGTAGTCCTCCCGTGCGCCGTCATAATCCAGCTTGCCCTTTGCCATGGTATTGGCGCCGGCACCGCCGAACATGCCCACCCGATAGGTTTTTCCGTCTTCCCGGGTATCGAAGAAGAAGGAAACCGTGCCCCGGGTATGCCCGGGGGTCTCCATAAAGGAAAGGGTAGTATTGCCGAGCGTCAGCGTATCGCCTTCCTTCAGCAGAATATCCGGCTGGAAGAACCGCTTCGCTTTTTCCGCGTCAAGACGCCCGATCAAGGTCTTGGCACCGCTTAAGTCTGCCATGGCAGCCGTGGCTTCCGCATGGTCGCCATGCCAATGGGTATTTATAATGTAGCGGATATCCTTGGGGTCAAAGCCCAGCCGGTGGATGGAATCGATCACCAGATACAGGGTGTTGGCATAGCCCGGATCAATGAGGACCAGTCCGTCACCGGTGTCGATCAAGTGGCAGGATGCCTGAAATGTGCCGACAAAGTAGACATTTCCGAGGATCTTAAAGGGCTCCATTTTGCCCTCCCAGGGATTTTCAATCGTTCTTCTTTGGAACATATTATCAGTCCTTTGTTTGGATCTTTCTTACGATCTCGTCGCCGACTTCGCCGGTTGTATTGCTTCCGCCAAGGTCGGGTGTCAGCACCTTTTTCTCGCAGAGCACTTCCTCAATGCAATCGATCAGCGCCTTGCCCCAATGGGCATAGCCGAAGAAGTCCAGCATCTGGCTTGCGGACCAAACCGTTGCCAGAGGATTCGCTTTCCCCTGCCCCGCAATGTCCGGCGCAGAGCCATGAATGGGCTCGAACATGGAAGGATACTTTCTTTCCGGATTGATATTTGCGCCTGCAGCCAAACCCATGCCTCCGGCAATGGCAGCGCCAAGGTCTGTCAGAATATCGCCAAAAAGGTTGGAAGTGACCACGATCTCAAACCGCTTGGGGTCTTTGATCATGAACATACTGGCAGCATCCACAAGGTAAGAATAGGTTTTTACCTCGGGGTACTCCTTACCCACCTCGGCAAAAATCTGATCCCAGAAAACCATGGAATAATTTAGAGCATTTCCCTTGCTGATGCTGGTTAGGGACTTGTTCTCTTTTTTCGCCAGCTCGTAGGCATAGCGAATGATCCGCTCGCAGCCCTTACGGGAGAAGACGCCGTCCTGAATGACCACCTCGTTGGGCTTGCCCTTAAACAGCCAGCTGCCGCTGCCGGCGTACTCGCCCTCACTGTTTTCACGGACAAAGATCATGTCGATATCCGCCTCGCTGACATCCTTCAGCGGGCAGGGCGCGCCTTTTAATAGCTTTACGGGGCGCAGATTTACATACTGATCAAAGCTTTTGCGGATGGTAAGCAGCAGATCCCACAGAGAAATATGATCCGGCACTCCCGGCGCACCTACCGCGCCAAGGAAAATGGCATCAAATTCCGAAAGCTGCCGGATTCCATCCTCCGGCATCATCCGACCTGTTTCTTTGTAATATTCGCAGCCCCAGGGGAAATAGGTAAATTCAAAACGGAAACCGCCATCCTTTTTGGAAACCGCATCCAAAACCTTGACGCCCTCTTTAATGACCTCCGGACCGATTCCGTCGCCGGCAATTACGGCTATTTTATGTACAACCACTGCGCACACTTCCTTTCTGACAGAATTATACCACCAAAATCGCGAAAGAACAATGCAAAAACGGGCACAATTCGTAAAACAACGCCCTCCGGCTCAGCCGGAGGGCTTGAATCTATTCACGGATTACCAGAAGCGCTTTTCAAAGCCCTTCAGCTTATACATCGCCTCAACATAGTAATACTCGCCGTACATGGCAGGAATATGCACCAGCTTATTCCAGCAGCCGGAGCAATTCTGCAAAATAGCATCGTTATCGTCCGACCAATTGCAGTGCTTTTCCGTCAGCGCCTTCATAATGTTGATTGCAGCCTGCATATACATCTTGCTTTCCCGCTGGGGAACAGCCTTTGCGATCTCGAACAGACCGCAGGCAGCAATCGCGCCGGCAGAGGTATCGATCTTGTCATCGGGCTGCATAAAATCAGACTTGGGAATGTAGCCGTCATTGCAGATATTGGCGATGAAATAGTGGGCGACCTTCTTGGCGGTGTCCAGATATCTCTTTTCGCCGGTGCACAGATAGCTGATAGCATAGCCGTAAATTGCCCAGGACTGTCCGCGAGACCAGGAAGAATCCATATCGTAGCCCTGCGTATGGGGCTTGCCAAGGACCTCGCCGGTGTTGCCGTCATACTCGATCACATGGTTAACAGAGCCGTCATCACGAACATGATCACGCATACAAGTGTCTGCGTGGCTCATGGCAATGGTCTTGTAGCTCACATTCTTAGCCTGCTCACGGGCCCAGTACAGCAGCGGAATGTTCATGAGGCTGTCGATAATGACCCAGTTGCTGCCCTGCTCGCCGGGCCATGCGCCGATATATCTGCCGTTGACATTATATCTTGTTCCCAGGATCGCAGCCGCATGAAGCGCCCGGTTTTTGGACTTTTCGTTTCCGGTGATCTTGAAGCTTGCCACGCTGGAAAGCAGCCACATAAAGCCCACATCATGGTGCAGCGCGGTGTATTTCTCCTGCGCCATATCCAGCGCATTCTCGCCGTACTCCGCAACCTCACGGTAGGTTTCATCACCGATACCGTCATACATCAGCCACATAATGCCGGGCCAGTAGCCGTTGATCCAATTCGTGATGCTTTTTTCTGTGGAGCAATCCTCATATCTGCCGTTTTCATCGGTATATCCGGCAATGATGTACTTATTTCTTGCAACGACCTTCTTAAGCTTCGCATCGATTTTTTCCCAGGTTTCGTCGATCCATTGCTTATTTTCATTCAAAAGCTGATCCATATTATTTCCTCCGCATTTAAGCGTAATGAATATGAAAGGGTATCCCTTGTCAAGGGATACCCTTTCAAAGGTGTATCGATTATGTATTAGCCTTTCTTCCAGCGCTGCAGCACGCAGGTTGCGCGACCGCCTGCCTCGTTGATGATCTCGAAATCACCGAAGGATGCAGGGATCACCAGTGTCTGGAACTTGTCGCACTCTGCCTTGTACTCGGGGTTAGACTTGGAAACAACAGTAACCTTGGAGCCGACGGTCAGGGTGCACATGTACATGAACTTG
>JAZQHM010000007.1:0-2683 GCA_045540575.1 Faecousia sp. | reverse complement strand
GCACATTCTCAAAACTTTGCAACTTTGAGAATGTGCAAAGTCATTAACTTTGTTCCGGATGCATATATTTTACTTTTTCTTTGCTATCCTGTCAACAATGCGAAAGAAAAGTCAACAAAATTTGTGTATAACATACAAATGAACTGGGATATTTTTTGCAATTTGCATACTTGACTTTTATCCGTTTTTCTGCATGCTGAGCGTTTTGTAATGATTGGTTTCGAAAATGAAAGATAAACCCGTTAAGAATGCAAAAAACAGGTTGGAAAAATAACATAAATCTCGTTGTTTCATTGGTTGACTGTAGATTTGTTTGACGGATATTTATGCTTACGAAAGGCAAAAGGGTATGCCGTTTGGCATACCCTTTTTTGAGAATTTTGACTTAAGGCATCTGTGCGTCCTTGTCGGTGCAAACGTCCACAATACCCTTGAAGTAGTTGGACAGAGCCACAACGTCAGCGCCCAGGTTGATGAACTGATAGCCCATAGCGATCAGCTCGTCCTGGTTGCCGGGGCCACCGACGGTGCCGGCAAATTTGCCGTACTTACGGGCAGTCTTTGCGATTAGCTTCTTGGTCTCCAGCAGCTCGGGGTTGCCGAAGTCGTTGGGATATCCGGCACCCTGGGAGAAGTCGGCGGGGCCGAAGAAAATCATATCAATGCCGGGCAGCTGGCAGATCTCTTCCAGCTCAGCCAGAGGCTCGGGATCTTCAATCTGTACGATCACGAAGCGCTGCTCATTTGCCTGCTTGATGTACTCATTGGCATCGATCAGGCAGTACTTGCCGTCAGCGTTGCCACCATCGATGGGGCGACGGCCAATGGGATGGAACTTGGTGTAGTAGACGACCTGCTTGGCATCTTCCAGGCTCATCAGGTGGGGCACCATGATGCCGGTGGAGTCAGCTTCCAGAGGAACAGTCATATTGCTGTAGGGGCCTCTTGCCACGCGGGTCAGAATGTCGGTGTCATAGTTCTTTGCTGCGCGGACCATGTTTTCAACGGTAGCATAGTCAGTGGGAACATGCTCCATATCGATCCAGATGCAGTCGAAGCCGCACATAGCAGCCAGCTCAGCGACACGGGGGTCCAGCAGATTCAGCTTCACGCAGGTAGCAACCTTGCCTGCACGCAGCTTTCTGAGCACTCTGCTTTCGCGCATTTTCATAGCGCCGGTATTACCGTAATAAGATTCAGCCATTTGATACACTTTCCTTTCTCATCTTGTCAGTGGGAATGTCAAATAAGTGGTGAAATATCGTATCACTCGCCTATACAAATAGTACAAAGAAACAAACCGATTGTCAACTAAAACATGGCGTTATCCATAAGGAACTTACAGCTTCATATTGACGAACCGGCCGGAGTTTGGTAAAGTGGTGATAGAAAAACCACATCTTATTATATTGTATATCGGACGGGAAAATATGAGTAAAATCGTAAAACCCTGGGAATCTTCCTTCAGCAAATGGATTCCGTACCTTGCCTGGGGCGGATTGGCTTCCTCCAGCCGATGCTGCTGGAAAACTGCCCGGCACAGCAATACCTGCTATGAACTGCATATTATCCTGGAGGGCACCTGCACCCTGGCCTTTGATGAACTGACCCAGCCCATGTCACCGGGACAGGCCGTTCTCATTGCGCCCAATGTGTTTCATGCGCCCGGCATGGTCTCAGAGCCCTTCTGCAGATTTTCCGTGTCTTTTTCTGCCGCGCCCTCTTTGGCCGACAGTCTGGACTCCGTCGATAAAGCCGGTTATCATTTTTTTGCGCCGGATGAACAAACGGTGGCCCTTTGCCGGGAAATCATCCGGGAGCTGGATGCGGATGCATTCCTGAATCGGGAGATGACCAGCGCCCTGTTTTCTCAGCTGATGATTCGCTGCCTGCGGGCTGTGCAGGGGGAGACGGAACCGGTCGCCCGGGAGGAAATGCCTCTGACCCAGGAGGATGAGATCGAGCGAATCGATAATTTCTTTGCCATGTACCCGCCGGAGCGGCAGACCCGTCAGGAACTGGCGGAGTACCTTCATTGCTCCCAGCGTCAGCTGATCCGGAAGATGCAGGCGCTTTACGGTGTCAGCTTCCGGCAGAAGCTGATCGAATCCCGGATGGACCTTGCCCGGTATCTTCTGCGCAGTACCCAGATAAGTGTCAATGAGATCAGCGTCCGGGTCGGCTATGCGGATAATGCCGCGTTTTTCCGGGCTTTCCGCCAGCACACCGGCATGACGCCTGCCCAGTACCGCAAGAAAAAGCAAAACCGGGAGAACAAATAACACAGCCGTCTTTTTGTGCCAAAAATTATGAATTTATGACAGTTTGCGCCGTTGCAATCGAGTGATTCCAAAGTATAATGATAGACAGTAACCTACATGAACGCTTTTTACTTATAAAAGAAAGGATGATCTGATTATGAAGCACACCAAGGAGCTGTTCAGCCTGGACGGTAAGGTAGCCATTGTTACCGGCGGTCGTGGCTTGTACGGCGGTTCTATTTCTACCGGCCTGTGCGAAATGGGCGCAACGGTCGTGATCGCTTCCCGTAACGGAGAAGCCTGCGATGCTTTTGCCCAGGGTCTGCGGGATCAGGGCTACAAAGCCATCGGTCTTTCCCTGGATTTAAGCAACGATGATTCCATCAAGGCACTGTGCAAAGAGGTTTTTGACCGCTATGGCA
>JAZQHM010000006.1:0-4214 GCA_045540575.1 Faecousia sp. | reverse complement strand
AGCACTTCAAAAGCAAAGATTTTTGTTTCAAGACAAGAAAAAACGCTATGGTAAGGCTGACGCCTACCATAGCGTTTTTGTGCAGTATTGGATAAAAAGATTGCTTTTGAAGCGGATACTGTCTTATGAAGCCCCGCCTTTGGACACCGCGTTTTGATTTTTTACAGAATATGCAATGCGATCAGCACCTGCACTACCACGAAGGCAACATAGATCGCCAGCAGCGTCGCTCCCTGCCAACGGAACAGCTTTTTACAAAACAGTGCCGGCAGAGTCATCAGCGACATAACGCCCAACATAACCGGAAGCTCCATAACCAGAGAGGTGTTCAGACCGAAAATCGTGCTTCCCTCAGGAACAGCAAAGGGAGAAATGGTCACAGCTACACCGGAAACCAGCACCAGATTGAAAATGTTCGCGCCGATGATATTACCCAACGACAATGCTCCGTGTCCCTTTGCCAGTGCGGTAATGGCAGTAACCAGTTCCGGAAGAGAAGTGCACAGCGCAACGATTGTTACACCTACAACCTCTGTGGGGATACCTGCCATGGTGGCAAGGGAAACGGAAGAGCCTTCCAGCATATCCGCACCAACTGCAATCAGCGCAGCACTGACCACCAGCACAACAACATCCTTAAGCAAGGAACCGGAAGCCGCGTCTTCCTCCTCTTCATGGTCATCCGTCACTACAGGATTCTTAAAGCCCTGGCGAATGGTCAGCACCATATAAACGGTGAACACCGCCAGCATCACAATACCCAGCCACCGGTCAAAGCGCTGGAAACCATAGGCTGCCACCAGATAAATCGCAGCAGAAATAAAGAAGAACAGTACCGGCATGGTAATCGCCTTGCGATTTACGGGTGCCGGACGAATAGCAATGGTCAGCGCAGCGATCAGCGCAGTATTGCAAATAATGGAACCGATGGCATTGCCGTAGGCAATAGCGCCGTTCTGATTGACCGCTGCTGTTGCAGAAACCATGACTTCCGGCAACGTTGTGCCGATAGAAACCACAGTTGCACCGATGATAATTTCGGGCACACGGAAACGCTTGGCAATGCCGGTGGCACTGTCAACAAACCAGTCTCCGCCCTTGATCAGAAGCACCAAGCCCACTGCAAACAGCGCCAATGAGCCAATAAGCGAATCTGTCAAGCCATTGTACCAGGAAAAAAACGCGTCTAACATAAAAAGCACTCCTTTTTATTCTTTTGGACACAAAAAAACCGTGCCGGCAAATACCATGCACGGAAACAGAGAGAACTTCATGCATAGCAGCTATCTACACATGAGTTTTGCAATTTATATTAACAGTATACCATTTTTCACCTTTGCTTGTCAAGTCTTTGCAGAAGCGTCATATGCGGCGCAGACGCGTCTTGACAATCGTCTGGGGAATTTCTATAATACAAATATAATAAATACGAAGGAGCGATTTTTCATGTACCATCGCATGACCATCGCAGGTCTCCAGCGGGATCTGCCCATCTGCCCCGTAACGGATACGCTGTATATTGCCGGTTTTGTTATTTTTGGCGATCAGGAACTGACCGTCGCCTGCGCTTCTGAGCTTTTAAAACGTGCGCCGGAGTATGACTACATCATCACTGCCGAAGCTAAGGGCATTCCCCTTGCCCACGAAATGGCACGGCAGGCAGGTGACAAGAAGTATATCCTCGCCCGGAAAGCCCCGAAGCTGTATATGCGGGATCTTTTCGAGGTCTCCGTCCAGTCCATCACCACCGCCAAGGAGCAGAAGCTGTACTTGGACGGCGCGGACGCAGCTCTGATGAAGGGTAAGAAGATCTTGATCGTGGACGATGTGATCTCCACTGGTGAAAGCCTGCGGGCGCTGGAAGTGCTGGTAGAAAAAGCCGGCGGCAGCATCTGCGGTCGGATGGCAATTCTGGCTGAGGGCGATGCTCAGGAAAGAGATGACCTTGTTTATCTGGAAAAGCTGCCTCTTTTCAATCCCGACGGCACAATTATGGAATAACTGCGACTTTTAAGGAGAAAAGCTTATGGCAAAAAAGCGCAACACTATGACCTTCCTCATTGCCGTGCTGGCAGTGATCTTGGTAGGTCTTATCGTACTGGTGGTGGTTTTGGAGCAAGGAAATGCCTTCCAAACACCTACTGAACCCACCGTTACCGAAGCACCCACCGATCCTCCCACGGATCCCCCAACAGATCCTCCCACGGATCCGCCTATCGTCAAGCAGTCCACTGCTACTGTCGGCGTCACCGGCGATATTCTGTTCCATGACCGCGTTATCAAGTGCGGCTGGCAGGCAGATACCAAAACCTATAACTACGACCATATCTATCAGCATTGGAAGAAGTATATTTCCGCCGTTGATTATGCCGTTGCCAATTTGGAAGTTACCCTTTGCAGCAACGATAACGGCTACGATTATAAGGGCTATCCCTGCTTCAACTCCCCGGACGCTGTGCCCGAGGCACTGAAGGTTGCCGGCTTTGACATGCTGCTGACTGCCAACAACCACTCCTACGACACCCGCAATAAGGGCTTCATGCGTACCCAGCAGGTGGTCAGCGACCTTGGCTTTGACCACATCGGCACCCGCCCCGATCTGGAAACACCCAATTATCTGGTTAAGGACATCAACGGCATCAAGATCGGCATGATCAACTACACCTACACCACCAAGCTGGACGACGACGGCAAGGCATACCTCAACGGCATTCCTCTGACTTTGGAGGATTCCAAGCTGGTCAATGTATTTAACTACTGGAAGCTGGATGAGTTCTACGCCAAACTCAGTGGTGAGATGGAAGCCATGCGCGCTGAGGGCGCAGAAGCCATCGTGCTGTACATCCACTGGGGCGATGAGTATAACACCACCCAGAACAAGACTCAGACCAAGATGGCGCAGGATCTTTGCAATCTGGGTGTTGATGTGATCGTGGGCAACCATGCCCATGTTCCCCAGCCCGTAGCCCTGCTGACCAACGAAAACGATGAGACTCAGAAAACCCTTTGCGTCTACTCCACCGGCAACGCTGTTTCCAACATCACCCGCCATGATAAGAACCGCCCCATTAACTGCGAGGACGGTATGTTCTTCACCTTCACCTTTGCCAAGTATTCCGACGGCACCGTGATTTTGGAAAACACCGATCTGATGCCCACATGGGTGGACCGCACCGATGAAAGCGACTGGTCTGACCAGTTCATCGTGCTGCCTCTGGACAGGGAAAATGAAGATTGGCAGGCTGCATTGGGCATCAACGATGCTACATTGAAAGAGTGCCAGAAGTCTTATGACCGCACCATGGAAATTGTGGGTGCCGGTCTTAAGGAAGCACAAGAATACTATACCCAGCATCAAAAAGATGTGGAAGCGGAAATCGGAGTGAAGAACTGATGGCCGAATACGAACTGGTGCAGGAAATTCAGAATCTGTGCCCCAACAACCAAATGCGCGACATTTTCTTTGAGGAAGTGGAAACGGACGACCCTGTGGAGTATGTCCGTTCCCTTCTGAAGGGAAAAGAAATCAGCCTGACCAGCGATGCCCGCGGCGACGGCAGCATAACGGTTTATGCCAGCTGCGATGGGCTGATGCAAAAATTTATTTTCACTCCCATTTAATTTTTTCATAAAAACCCCTTTACAAAACCGGACTTTTCTGTTATAATCCAACCCGTTCCACCACTTGGCCCTGTGGTGCAGTCGGTTAGCACGCCAGCCTGTCACGCTGGAGGTCGACGGTTCGAGTCCGTTCGGGGTCGCCATAAAGCAAAACACCACCCAATGGGTGGTGTTTTGCTTTATAATGATTTCGGACGGACTCGAATGATTTAAATCGCCATATGCCAGTGGCATATGGCTGCCACCAGTTCAAAAACTGGTGGCTACCTTAATTTCGCCAAAGGCGAAATGCAAACGAGTCCGTTCGGGGCGGGCTGTATGAATCAATGTATACTTGCCCCCGGCAAGTATTTGAATTCTGATTCGCTGCGCGGAGCACCACCGCGGACAATTCGTGCGCCAGCAGGTCTATAATCGCAACTTCCCAAACCCGCTCGGTATCGTTACTGCTGTAAATGATCGTTTAGCGGGCAGTGCCCGCGGACAATGCGTGCACGGTGCGGTACTTTTTGTTGCTGCCCAAACCCGCTCGGTATCGTTCCTTCCCTTAAAAACTTAGGCTTTTAGGAGTAGTTGCGAATCGGGCGAGCCCA
>JAZQHM010000005.1:0-82391 GCA_045540575.1 Faecousia sp. | reverse complement strand
TGCCCGGGAAGATAGGTAATGCGAACATATTATAACCCTCCACAATACAGTGGAGGGTCTTTTATGTACCGAGCTCTGCCTATGACATGCCACCGGCATGTCATTATACGGCAGGACAATACTTGGCCTACCCGGGAAGATAGGTAACGCAAACATAAAAGCCTCGACCAATCGGTCGGTGCTTTTTTACAATAGTTTTTTGATGGCAGGTGAGACTGTGGTTATCGGTATTTTTGGTGAAAGTTGCACGGGTAAGAGCACGCTTGCGGATAAGATTGCTGCGAGAATGTCTTTTGAAGTGTTTTCTGGCAAGGACTATCTTCGGCTTGCTAAGAATGAGAGCATTGCAAGAGTTATGTTTCAAAAGAAGCTTAGTGCCGCTGTCAGCGGCGAAAATATTATCTATGTCATTTCTGAGAGGGAATATATATCCTTAATCCCTGAAGGAGCGATTCGCGTTCTGGTAACGGCGAATCTTGAGCTTATTAAATCCCGGTTTGCCCAGCGGATGCATGGAAATTTGCCTGCGCCGGTAGCTGCTATGTTGGAGAAGAGGCACGGTTGCTTTGATAATGTTCCACATGATATTCATGTGATCTCCGGCGAGACGAATATTGATGATATTGTTAAGACTATATTGGAGAATAAATATGATTGAGAGAACAGAATCATTTTTAAGGCATACATTTGCATCAAGTACATACCTTCAAAACCATCCCTCAGAAATGGCCTACCGGTTAGAACACTCCTACAGGGTTGCAAATATTGCGAAGAATATTGCGCAGGCTGAAGGTTTGAATGTGACCAATGCGGTGATTGCCGGTTTGCTCCATGATATCGCTTACTGCGAAGAAATGAAGGATAGTACCGATTGGAAGAATCATGGTCGTCGCAGCGCGACGATTGCCAGACCTTTTTTGGAAAGTTTGGGTTTAGCCGATGATTCCATAAACGAGATTTGCTATGGCATTGCCATACATGTGGATGATGAGGCGGATTTTGATTGGCAACGTACAGTCTTTAGTGAGATCGTAGGGGATGCGGATAATATTGATCGCTTTGATGCGTACCGCATTTATGAAACATTACAAAAGCAAGGCTTTAGCGAATTTTCCTTAGAAGATAAGAAATCATGTGTCGAGTCAATGCTTGAAAAACTATGCCGTTATAAGGAGCTTAAGCTTGCAACGGATACATCCAATGCTCTATGGCAACAAAGGTTGGATGATTATATTTCTTTTTACAACAAGTTAGACTTGCAGATTAAAAATAGTTTCGAAATTGTTTAATAAAACAGGCGCGGTCGTTTGACCGCGCCTGTTTTGTTTATTCACACTTTTCACAAAGGAATCTACCGAGACGTTCCATGGCGATTTTGATCTTTTCCGGGGGAACAGCGCCAAAGCTGAGCCGCATACAATTTCTGACGGGTGTACCGTCCACGAAGGACTTTTCGCCTGCCACGTAATTGACCTTCACATCCGGACGCACCAGTGCCTCCTTCAAAAGCACCGCAGTATCCACATCGCCAGGCAACTGCGCCCATGTAAACAAACCGCCATCGGGATAGGTATATTTCGTCCCCTTGGGGAAGAATTTCTGAAGACATTCTATCATGGTATCTCTGCGCTGGCGATACAGGTCGCAAATCATCTTGTGGTGGGCATCAAAATAGCCACGCTTAAAGAATTCTGCGCACAAAATCTGAGGCAGCAGGGAAGTATGGGAGTTGAGGGCAGATTTTGCATCCTTTAAATGCTCCATCATCACCGCGTCGTTTGCCACCATGTAACCAAGGCGGCTGCCTGCGGAGAAGATCTTGGAGAAACTGTTGCATAGGATCACATTTCCGGCTGTATCAAAGGACTTGATGGGAGGCAGATCCTCACCACTGTAACGAATGTCACGGTAGGGGTCATCCTCCAGCACCAGAACATCGAATTCCGTAGCAATTTCCGCAAGACGCTTTCTGCGCTCCAGGCTGAGGGTACGACCACTGGGATTTTGGAAGGTGGGGATCACATAGATCATCTTGGGGGAATACTTTTTGATCTTGTCCACCAGGTCTTCCATAATCATGCCGTCATCGTCCATCTCCACACCGACGCACTTTGCCTCGAACATCTCGAAGGTCTCAACCGCATGGATAAAGGTGGGCTTTTCTACCAGAATGATGTCGCCCTTTTCGATAAACAGCTCGCAGGTCAGCGTGATGGATTCCATGCCACCCACGGTGACCATGATCCGGTCGGGAGTGGCAGCAACGCCCTTGGGATTCAGCAGCCGGTCACAGATGACCTCCTGCAGATCCCTTACACCGGCGGTAGGACCGTATTGCAGGGCTTCGATACCCCGGGAATCGGTGCGCAAAATGTCGTTGCTGATTTCCCGCAAAATATCCACAGGTAACGCTTCCTTAGCGGGAGCGCCGATGCCCAGGGAGATCAGCTCCGGATCGCCCAGTGCGCCGAAAATACCCTTAACCACCGCGGCAGATTCTGCCATAGCCGCAATTCTGCTGGCGTATTTTTCCATGACAGTCTCCTTATTTGCCGTACTTTTCGTCGAATTCCTTAAACAGTTCTTCGAAAGGAGCGCTGTCGCCGATGATGTGGTAGACATGCTCCTCACCGGGGAACGCGCCGCACTTGATCTCGTCGTTGTAAGCCTTGAAAGCATCGATGACGATGGGGGCGATCTCCGCGTACTTCTTAACAAACTTGGGGGTAAATGCCTGGAACATACCGATGGTGTCGGCAAAAATGGTCAGCTGACCGTCGCAAGCAGCGCCGGCGCCGATGGAGTAAACGGGAATGTCCAGCATCTTGTGAATCTGAGCAGTGACCTCGGGGGGAACAGCCTCAACCAGCAGGAAGTTGGCACCAGCCTCCTGAACGGCGATAGCATCTTCCAAAACGGCGCGAGCGCTTTCGGGGGTACGACCCTGAGCCTTGTGGCCGCCAAGAGCACCGGAGGACTGGGGGGTCAGACCAATGTGACCGAAGACCAGAATGCCGCAGTTACGAATGGCGCGGATGCGGCTGGCAACGGTCTTGCCGCCTTCCAGCTTAATGGCATCAACGCCGCCTTCCTTCAGGAAGCGGATAGCATTACGGGCGGCCTCTTCGTCGGAAACCTGATAAGAGCCGAAGGGCATATCACCTACAACGAAGGTGTTAGGTGCGCCGCGACGGACAGCCTGGCAATGCTGGATGCACATGTCCATAGTAACGGGAATGGTATCCTGGAAGCCTTCGACGACCATGCCCAGGGAGTCACCAACGAGGATCATGTCGATGCCGGCAGCCTCAGCAAAGGATGCAAAGGGCATATCGTAAGAGGTGATCCAGGAGGCCTTCTGACCTTCTGCTTTCATTTTGTAAAGATCGAGGATTGTCTTCTTTTTCATGTTGTTCAACCTTCCTGTGCGACAATATAGCACACTGTTCTTAATTATAGCAAAATCTTTACGCCACATAAAAATGTGGCGATTTTCCGGGGTTATTATACCATATTGGCGGAAAAATGCAAGGGATTATTCTGTTAATTGGGCAAAAGACTTGCCAGGTGTTTTGCGCAGGAAAGCAGGGAAGTGCGGCAGCGCGCAATCTTTTCTTCAGTCATTCTTGTCTTGGGACCGGAACAACTGATGGCTGCAACGGGATAACCGCGGCTGTCCAATACGGGTACTGCAACACAAATAAGCCCGTATTCAAATTCTTCCCGCTCAATGGCATAGCCAAGGCTCACAGCCTGCTGGAGCTGAACGCGCAATGCGGCTGCGTCGGCAACCGTGTTGACAGTATAGGGGGCGAACTGGAAGCTGTCGACAATGGCGCTGCGCTGATCCTCCGGCAGATATGCCAGGATCGCTTTGCCGACAGCAGTGCAGTACATAGGAAGACGTTGTCCGGTTTTGGTGCAGATTCGCATGGAGTGGGAGCTCTCTTTTTTAATCAGATAAACCACATCGTTACCGTCGGGGCGCACGAAATTCACGGTCTCCTCCAGCTCATTTACAAGCTGCTCCAGTTCCGGCAGGACAAGGCGGCGGGTGCTGGTATTCACCAGATTGCCCAAACGGAAAAGCTCAAGACCAAGGCGGTAGCGACCGGTGGCTTCGTCCTGCTCCAAAAGACCGTTTGCTGTCAATGTGGCAACGATACCGAAAGCGGTAGACTTATTCAGATCGGTCATTGCGGAGATCTCAGTAATGCCCAGCAGTTCACGCGTTTCAAAGCAGCGAAGAATATCCACGGCGCGATTTACGGATTGTATCATATTATCACCTCCTATTTGATATAGTAGCACAGACTTTGCAAAAAAGTCAAGCGCACTCTTGCAATATGGCATTTGATTTGCTACCATAAGAGAAAGGTGCGTGAAAATATGGAGATATTATACCAGGACAAGGATATTGTGGTGTGCATCAAGCCACCTCGGGTTTTGTCCACCGATGAGCCCGGCGGCTTGCCGGAAATGCTGCGGCAGGAGCTGGGAACGGAGGATATTCGTACTGTCCACCGACTTGACCGGGTGGTCAGCGGTGTGATGGTGCTGGCGCGAAACAGCACGGCGGCATCGCTTTTGTCCCAACAGATTCGGGAGGATGTGTTTTCGAAGGAATACCTGGCGGTTGTCCACGGTATGACTGAAGAGAAAGCTACGCTTAAGGATCTGCTTTATCGGGACAAAGCCCGTAAGATGACCATGATCGCCAAAGAGTCTGCCAAAGGTGTGCAGGAGGCGGTTTTGCATTATCAGCGCCTTGCTCAGGCGCAGGGGATGAGCAAGGTGCAGATCAAGCTTGTTACCGGCAGAACACACCAAATTCGTGTTCAGTTTGCCAGCCGGGGTATGCCGCTGGTTGGGGAACGGAAGTATGCAGAGCTTGCGGATTGCTGCGAGATTGCCCTTTGGTCCTGTAAAATCGGGTTCTATCATCCGACAACGAAGAAATATATGGAATTTTCCCAGCAGCCGCCAATGGATTATCCTTGGAGCATTTTTGCAAATGCGGCGGAAAATGCCTGATTCTGGGCGCTTGTCCGTTTTTTAGGCCCCTTGGTGCGACCGCCGGCGGCGCGAAATTTCCGGGCTTCGTGGCGCTCAAACAGGAGTGCGTCGATATTCCACGGGGTGTATTCCCAGCCGTCCTGGTGGAGGACTCTGCCGCCTTTTGCAAGACACATGGAAGCAAGACCGTAATCCTGCGTAACGACGATATCCCCGCTCTCTACACGGTTTGCAAGGGCAAAATCTGCGCTGTCAGCCCCTTTGTCAATGATGATGGTTTGCGCACCTGCACGCTCCATTCGGTGGGCTGTGTCGCAGACCAGGATGCAGGGGACGCCCTGTTTTTGGCAGGCGGAAACAGCAATGTCCACCACGGGGCAGGCATCGGCATCAATAAGAACCTTCATGAGATCACCTCATATTCAGTATAACAAATTTCGGGAGTGAGCACAATGGCACATTATGATTTCTTTCAAAATAAAGAATGTGAGTATTTTCCTTGTCACAAGGGTGCAGATGAGGCGTGCTTTAGCTGCCTTTTCTGCTATTGTCCGCTGTATGCGCTGGGCGATCAGTGCGGCGGCAGCTTTACCTATACGGAAACCGGCATTAAGGACTGCTCAAATTGTCTGAAGCCCCACCGTCGGGAGAACTATGACAAGATCATGGAAAAGATGCCTCAGGTTATGGAGCTTGCCAAAAAGAAGCCTTGATTTTTTATGCCTGCGCTGATATAATGGCTTGGTCATGTGGAGAGTTACTCAAGTGGTCGAAGAGGCGTGACTCGAAATCTCGTAGGGCGTGAATAGCGTCGCCAGGGTTCAAATCCCTGACTCTCCGCCAAATAGAAATAGCACCCGATGGGGTGCTATTTCTATTTGGTGGAAGATAGAGGAAGGGATTTGAACCAATTTAAATGCAACGCGGGCAAGCGTTGCCGGCGACGGCTGGATGGCGGCAACATAATGATGAAACATATCCCACCGTTGCAGCCAATCAGAAGAGCCCCGGTTTGTGCTGCCCGCACAAACCGGGGCAGTTCATAGAATTTATGTAAGATTCAGAAAATCCTTTCTGTAATTTACGCCAAAATACTCAGCAAGCTCCATCATTTCGCTGTCTTTGATGGTGTTGATTCTGGGTAGGTGCGCGGTGAGCATATAGATTTGTGCGGCTTTTTCCACGGTTTCAATCAAGCCAAAAGTTTCGTCCATGGTTTTACCGGCTCCGTAAATGCCGTGCATACCCCAGATCACAAGGCGAAATTCCAGCATCTTCTTTGCGGTAGCTTCGCCTATGGAATTGGTGCCACAAAGCATCCAGGGCAGCACACCGATACCCTCAGGAAAAACGGCGATGCACTCGGTGCACATTTCCCATAGACTATGGGTGAATTTTCTGTCGTCCAGCTCGTGAATATAGTTCATCGCAAGCGTGTGGGTGGGGTGGCAATGCATGACGACCCGGTTTTCGGGGTCAACCTTTAATCTTGCCATGTGGCTCATAAGATGGGCAGGTAACTCACTGGTGAACTTGCCTCCATCGGAAAAACCCCAGAGAAGCTCGGCAGTAGTTCCGTCTCCTGCAATGCGGATGATGCCCAGATCTCTTTCCGGATTCGTCATCACATTTTTAAAATATTTGCCGGAACCTGTAACGATGAAGATCTTGCCGATCAACATGGTGGCGTCAAAGCCGGTGGGGATGGTGCGGATCACATGATCCATATTCAGATATTCCTCCACGTCCTTTTCGTCCAGCAGATAGCTGATGTTGCCGCCGTTTCTTTCATCCCATCCAAGACGGTACATATTGGCAGCGGTACTCTTCATTTCCTCCACAAAGGGAGCGGTTAAAATATCTTTCATATTGGTCTGCCTTTCCTGCTGTATTTTGGGATATAAGTGTTTTGTTAAGAAGGGTTTGCCGATTTTATATCAAAGGAAGCATTCACGATTTTTCTTGCCTCGGCAAGGGAAAGATGTCTGTCATACATGATTTGTGAGAGGATGTTTCCCACAGCGGTGGCTTCTGTAAGACCGGTATAAACGCTCTTTCCGGTGTACTGCGATGTCAGAAGGTTAAGATATGCATCCTTGCTGCCTCCGCCGACAATGTGAATGGATCGGATGTGTTTGTTGCTTATCGATTCAATGGCATCAATAGCGGTTTTATAGGAATCGGCCAGCGAGTGATATACACTGGAAAGTACATCCGCAAGGGGCAGCTCGGGGGTACCTAAATAATGTCGCACGGCTTTGATCATATTATCGGGCGCGACAAAATCACGGGCATTGGGGTCTATCTTTTCGGAAAAGCTGCTTTCTTTTGCAAGAAGCATCATTTCATTATAAGAAAGCTGCTTGCCGAGATCTCGTCTTATGCTTTGAAACAGCCACATGCCCATGATGTTTTTAAGAAAACGGTAGCGATATTCCGCACCGCCTTCGTTGGTGAAATTGGCATCGAGGGCGGATGCAGATAAAACGGGAATGTTATTTTCTGTGCCAATCAAGCTCCAGGTGCCGGATGAGATATATGCACTTGCGTCGTCAATCGGGCAAGCGGCAACAGCAGAAGCGGTGTCGTGTGACGGAGCCAAAATAACAGTGCTGTTAAAGCCAAGCTCAGCCTCGATTTCTTTTGTAAATAAACCAACTACGGTGCCCGGCAATGAAAGCTCTTTAAAGATTTCACAAGGCAGCCCCAATTTGTCGATTATATATTTATCCCACTGCTTATTTTGTGCATGGACAAGATTCGTGGTCGTTGCGTTGGTATACTCGTTTTTGATTTCACCGGTCAGCTTAAATGACAAATATTCCGGAATCATGAGAAAATGCGCTGCTTTTTGCAGCTTACCGGTTTTTTGATCG
This sequence comes from Faecousia sp., assembly GCA_045540575.1. Classification (GTDB taxonomy): domain Bacteria; phylum Bacillota; class Clostridia; order Oscillospirales; family Oscillospiraceae; genus Faecousia. The sequence continues at coordinate 74,499 of JAZQHM010000005.1, read as the reverse complement.
GAATAAAGCTGGTAAATCGTATTAAATTCCTGCCTTTGGATGCCTGTTCTTGCATACAATTCGGTTTGCGGAATGATGCGATTTACTTCCTCGGCAGATTTGTGTGTCCTTCCGTCGCGGTAAGAAATAGCGGGGAGAATTTCTTTCTTATTATGGTCCAGCAGGACATAGTCAACACCCCATGTGTCGATTGCAATAGTTTTAGGTGTTTTATTAAGTGCTTTGCACTTTTTTATGCCTGCTTTTACATGACGCAACAGCTCGCCGGTATTCCAAACGAGTGTACCGTTTTCTTTTTCTATATGATTGTCAAAACGGTAGATTTCTTCCAGATGGAGTTTGTTGTTTTGAATACAACCCAGTATGTGCCTGCCGGAAGAGGCACCAATATCAATAGCAAGGTAGTAGCACATAACAACCTCAATCTCCTTTCTTGCTCAAGTATAGCATGATGCCAATGGCAAAGCAATGCGGAAATGAATTGAAAATGTACACGAAATGACTATGTGGTTTCTCTGTAAAAGATATGTCCGGGGAGGGTAGTGACGGCGGGGGGCGTTTCTCCCTTCAGTGCCAGCATGAGATTTGCCACCAACTGCTGACAAAGTGCCTCCATCTGCACATCGATGGAGCTTAGCTCCGGGTCACTGCAGCAGGCAAGCATGGAGTTATCGTAGCCGATGATGGACAGGTCCTCCGGAATGGAAAGACCTGCTTTTTTTGCATATTTGATAGCAGCCAGCGCCAGCTGATCATTGGAGGTTATGATCCCGTGGAACTGCAGACCGTTGCGCCGCAGCTGCATCAGATAATTTGCCATGCCGGGAATGTCTTCGGAGTTTCTGCCGAAGAAATGAATCCGCTTTTCCTCCAAAAGTCCGTGGGATTCCATTGCCTGTCGGTAGCCCAGCAGCTTACGCTTTCCGCTATAGGATGTGGAATTGTAGAAATAGAGAATATCCTTGATGCCCCGGCTGATCAGCTGATTGGTTGCGTCAAAAACGGACTTATAATCGTCGCTGACCACGCCGTATACATTGGGCGCATCTAGCGCCGCATTCAAAAGCATCACCGGCACTTGCCGCGCAGCTTGCAGAATATAATCGTCCTTTTCCGGATCCTCATATACAAAGCTGGAGCCAATCAAAATCAGTGCATCTACCTTCTTGGCAATCAGCAATGCCGCAGACTTTTCCTTGCTTTGCAGCTGAAAACCGCTGCAGCACAAAATGCTGTCGTAGCCTTGGGCACGGAGCAGTTCTTCAAGAAAATAAATGGCTTTTGCCTGATAAATATCGGAAGCATCGGTGCAGAGAAGACCGATGGTCTTCATGGTGTTCAGACCCAAGCCACGGGCGAATACATTGGGAGTGTAGCCCTGCTGCTCAATGATGTCCAGTACTTTTTTCTTGGTTTTTTCGCTGACTTTTTCGTTTCCGTTCAGCACACGGGAGACCGTAGCGATGGAAACACCTGCCAGCCTGGAAATATCATATATATTCATATGAAAGCTCCTTATCAAATCAGATCGATGCGGTCATACTCCGCACTTACAGGGTAAGCCTCGCTTTCCTGCTTGGGACTGTGACCGAAGAAACGGATATATGCTCTGTAAAAAGTGGAGTAGTCCTGATAGCCGCATTCCGAAAAAATATCTGTGGGTTTTTTTCCTTGCAGGATCTTTTGCCGGGCAAGGATCAGCCGTTTTCTGGAAATATACTTGGCAACAGATATGCCGGTTGCGTTCTTGAATCGCATGCAAAGCTGGGCTCTGCTTAAGAAAAAAGTATCGCAAAGCTCTTTTAAAGTCAGTTCTGTGCCCAAATTCTTGTTAATATGGCGGATGATGCGGTATTCCACCGTATCCGGCTGATTGGCAGCCAGAGCATTACGGTCAAAAACAGTACAAATCTCTTTCATAAGCAGAATGAGATCGGCAAGAATGGTAAGGCGGTCACCGTCAACATGGAGCATATTTTGCAGATGCTGCATGTAGGCATCAGATTCAAAATCAGCTGCGCGGTAGTGATTCTGTTTGCCGGCTTTCCGGTCAAATAAGGGGCGGGTCAGCTTGCTTTCCGGATCCAGATTCTGCAAAATGCCGGGATCAAAAGAGACGATAATGCGCTCATAATCATAACGGGGGTCGGTTTCAATAAAATGCGCCTCTGTGGGTCGGATCAGCAGAATATCACCGGGGGAGAGGGAATATTCGCTGCCCTCCACATGGTAAACAGCCTTACCGGCGATAAAACAGAAGAGTTCTGCCTTGGTATGGGTATGGATGGAAAAAATTTCGTGTTTGTGGGCGGGGTCGAGGCCGCCGCCGATATGGATGCCGGGAAAGGATTTTTTTGCCGTGTTCATTTCTATCACCAAAGTTACCTTAACACACCATAAGACGAATTGCAATATAAAAAAAGAAAAAATGTAATTTTATTACAATTCATATCCTTTATAATGGTATTAAAAGGAGGCGTATAGGCATGGATAAATTGCGCTTATTTGGCTTTGCTGACGAAGCTAGTGCCCAAATGTCCGGACAGATCGCAGCCATGAGGCGAAACGGGCTGCAGGGTCTGGAAATCCGCGGTGTTGATGGTGAGAATATAGCGAAGATCACGCCCCACAAGGCACGGGAAGTTCGCAAAATGCTGGAAGACAACGGGCTTTGCGTATGGTCTATGGGTTCGCCCATCGGTAAAGTTCGTTTGGATGAAGACTTTGATGCCCACATGGATCAGCTGCGTTATGTGCTGGATTTAGCGGATATATTGGGCGCGGGAAATGTGCGTATGTTCTCTTTCTACACCCAGGAGCATGCGGCTGTCCACAACCAGGTCATTGACCGGTTAGGGATGATGCTGGAAGAAGCAAAGGATACCGGAATTGTGCTGTGCCATGAAAACGAAAAGGGCATTTATGGCGACACGGCAGAACATTGCATGGAATTGCTGCAGGCGCTGCCCCAGCTGCATGCGGTATTTGACCCTGCCAATTTCGTCCAGTGCGGCGAGGATACCTTGCGCGCATGGGAAATGCTTAAAGAGCGCGTTCGTTACCTGCATATCAAAGACGCACTGTCCGACGGCAGCGTTGTGCCAGCCGGCAAGGGTGAGGGAAATGTTCCCTTTATTGTAAAAGATTATCTTGCCCGTGGAGGCAGAGAAATGACCTTAGAGCCACACCTTGCAGTGTTTGAGGGCTTAAAGGGTCTTGAAGAATCCGGCGATGTCAGCGTGGTTGGTCAAACCTACACATTTGCATCCGCAGAGGCGGCATTTGATGCCGGCTGCGATGCGCTCAAAGGGATTTTACAGGAGGTAATGGTATGATTCATTCTTTTTTGCTGGTCGGTCAGTCCAATATGGCTGGTCGCGGTATCATCAGCGAGGTTGAGCCGCTGGATCAAAGACGGATCAGACTTTTGCGCAACGGCTTATGGCGACCGGCATTCGTGCCTTACCACTGGGATACGGACACGGCGGGCATTGGTCTTGCGGAAAGCTTTGCGGATGCTTATAAAAAGGACAATCCCGATGTGCAGGTTGGCATTATTGCGCAAGCCGACGGCGGTACCTGCCTTGACCAGTGGATGCCCGGTCAGCCTCTTTTTGAAAGCGCGGTATCGCAGGCGAAATTTGCCATGCGGGAGTCGGAGATCAAGGCGATTTTGTGGCATCAGGGAGAGGGCGATACCAGCGCTGAGCGCTACCCACTTTACGAAGAAAAATGCACCCATATCCTTACCTCCATGCGGGATGCATTGGGGTTGGATGTGCCGGTGATCGTTGGCGGATTGGGCGATTTTCTGCCGCAGTGCCCCGATGATCCTCAGCTTGCCAATTATGTCCATGTAAATGCGGCATTGAAGAGAATCGCGGAGAAAAATGACCGTTTCGGTTTCGTCAGCGCGGAAGGTTTGACTCCCAATGCGGATAACCTGCATTTCAATGCGGCATCTTTGCGTACATTTGGTCTTCGCTATTACGAAGCATATAAAAACTTGAAATAAAGGAGCGATACATATGCAGATCGGTGCACAGCTTTACACAGTTACGGATTTCACCCAAACCCTTGAGGGCTTTGAGGCGGCACTTAAGAAAGTTTCGGAAATGGGCTACAAGTCCGTTCAGGTTTCCGGCACTTGCGCGTATGACCCCTACTGGCTGCGGGATATGCTGCAGAAGTATGATCTTACCTGCGTGCTGACTCATATTGGTCTGAAGGATATTGAGCAGAACACCGAAAAAGTGGTTCGCGACCATGAAATTTTCGGTTGCCGCCATATCGGTCTTGGCGCAATGCCAAATAAGCTGCGCAGCACCTTTGAGGGCTATGAGGAATTCAAAAAGACGTTCCTGCCCGCAGCGGTGCGGATGCGTGATCTTGGGGCAAAGCTTCTGTATCACAACCACTGGTTTGAGTTTGACGATTTAAACGGCAAGAATGCCATTGAGCGTATGTTTGAGGATTTCCCGGAAGATGCTCTGGACTTTACGCTGGATCTTGGCTGGGCTGCCTTTGGCGGTGCGGATGTAGTCAAGCTCATTGAGCAGCTTACCGGTAGACTTTCCCGTATCCACTTGAAAGACTATGCAGACAAGCCTGCTGACGGCAGCATCGATACCCCCGCATACCTGCGCCCCATCTATGAGGGCAAGCTGGACTACGATGCCTATATTAAGGTACTGGAGAAAGCCGGCTGCGAATATGCACTGGTGGAGCAGGATTGGTGCTATGGCGAAGACCCCTTTGATTGTCTGAAAAGAAGCTATGAAAACGTAACAGAGCGTTTTCCCAATATGAAATAAGGAGAGTTTATCATGGAAAAAGTGAGACTTGGTATTATCGGTGTGGGCAATATGGGTATGCCCGTTTCCAAACTGATCGCTTTTGAGGGCGAGTGCCCTGAGCTGGAAGTAACCGCTATTTGCGATATCAGCGAAGAACGCCGCAATTGGGCAAGCAACACCTTTGCTGAAAAGAATGTGAAGATCTTTGCGGATGCTGAGGAAATGATGACCTCCGGTCTGGTTGATGCAGTATACATTGCTGTGCCCCACTATGATCATCCCACCCTTGCAAAGCTGGCTTTCAAGCATAAGCTTCATGTAATGAGTGAAAAGCCTGCGGGCGTTTACACCAAGGCTGTCCGGGAAATGAACGAGGCTGCCAAGGAAGCCGGTGTCAAGTTCGGCATTATGTTCCAGTGCCGTACCATTCCTGTATTCAAGAAGGTCAAGCAGATGCTTTCCTCCGGCGAATTCGGTCAGATCCGCGGTGTGACTTGGCTGGTCACCTCCTGGTACCGTTCCCAGTCCTACTATGATTCCGGCTCCTGGCGGGCTACCTGGGCAGGCGAGGGCGGCGGTGTGCTGCTGAATCAGTGCCCCCATAATTTGGACCTCATTCAGTGGCTGTGCGGCATGCCCACAGAGATTACCGCAAAGTGCTCTGTTGCTCAGTGGCACGATGTGGAGATCGAGGATGATGTGTCTGCTATCTTTAAGTACCCCAACGGCGCTTTGGGTACTTTTATCACCTCCACCGGTATTGCCCCCGGTACCAACCGCCTGGAGATCGCTACCGATAAGGGCACCATCATCGTAGAAAATTCCTCTACCTTGACGGTTTACGAGCTGGAAATGACGGAGCAGGAATTCTCCAAGAGCAAGGCTGCTGCCTTCGGCTCTCCCAGACGCACCAAGATCACCTACGATATGTATAAGGAAAAGCTGGGCGGTCACAGCCTGATGCTCAATGCCTTTGCCGGTGCTATTTTGCGGGATGAGCCCCTGGTCGCCAACGGTGAAGAGGGCATCAACAGCTTAACTCTTTCCAACGGCATGTATCTTTCCAGCTGGACCAATTCCACCGTACAGCTGCCTCTTGATGAGGACCTTTTCTACGAAGAACTGAAAAAGCGCATTGCTACTTCCAAGCACAAGGAAGTGGAAGCCGTATTTACAGACTCTACAGGATCTTATCAAGGAACGAAGTAATCATGATTAAAGTCGGTATTATCGGCATTGGCAACGTGGGCTCGTCCCATGCCCAATGTATTTTCGACGGGAAGGTAGACGGCATGACCTTAGCGGCTGTCTGCGATGTCAATGAAGCGCTGAAGCCCCTGGCGGCAGAGCGCATTCCCGGTGTGGCATTTTATGAGGATTATCATGAAATGCTGAAAAGCGATATCGATTTGGTGATCGTATCCGTGCCCCATCCGCTGCATACGGACATTGCAGTGGATGCTTTCCGCAGCGGTAAGCATGTGCTGGTAGAAAAGCCCATGGACATCATGACTTCCAAGGGAAGAAAAATGATGGAAGAGGCGAGAAAAAGCGGCAAGGTTTTTGGCATTATGTTCAACCAGCGTACCGGCAATCTCTTCCAAAAGGCGAGAGAGATCGTCCGTGACGGAAAGCTTGGCGCGCTGAAGCGCACTACCTGGATCATCACCAACTGGTATCGCACCCAGCGCTACTATGAATCCGGCACATGGCGGGCTACATGGGCAGGCGAGGGCGGCGGTGTACTGGTCAATCAGGCACCCCATCAGCTTGACTTGTGGCAGTGGATCTGCGGCATGCCGGAGAGGGTGACGGCTTTCTGTGAGGAAGGCAAGTACCACCACATCGAGGTGGAGGACAGTGCGACCATTTTTGCCCGCTTCCCCGGCGGTTGCGAGGGCACATTTATCACCTCCACCGGCGAATTCCCCGGTACGAATCGTCTGGAGATCATCGGAACAAAGGGCAAGCTGATTCTGGAAGAGGGCAAGCTTAAGTGGTGGCGGCTTTCTCAGGATGAGCAGGAATTCTCCTTTGAAACAAAGGAAGAGTTCGGCAAGATCCCTTATGAGTATGAGGAATTCCAGCAGGAGCAGGGGCATAACGGACATCAAGCGATTTTGCAGAATCTTTCCGATCATATCCTGCGGGGTACGGAGCTTATTGCACCGGGTTACGATGGCATCAACGAGCTGATGCTGCAAAATGCGGCTTACTTGTCGGCATGGACAGGCAATGTTCCCGTGGCGATTCCTTTTGATGAAAACCAATATGATGCGCTGCTTGCCAAGCACCGGGCCGGCGCGCAAGCACGCAGCGAAAGTAATATCCTGCCCGGCAATCAGTACAAAGCCCGTTGGCAGATCGAATGGTGATACAATGAATGAATTTCGCGCCGGCTTTGCCCGGACAGATATTACACCGGCAGCAGGAGTGCCGGTTCACGGCTATTTTGAGCCCCGGTATGTAAGCGGTGTGCTGGATCCAATATATGCAGATGTGCTGGCGCTGTCGTGCGGAGAAAACAGTGTGCTGCTTATTAGCATGGATCTTTGCGAGGTATGCGAGGATGTGATGCTGCCTTTGCGGCAGTGCATCTCTGCTGAAACAGATATTCCTGTGGATGCGATTATGATCGCTGCAACTCACAACCATACCGGTCCTTGTGTCTTAAGCGAGGCGCATGCAAAGGGCTTTACCATGTTCGGTGTGCCTTTCGAGGAAGAAAAGCTGCAGCTTCTTCGTGACTACCGCCTTGCCTTGGAAGAAAAACTCTTAGCAGCAGCGGTTTCTGCTTTGCAGGATCTGCAGCCGGCAAGCCTGAGCTGTGGTACTGCGGAGTGTGAGGGTGTGTCATTTGTGCGGCGCTACCGCATGAAAGACGGTCGCATCCGCACGAATCCCGGCATTGGCAACCCGGATATTGTGGAATCCTTGGGCAAAGCGGATACCCAGATGTGCATCCTGCTGCTGGAGCGGCAGAACGATACGATTTTGCTTGCCCATTTCGGAAACCATGCGGATACTGTGGGCGGCGATCAGATCAGCGCCGACTGGCCCGGCATTTTGCGTAGCGAAGTAGAAAAAGCGCGCCCCAAGACCCACTGTATGTTCTTTAACGGCGGCGAGGGTAACATCAATCATTTTGATGCCCAGCTTACGAATCCGGAATATCAGACATATTTGCAGGAAAACCGGGACATCATGGCGGCAGCTCGCTATTGCGGCAAAAAATGCGCACAAGCTGTGCTGCAGGCGCTGGAAAATGTATCTGCAGTAGCTGCCAGCGAAATCAGATTCAAAAGCCTTTGCTTTGACTATCCGTCCAAGTCCGGGGAAGAAAATATTCACATGACCCTTTGCGGCATTGCAATCGGCGATGTGGCGTTGATCGGCATTCCGGGAGAGCCCTTTGCTGAAACAGCTATTGCGTTAAAGGGGGCAGGGGGCTGGAGAATGGTGCTGCCTTGCAGCCTGTGCAACGGTTTTCTCGACTATTTCCCAACTATGGATGCCCTGGACGGCAGCAGTTATGAGGCGCAAAGCTGCCGCTTTATACCCGGTATTGCAGAGAAAATCGAAGAAAAGGGCAAAGACTTGCTGGCACAGTTGAAAGTGTAAATTTGTGGATTTTTTGCAAAAATATTGCAACTTATTACATATTGACGAATTTAAAAATTTGGGGTAAAATTAAAATGTAAGCGCTTACATTTGCGCGTTGCGTGATTTTTTGCCTTGGAAGGGAAGAGATATTATGCATCAGATGAACAAAGCTATGACACAGCCCAAGGAGCGTCCTGTAAAGGTCGTTCAGTTTGGCGAGGGTAATTTTCTGCGTGGTTTCGTAGATTATATGATCGATATTGCCAACGAAAAGGGGCTTTTTGACGGCAGTATTGTGCTGATCAAGCCCATCGAGTTCGGCAATCTGGATAGTTTCCATAAGCAGGATTGCCAGTATACCGTTTCCCTGCGGGGCAATGTGGACGGCGAAGCCAAGGTGCTGGACCGTGTGGTAACATCTGTGTGTGACGCGGTGGATTCTTACGGCGAGTACGATAAGTACATGTCTCTTGCGGAGATCGACACATTGCGCTTTGTGGTTTCCAACACAACGGAAGCCGGTATCGTTTTTGATGAGACCGACCGCTTTGAAATGACGCCGCCGAAATCCTTCCCCGGCAAGCTGACCAAGTTCCTTTATCACCGCTTTGAGACCTTCAATGGCGCTATGGATAAGGGTCTTGTTATGCTGCCCGTGGAGCTGATCGACGATAATGGTATTGCACTTCATAAGTGCGTTTTGAAGCTGATCGATCGTTGGGGTCTTGGTGAAGATTTTAAAAACTGGGTGGAAGAAGCCTGCGTCTTTACGTCCACACTGGTTGACCGGATCATTACCGGCTATCCCAGAGCCACCGAGGAAGAGGAGTGGCAGCGCTTGGGCTACGAGGATCGCTTGATCGTTACCGGCGAGCCCTTTGCTCTCTGGGTTATTGAAAGTGCCAAGGACATCAGCAAGGAATTGCCTTTGCCGGATGCAGGTTTGCCCGTTATCTTTACCGACAATCAAAAGCCCTATAAGCAGCGCAAGGTGCGCATCCTCAACGGTGCACATACCTCATTTGTGCTGGCTTCTTACCTGGCAGGCAATGATATCGTCAAGGAGTCTATGGACGATGACGATATCCGCAATTTCATGATGGGAACGCTGAACGAAGAGGTGATCCCCACTTTGACCCTGCCCAAGCAGGACCTTGAGGAGTTCGCGGCTGCTGTGGTGCTGCGCTTTAACAATCCGTATGTCAAGCACGCATTGCTTTCCATTTCTTTGAATTCCGTTTCCAAGTGGCGGGCAAGATGTATGCCCAGCTTCCTTGGTTACATTGAAAAGACCGGCAAGCTGCCGAAGCGGCTGACCTTCTCCATTGCTGCGCTGATGGCTTTCTATACCGGCAGCGAGATTCGGGATAAGGCGCTGATCGGTCACAGGAACGGGGAAGAGTACAGCATCATGGACGATATGCAGGTGCTGGAATTCTTCCGGGACAATTCTCAGAAGAATGCTGCTGAATTTGTACAGGCATACCTTGGCAGAGAGGACTTCCACGGTCAGAATCTGAATAGAATTCCCGGTCTTACCGCTGCGGTTACGGCGGCATTGGCGGATATCCGTGTAAATGGTATGAGGGCTGCGCTGTGCAAGACTTTATAAAAATCAACGAAAAAGACAATGTTGTCGTTGCCTTGAAGGATATTCCCAAGGGCACGGCTGTGGCGGGTGTATGCGTGAACGTAGATGTACCTGCCGGACATAAAATCGCCTTAAAAGAGATTGCCGAAGGCGGAGAAATCATCAAATACGGCGAGCGTATCGGCTTTGCCAAATGTGCGATCCATGCCGGTGACTGGATCCATGTCCACAACACGAAAACCGGTCTTGGCGATCTGCTGGATTATACTTACAATCCGGTGGAAGTGCCGGCTATGGACAAAAAAGAAGCCACCTTTATGGGCTTCTTGCGCGATGACGGCAAGGTGGGCGTGCGCAATGAAATTTGGGTCATTCCCACGGTAGGCTGCGTCAACGATGTGGCAAAGCTCATCGCAAAAGAGGCAAATGCCTTCGTTAAAGGCAGCGTCAGCGAGGTCATTGCCTTTGCACATCCCTACGGCTGCTCCCAAATGGGCGACGACCAGGAAAATTCCCGGAAGATTCTTGCCGACCTGATCAACCATCCCAATGCCGGCGGTGTGCTGGTGCTGGGCTTGGGCTGCGAGAACAGCGGCGTTGGCATTTTGAAGAATTACATCGGCGAATACGACGAAAACAGAGTGAAATTCATCGTCTCTCAGGATTGTGAGGACGAGGTTGAAGCATCGGTTGAAGCCATCAAAGAGCTGATCGACTATGCAGCCGGCTTTGAAAGAACAAAGGTAAGCGCGGATAAGCTGGTCGTTGGCTTAAAGTGCGGCGGCAGCGATGGACTTTCCGGCATTACGGCAAATCCGTTGGTGGGCAAATTCTCCGATATGCTGGTTGCCTGCGGCGGTACTACCATCTTGACGGAAGTTCCGGAAATGTTTGGCGCGGAGACGCTTTTGATGGATCGGTGCGAGGATGAAGCGCTGTTTCAAAAGACAGTTGACCTTATCAACGATTTTAAAAACTATTTCAAGCGCCACGATCAGGTGGTGTACGAAAACCCCTCTCCCGGCAATAAGGCGGGCGGCATTACCACGCTGGAGGATAAGTCCTTGGGCTGCACCCAAAAAGCAGGCTCCAGCTTAGTTAAGGGCGTGCTTGCATACGGCGAGAATGTGAAAACGCCGGGTCTTAATCTGCTGAGCGCTCCGGGAAATGACCTTGTGGCATCCACAGCGCTGGCTGCGGCAGGAGCACATATCGTGCTCTTTACCACCGGCAGAGGCACACCCTTTGCCTGCCCGGTGCCTACCATGAAGATCGCAACCAACTCCCGGTTGGCATCGAAAAAATCGAATTGGATCGATTTTAATGCAGGCGTGTTGGTGGAAGACCAGCCCATGGAGCAGGTGGCGCAGGAATTCTTTGACTATGTTCTGGCTGTGGCATCCGGTGAGCAGGTTTGCTCTGAAAAAGCAGGATTCCATGATATGGCTATCTTTAAGCAGGGCGTGACCCTGTAAAATTGCGCATTTTGTAAAAATCCTCTTTACAAGAGCACTTTTCCGATGTACAATATAAGTAACCATTTGGTTACTTATATTAAGGAGGTGTTTTTCTGAGAGTAAGAGATCCGGAAAAAAGCAAGCGCAGTATCTTGCTGGCTGCGGAGAAGGAGTTTGCCGAACGCGGTTTTTTTGGCGCGCGGGTGGACGAGATCGCAGCCGGCGCACAAATCAACAAGCGCATGATCTATGCCTATTTTGGCGACAAGGAAGGGCTTTATAAGCAGGTTCTGTTTCAGGTTTATGGCTCAATGGAGGCGGTAGAGCAGGATTTGATCGCGCAAAAGCTCACAGGCAGAGAGCTTGTTGAAAAAATCATCGGTGCCTATTTCGACTTTTTGCGGGACAATCCCAGCTTCGTCAGTATTCTGATGTGGGAGAATTTAAACTGCGGACATTACTTAAAAGAACTGGAAAGCAGCCGCATTGAGCGCAGCACCATCCACTATTTTGTGGATGCGCTGGAAGAGGGAAGACGCACCGGTGTTTTCCGCAGGGACATTGACCCGTGGCATACAGCATTGTCGCTGATCACAACCTGCTTTGCGAATTTTTCCAATCAGTATACCCTGTCAAAGTTGTTTGCCAAGGATTTGGCAAGCAGCGAAATGATCGAGCAGCGCAAGCAGCACACCGTGGATATGATGGTGGCTTACTTGTGCGAAAATTAAGGAGGATACATATGTGCAAGATTAACTGGAATGAAGAAACTTTAAATGAAATGCTGACCACCCCCTCTGCGGGGCTGATCGCTGACATCGCTAAAATTGAGGGCGATATTATGGTCTTGGGTGCCGGTGGCAAAATGGGTCCCGACATCTGCATTCTGGCGGCAAGAGCTGCCAAGGCTGCCGGTATTAAGAAGACGGTTTATGCCGTTTCCCGTTTCTCTGACAAGGCTGCTGCCAAGCGCCTTGAGGACGAGGGCGTTACCGTCATTGCAGCTGATTTAATGGACGACGGCGCGCTGGAAGCACTGCCGGATTGCGAGAATGTGATCTTTATGGCTGGCCGTAAGTTCGGCACAAACGGCAGCGAATATCTGACCTGGGGTATGAACAGCTGGCTGCCCTGCATGACCGCCAAGCGGTTCCAAAAGTCCAATATCGTGGCTTTCTCCAGCGGCAATCTGTACCCCAAGGTACCTACCTGCAGCGGCGGCGCTACGGAGCTGACCCCTCCCGGTCCTGTGGGTGAATATCCCATGTCCTGCCTTGCCCGTGAGCGTGCTTTTGAGTATGCTGCTAAGGCTCTGGGCACCAAGGTTTGCATTATGCGCCTGAACTACGCGATCGATCTACGTTACGGCGTGCTGCACGATATTTCGCAGACCATTCTCTCCGGCAAGCCCGTGGATCTGGCTGCAATGCCCAGCTTCAACTGCATCTGGCAGAAGGATGCCAATGAAGCTGCCATCCGTCTGCTGCTGCATACCAGCTCCGATATGAGCATCGTCAATGTTACCGGTCCTGAGTCTGCCGGTGTCAAGCAGGTTGCACTGCAGCTGGGTGCGGCATTGGGTAAGGAAGTTACCTTCGTTGGCGAGGAAGCTACCACCGCTTACCTCAACAATGCCGGCAAGATGTTCACCCTCTTCGGCTATCCCACCGCATCGCTGGATACGCTGATCCAGTGGCAGGCTGAGTGGCTGCTTGCCGGTGGCAGAAGCCTTGGTAAGCCCACCCATTTTGAAGAAAGGAATGGTAACTACTAATGGATCGTCATGTAAAAGCTCTTGAAATTCTCCATGCTGGTACGGTGATTCCTGCCATTCCTTTGGCACTGAACGAAAACCGTGAATTTGATGTAGAAAGCCAGCGCCGCATGGTGCGCTATTATATGGCTGCCGGCTCCGGCGGTGTTGCTGCCGCTGTCCACAGCACCCAGTTTGAGATCCGCGATCCCAAGCACAATCTGCTGCGTCCCGTTCTGGAGACGGTTATTTCCGAAATGGAGGCTTTTGAAGCCAAGACCGGCAAAGTGCTGGTGCGTATTTCCGGTGTTTGTGGTCTTGCTGAGCAGGCTTGCAAGGAGGCTCAGCTTGCCAAGGAACTGGGCTTTGATGCCGTTCTTTTAAGCCCCGGTGGCTTGAATGCTCTTTCTGAGGAAGAACTGCTGGAGCGCACCCGGGCGGTTGCCAAGGTGATGCCCGTGGTGGGCTTCTACCTGCAGGAGGCTGTGGGCGGCAGGAAGCTGTCCAGAGAATATTGGCGCCAGCTTGCGGATATTCCCAATGTGGTTGCCATTAAGTGTGCATGCTTTGAGCGTTACCGCACCCAGGATCTTGTCAAGGGTGTGATGGAGTCTTCCCGTGCTGACGAGGTCGCGCTGTATACCGGTAACGATGATCACATCGTGCTGGATTTGCTGACACCCTTTGTCCACGAGGGTAAGAAGAAGTACTTTGTGGGCGGCCTTTTGGGACAGTGGTCTGTTTGGACCAACCGGGCAGTGGAAATTTTTGAGCGTTGCAAAGCAGCCCGTGAAAGCGGTATGATTGATGCTGAGCTTCTGACCGTTGCCGAGCACCTGACGGAAGCCAACGGCGCGGTGTTTGATGTTGCCAACCGGTTTGCCGGCTGTATCCCGGGACTTCACTATGTGCTGATGAAGCAGGGACTTATGAAGGGTACCTGGTGCCTCAATCCCGATGAAGTGCTGTCTGAGGGTCAAGCAGAACTCATCGATACCCTTTGGAGAATCTATCCTGAAGTGGCTGACGATGCTTTCGTTGCGGAATTTTTGAAAACCGAGGAGTAAGTCCTAACATGGAAATGGCGTATTTTGCAACCGTTGCCCAATCCGGCTATGCAGAGCAAATCCGGCAGCTGCTGGCTATGGCGGATAAGGAATTTATCCCGCCCCTTTCGGCAAGAAGCTCTACTACCCAGTCGAGCCTTTCCGGAAGCAGCTGCCTGGGCGGCATTGACGCATATTATTGCACCATGGAAAATCAGCCGGTGATCGTTGCGCTGGATAACGGCTGTTTTGCAGGCTTTATGGCATTTAAATTTGACCACACCTGCGAGGAAATTAAGCGCACACCCAATGTATATGCTTCTACCTGTGTGGTCCACCCGGACCACCGGGGGAAGGGCATGATGCAAAAATTTTACGAGGAAATGATCCGCCTTTATCCCGAGACTCCGCTTTGTACCAGAACTTGGTCCACAAATGCGTCCCACCTGCGGGTACTCAGCAAGCTGGGCTTTTCTCAAATTGCCTGTCTGAAGGATCATAGAGGTCCCGGCCTGGATACGGTTTATTATTTTCGCGAAGCAAACGGAAACTGAACTTGTTTTCATAAAATAAAAATGGATGTGAATGTATGTATAGTCTGATACTTGTTGATGACGAGATGCGGGTGCTGGAAGCGCTTCGCAAGATCGTTCCTTGGGAAGAATTGAATATTCGGGTTATTGGACTGTACGACAATGCCATCAGCGCGTTGCAGACCATCATCGATGAGCGTCCCGACATTCTGGTTACGGACCTGATGATGCCGGTCATGGATGGCTTAGAGCTGATCACCCGTGCAAAGGAAATGTACCCGCCTATTGAGTGTCTGGTGCTTTCCGGGCATGAAGAATTTGAGCTCGCACGGTCTGCTATGGCTTGCGGTGTCAGAGGCTATCTTGTCAAGCCCTGCCGGAAGGAAGAGCTTATCGAAAGACTGCGCTCCTGCGTCAGAAACATTGAGCGTAACCGGGAACACACCCGCAAGGGCTTCACGGAGCGTCAGAGCAAGGTGGAGGAGATCTACGACCAGCTGATGAATCTGACCATCCTAAGCTACGACTTTACCGCAGAGCAGGTGCGCCAGGTTATGGAGCAGTATCAGGATTACGGCATGCTGCGCGAAGCTGCCATTATGGCGGTGGTACAGCATGAGATGTCGGCGCAGAAAATGCAGGCGATCTTGAAAACTCTGGCGAAAAATCAAACCGGCGATGAGCTTATCTACTGCATCACCGATGTGCTGAAGCAGTTGGGAATCCAGAATCAGACCACAGATCCGGTGGTTGCAAAGGTCGTGCAATATGTATACGACAATTACCATATGCCGAATTTGAATCTGCAGTATATTGCTGATGAGGTGATCTATCTGACACCCCGGTATATCGGCAGACGCTTCCTGAATGTGATGAACATTAAATTCAGCGATTTTCTTTTGAAGGTACGCATGGAAAAGGCTGTGGCATTTTTAAAGCGGGGAGATAATCTGAGCACCATCGAGGTGGCGGCGAAGGTTGGTCTTGGCAATAATGTGCAGTATTTCTATCGCCTGTTCCGGCAGCATACCGGTATGACGATTCGGGAATACAAGGAAAAACTTGCGGAAGATAAACAATCCGTTACTTAATTTGCTATGAAGATTTGTTTTATTGGCTGCAGCGGTCACGCTGAGCATACATATGAGGAAATGAAAACCTGCCCGGACGCCCGGTTCGTGGGCATGGCGGCAGGAAGCGAGCATGAAAAGCCCGCCGCTGTGTGGCAAAGTCGCGTGGGTGCGATTTACGACAGCTGGGAAACCATGCTCGACGAAACCAAGCCCGATGTGGCGGTGGTTTCTCCGGTTTTTGGCTATACGGGCAAATTCATTATCGAGTGTGCCAAGCGGGGAATCGATGTGTTCGCGGAAAAGCCCATAGCTGCCAGCATGGAAGAGCTGGCGCAGGTGGAAGAGGCGGTTTTGAGCAGCGGGATCCACTTTAGCGCCATGCACTATCTACGCTATGAGCCGACATTTTACCATGCTCGCAAGCTGGTGCAAGCCGGTGCGATCGGGCAGGTGCGCATGATTACCGCCCAGAAAAGCTACAAGTACGGCACGCGCCCTCAGTGGTATGCCGAGCGTGATCTATTTGTAGGCACGATCCCTTGGGTCGGCATGCATGCTTTTGATTGGCTGTACGCCTTCAGCGGGAAGAAATTCCTGTCCGTAAATGCGCTTCATTCCGGCAATCCCGAGCAGGTTGCGCTGTGTCAGTTCCGGATGGAAGACGGGATCATGGCATCGGTCAATATTGACTATTGCCGTCCGGCAGCTGCGCCTACCCATGCCGATGACCGGCTGCGGATCGTGGGCACGGAAGGCGTTTTGGAGGTCCGCAGAGATCACTATACGCTGATCACGGCGGACGCAGTCCGGGAATTTGCCCCCGAGCCTGCACCGAAGCTGGCGGTGGAATTTTTGAACAAATGCGAGGATGTATCAGCAGCCGACGCGCTGTATTTGACGAAGGTTGCGCTGGCAGCAAGGGATTCTGCCGATGCCAATAAGGAGATTGAACTATGAAAATTGCATTGGCAGGTGCCGGCAGATACGGCAAGAACTATGTAGATTACTTGCTTTCAGGGAAGGATCCGGAGGCAGAATTTGTCGGTGTGATCGAAAAGAACATTGATGCATCTCCCTCCAAAGAGGACATTTTGCGCTCCGGTGTGCCGGTGTACGGCAGCCTGGAGGAGTTTTACGCAAATTCCGGTGCGGATATGATGATTTTGAGCACACCGCCGTTTATGCATTCTGAGCAGAGCGTTTACGCGGCGCAGCATGGCTCTTATGTCCTCAGCGAAAAGCCGGCAGCACCTACTGTTGCGCAGGTTGAGGCGATGATCCGGGCGGAAGAGGAAACCGGAAAGTTTATTGCAGTTGGCTATCAGTGGTCCTTTGACCCTGCCATTCTGGCACTGAAGGAAGATATTTTAAAGGGTGTATTGGGAAAGCCGCTGAGCTTGAAGACCCTCAACAGCACGCCCAGACCCCGCTCTTATTATGCACCCCAGTGGAGCGGCAGATTCAGCATGAATGGCGTGATGATTATGGATTCCATCGCCTTTAATGCCTGCGCGCACTATGTGCACAACCTGCTGTTTGTGCTGGGTGATGCCATTGATACCAGCGTGTATCCGCAGCGTATTGAGGCAGAATGCTTGCGGGCGAACGACATTGAAAGCTTTGATACCTGCGTGCTCCGTATGACCACAAAAAGTGGTGTAAAGCTGTTTTTTGCAGCATCTCATGCAACCGGAAAAGTCCGGGAGCCCCGGTTTGTATTTGAATTTGAAAACGCCACAGTGACCTACGAAAAAGAGGGAAACACCGGCGATCTCATTGCCACATTCCGCGACGGCAGCCGGAAATTTTACGGTGTGCCCAGCGTAGGTATGGGCAAGATCCGCACCTGCATGGATGCGATCAACGCAAAAAAAGCACCGCCTTGCTCAGCAAAGACGGCGCTTGCGCATACTAAATTGATTGAGGATCTTTACCATCGTGTTCCTGTGCAGGTGTTTCCTGGCGAGCGCATTAAGCTCAATGGTGACGTCATTTATGTCGACGGGCTTTTTGACCAGCTATGCACGGCATACGACCGGATGGCACTGCTTTCGGAGCTGGATCCCCAGATCAAAGCAACGGTTTTTGAAGTATAAAACTACGCTATAATGTAATCAAGAAAGCTTTGAAGCATATCCATGTGGGGCGCGTTGTGCATGATCAGCAGAACCAAATCGCCCTCCGGGAAGGTATATGCTTTCGAAAGAAGAGAATCCGTTTTCAGATTCAGTGCCACCGGCACCGGATCTGTCAGCTCGTCCGCCTTTGCCAGTTTCGGCAGAGGCGGCGCTTGCGTATTGGGGGAATTATCCGCCGGAAGCTCCTTGCGCTCTGCATAAAGAAGGTAAGGCGACAGCTTTTGAAGCTGCTCATCTGTCAGCTTTTCAGAAAGATCACAGAAAAAGTCGGTTTGGACGAGGGTACGGGCGGTTTCGATATCCGTTGCGATAAAGTCCACATCTGCTGCCGCAACATGAACACTCAGCGCCTGCATAGTATCGCCGAAGGCAACGTCTGTGGTACGCAGATTGGGAATGATAAGCGCTTCTTGATCTTCGCCGATTTGTGCGTGGGCAGCAAATTCCTTGGGAAAATTGACGGAATGCTGGTTTTCAGAGGCGTTGATGCAGTAGCCGAAAAGCACGGTCTCTTTTTTTGTAGAGATCTGATGGCTGATAAAGCCCACAAACACAGCCAGCGCCACGACTGTGACGATAGGAATCCAGTAATAGGTAGCGATATGCTCCAGCTTGTCCTTTAAAGGCTTGCCTTTTAGGTTTTTCAGCTCCTTGCGGGCAAATTCAGATATGGTCATGGCGGTCTCCTTTCGGGTGCTGCATTTATGATAGAGGATTCTTAAGCTGTTGTCAAATGAACAGTGCGTTAAATTTTTGCAGAAAATTGTGCAAAAACCGGCAATATATGCTATACTTAAAGAAAGTGTGTCAGGAGGGATGCCTATGAGAAAGATCCGCAGAATCCGGGATCTGAGTCTGATCATGAAAATTGCGTCCATCATTGCACTTGTGTGTCTTGTGCTTTCTGTGGGCAACTATTTGATTTTGCAGAGTACATACGATGCCTATGATGAGCAGCTATACATTCACTCTGCCCAGATGTTTACCTCTTTTGTCGATGAGGTGGATAATCGGTTTGCGCAGGTGGATACGCTGACGCTTTCCATGATTACCAATAAGTATTTCCAGGAGAAAATGGTGGAAATGCGGGATCAGATCGAGGGCAGCTCCCCGTGGCTGGATGCCCGGGAAAAACTGGCGGGACAGCTGTCAAGCTATTCCTATGGTCTTGGTATGTTCTATAGCTTTCATATTTATTTGAAGCAGGGCGAATCCATCGGCACACATGACGGTTTGAGTGATACAGAACGGGATAAGCTTGTTCGTATTTCTGCTGAATCTGAGGGAAAACCCCGAATCATACTGATCGGAAAAGGTGTGTATTACACCCGCCAGATTCGGGATATGTACGGTTCTAACGAAGCGTTGGGTACGTTGATCGCCAGAGTGGACATGCTGAAGCTGATGCGCCAAAGCCTGGAAAGCTACAGTGATGCCGGTATCGGTCTGAATTTAAGCGTACATGCAGGCGATACCCGTGTTTATCCCAACGAAGAAGCACCGGTGCATCCGCTTGAAAAGGATGGCTGGGAAATACAGGGCGACAGGTTTGTTGTGCAGTGTACCAATCGGTATGGATGGAAATTCCTACTGTATTCGTCCTATGATGAGATACATAAGTCTATTCGATTGACTCAGAGCATGTCGCTGGTGATGACGATGACGATCGCGTTTCTGGCATTTCTATGCAGTTACTATTTGGTAAAGCATTCAACAAGGCATTTGAATACCTTGCTTGTCAAGATCGATGCTTACCGCGACGGTGTTTTGCCGGATAAGTCGGAGATGCATCAGTATCAAAATCGAAACGATGAATTCGGTAGACTCCACCGGCACTTTGACCGGATGGCATATGACAACAAAAAACTCAACGACGAAGCCTATGACCGCATGCTGCTGCAAAAAGAAGCACAGTATCAGCAGCTTCAGCAGCAAATACAGCCCCACTTCATCTTTAATGCCATGTCGCTGATCACATGGATCGCCTATGAGCATGACGATCCGGAAATTGCGGAGCTTTCGGCATCCCTTTCCCGACTGCTGCGCACCAGCATGAGCTTTAACGATAAGGCAGTTTGTGTGAAAGATGAGCTGAAGATCGTGGACGATTATATGCTGATCCAGACCAAGCGTTTTGGCAGCCGCCTGCGGTACGAAAAGGCACTTCCGGAGGAACTACTGGATGTGAAAATACCTCAGCTTACCATTCAGCCGCTGGTTGAAAATTCCATCAAGTATGCCTTGGAAGAAATGCTGGAAACCTGCCAGATCCGTTTGACCGGCAGATTAGAAGGGGATACGGCAGTGCTGATCGTTGAGGATAACGGTCCGGGTATCGATACTGCAATCCTTCAGAAACTGGAGAATAACGAAATTGCGCCCAAGGGTCATGGCATTGGTCTGCAGAACATCAAAAAACGCATCCAGCTTCTGTTTTCGGAGGAGTACGGTCTGCAAATTTGCAGGGAAAAGGGGCGGACGCAGATCCTTGTTCGGGTGCCGTTCAAATCTGAACAATCAGAATAGGGGCGTTATGCCGGAAATAAAAGTTATGAGCGCAAAAAAGTGTACGAATTTGCATAAATTTTGTACTTATTTGCATTGCTGTCCGTGTGTAAAATCACTATAATATATGATAAGAGCAAGTTGGCACACTGTGGCTATGTGTTTGCCATGCTTATAATCAAACAAAAAGGAGAGTTCAATATGAAGAAGATTGTTAAAGTTCTTTCCCTGGTGCTGGCTATGCTGATGATCATCGGCTGCTTTACTGCCTGCGGCAAAACTGAGACCCCCGACGGCACTTCCGGTAATACCAATCAGGGCGGCAACACCGAAAAGGGCGAGTTCATGGTGGCATGGTGGGGCGCTGACCAGCGTCACAACAAAACCATGGAAGTTCTGAAGGAGTTCGACAAGCTCAATGGCGGCGAGACCAAGGTCAAGTACTGTGGTTCCGCTGAATTCTGGTCCATGCTGGATATCGATATCGCCGGCAACACCATTCCCGATGTCTTCCAGATGACCTATCAGAAGATCGAGATTTATGCTGAGTCCGGCAACCTGCTGGATCTGACTCCCTACTATGAGAGCGGCGCGCTGGATCTGAAGAATGTTGATCAGAAGTATCTGGATATGTGCTACTACCAGGGCGGTATGTATGCCGTTCCCACCGGTGTGAACGTTCCCGTTTACCTGTACGATCCCGCGACTGTTGCAGCTGCCGGCTGTGAGCTGCCCCGTAACCCCACTCTGGATCAGCTGATCGATGTTGCCAAGAAGGTTTATGACAACAGCGGCAAGAAGATGTATCTGGAGTTTGAAGAGTATGTTCGTATGCACGGCGAGACCTACTATACCGATGATGGCATGCAGGTGGGCTTCAGCCCCGAGATGCTGGTCGACTTCTGGAAGTTCGAGCGTGAGGGCATGGAGTACGGCTACTTCGCAAAGCCTGAGGAAGGTATCGAAGGCGGTCAGCAGGGTCTGATGGACGGCAAGCTGTGGTGCTTCACTACTTACTCCAACCAGATTTCTCAGATGGAAGCTGAGACCGATATGGAACTTGAGTGGATGGCAGTTGCCTGCACCGAGGAAGTGCCTGCTACTACCTACATTCAGCCTAACACTCTGTGGTGCATCGGCAAGACCACTGACGATCCCGACCGTGCTGTCGCACTGCTGAACTTCTTTATCAACAGCGAGTATTTCTATGACACTCTGGGCTACGATCGTGGCATGGCTATCAGCAAGGCTATCAGAGACTATCTGGAGCCCAACGCTACTGATGACATGAAGCTGCAGGCTCAGATTCTGGAAGAACTGGAAAAGCTGGGCTCTCTGTGTGAGCGTCCCACTGCTTCTGTCTATGATGGCGATGCAAAGAGCGCCTTGAGCGACTACATGCAGATGAACAAGTACGGCATGTTTGAAGAAGCTGACATGATGGCAATGGCGGAGGAAGCCATTCAAACCATGAATGAGGATATGGCGAAGGCTGCCAACTGATTAACGGCAGACAGAAACTTGAACTGAAATGAAATGCGATGGGCTGCGGCCTCGCAGCCCATCCGTTTTATTTACGAAAAGGTGATTTGAATTATGGTAAACACAACCTCTAATAAGTATCCGCGTCTTCGCAGATATGAGGATTTAAAGCCTAAGACCAGAGAGAATATCGCCGGCTACCTGTTTGTCGGTATCTGGATCATTGGCTTCTTCTTTATGACGCTGTATCCCTTCATTATGTCCATCTACTATTCCATGACGGACTACAACACCCTGAAGGGCGGCAAGTTTATCGGTCTGGATAACTTTGTTGAGATGTTCACCAACGACAGACGCTTCTGGAAGTCCTTCTGGGTCACATGTAAGTATGCTGTGGTTAGCGTGCCCCTGTCTTTGGCTACTTCTCTGTTTGTTGCTGTTGCTCTTTCCAAGGCTACCAAGCTGACAAACTTCTACCGCGTTGTTTTCTACATTCCTTCCCTGGTCGGCGGCGGCGTTGCCATGAGCCTTGTCTGGAAGCAGCTGTTTAATACCGATGGCGTTATTAACCATCTGCTGGAGTCTATTGGTCTGAAAGGCACAAACTGGTTGACCAACCCCGATACCGCACTGTGGATTCTGCTTTTGATGTCGCTGTGGGGATTTGGCGCCAGAATGCTGATCTTCCTGGCGGCTATCAAGAATGTTCCTAAGGAGCTTTATGAAGCGGCAACCCTGGACGGCGCAACCTCCAGACAGCAGTTCTGGAAGATCACCCTGCCGCTCATCACCGGTTCTCTGTTCTTCAACCTGATCAACGGTATCATCGGTGCGCTGCAGGCATTTAACTCCGCCTTCCTGATTACCAATGGTGGTCCTTTGGGCGCAACCTTGTTCTTCGGTCTGCACCAGTACAACACCGGCTTCGTACGCCATGAAATGGGCTTGGCCTCTGCTATGGCATGGTTCCTGATGGTAGTTATTGCGACATTGACTGCTTTCACATTCAAGTCCTCTTCCAGCTGGGTCTACTACCAGAACGAAACATAAAGAAAGGAGGAGCAACGAATGAACCTTTATCGTTTGAAAAAGGGCATCGGCATTACGATCTATCACGCACTTATGCTGCTGTTTTGCTTTGTTATGGCGTACCCTTTGATTTGGAATATCGTCTCCTCTTTGAAGGAAACCAAGGATGTTATCCGTACGGCTGAGCAGCTGTGGGTCACCGATCCCCATTGGGAAAACTACATCAACGGCTGGAAGGGCTTCGGCGGTTACACCTTCACTACTTACTTTAAGAATGCTTTCATCATGGCGGGCTTCAACACCGTTACTGCGGTGATCGGCTCCAGTCTGGTGGCATTCGGCTTCGCACGTATTCGCTTTGCAGGCAGAAAGTTCTGGTTCGGTCTGATGATCGCGCTGATGTGTCTGCCCGGCATGGTTACCCAGATCCCCCGCTATATCATGTTCCGTGATATGGGCTGGGTCGGCACTTGGGCTCCCATTCTGGTCCCCGGTATGTTCGGCGGCGGTGCATTCAACATCTTCATGCTGATGCAGTTCATGCGCAACATCCCCAAGGAAATGGACGAAGCTGCCCGCATCGACGGCTGCGGCTGGTTTGGCATCTATCGCCGGATCGTCCTGCCTCTGATCGTTCCCGCACTGTTCTCTGTTGGTGTTCTGACCTTCATTAGCTGGTGGGGCGACTACTACAGCGCATTGATCTATCTGAACAAGCCTGAATACTATCCTGTTGGTTATGCTCTGAAGCTGTATTCTGACGAAGGCTTCACCAACTACGGTCCTATGCTTGCCATGTCTGTGGCATCCATTACTCCTACATTGATCATTTTCTTCCTTTGCCAGAGAACTTTGATCGATGGTATCAGCATGGACGGCATCAAGGGCTAATACTGTTTTCTATGACGGACGGCGGATCATCCGCCGTCCGTTAAAGACTATCTGTGCATATTCAGTTCGAATATTATAATCGCGAACGATTTTTTAGATTGCGGTTTTGATTATAGGAGGAAAGTCTATGAACAACAAGGCTTTATATTACGGCAATTTAGCTTGCAAGACCATGATGGCAAAATTCGACGCGCCCGATCTGCCTCCCAAGGGCGGCTTCCATTACCATCAGGGTGTTTTCCTTTCCGGCATGATGCATCTTTACGATGTCTGCGGCGATGAGCGCTACTTTGATTATATGAAGCAGTGGGTAGACAGCTACATTCCGGAGCCCGGCATTATTCGTTACTATCAGAAGGGAAGCCTTGACGATTATATGGCAGGCATTTTGCTGTTCCCGCTGTACGAGCGCACCAAGGATGAAAAATACCTTTCCGTGCTGCAGATGATGGAGGTAAATCTTCGCAACTGGTGCCGCAATAAGTTCGGTGGCTTCTGGCACAAGGAGTACTATGCCAATCAGATGTGGCTGGACGGACTTTATATGGCAGGTCCGCTGCAGATGATGATGGATAAGCTTTTGCATGCACCGCGCCTGAATGAGCAGGCGGTGGAGCAGGTCTTTATCATGTACGATCATATGCACGATGATGAAACGAATCTTTTGTACCATGCGTGGGATCCCAGCTTTGTAGAGCGCTGGGCAACCAAGCCCCACGGTCTTTCCGAGGAATTTTGGGGCAGAGCCTTGGGCTGGTATGTGGTTGCTGTTTTGGATATTATGGAGCAGATGGATAAAGAAGATCCCCGCTACGAAAAATTGGCAGATATTGAGCGCAAGGTGCTGGGCTCTGTGCTGGGTTATCAGAGCGAGGGCGGCGCATGGTATCAGGTGGTCAATAAGGGACACTTGAGCGACAACTGGATTGAGTCCTCCTGCAGCTGCCTGTTCACTTATGCTGCAGCTAAGGCTTACCGTATGAGTATTTTGGGCGCAGAGGCGCTGGAAGCTGCCAAGAAGGGTTTTGAGGCAGTAATCCGTGAGTTTATTACGGTGGAAGATGAGAAACTTACCATGTCTTCCATCTGTGTTGGTACCGGTGTCATGCAGTACGCAGGTTATATTGCAAGACCCACCAGCGAAAACGACCTGCACGGTATGGGCGCATTCTTGCTGATGTGCGCGGAGATCGCAAAAATCAAGGAGTAACAAAAGGGGAGTACGGCAATGTCGATTCTCACAAATGAACTGGTTTATTTCACCGGCAAGCCAGAGCGGAAGCGGGATTTCAGCGGCACGGAAAATGCCTTGAGCTATGAAGAGAGATTGGCATTTCTTCGCGCTTATCAAGAAAGTGCCCGTGTTTGGTATGAAGACGAAAAGCTGGATCAAAAAGCGGTTTCTCAGGAAGAAGTAACGGATTTTGTTGAAAAAATCGCTTTCTCAGACGGAAAGGTGCGAAAGACCATCCGCTTTGACACTATGACTGCCCGGGAAAGCAGCAAAGAGCCGGAATATAAGGGCTTGCACCTTTACTGCGGCGCAAAAGTGGAAAATAGCGCGCTTGTTTTCCCCGGAAAGCAGATCCGTCCCACACCTTGCGCCCTTTACGAGGTAAAAGAGGATGTTGCTTCTTTCAGCTCCCGGGTCTATATTCCTGCCGGCTATAAGTCCACCCAGAATCGTCGCGCAGGAACGGCGCAAGGCAGCCGCCTCATCGAGCTGCGCAGCGGCACGTTGGATAAGGTAAAGATTCGCATTTGCAACTCCGGCGAGATCTTCGCCATGACCAGGGACAAGTGGGAGCCCCGGCACATCAAGCTCAGCAATGTCCGCTACGGCGATTGGAATGACATTGCGGTGCAGATCGGTGAAACCGTTACTTTCACCGTAAACGGCGAAAAAACTGAGGGAATCATTCCCACTGTCGGCGGTAATGTGGACAGCATTTTCTTCGACGGCGGCATGTTCCCCAGAGAAGGCTGGAAAGTAGCAGATTTGTCCATAAATAATGAAAAAATCATATTTACGAAAAATCCGGAATATGGTAAAATGTTGTTGGATGAGGGGAAAGAGGTTTCTCTTCCTTATGCCATCGGCAGTTATGAAAAGCGTGACCGGCAGCTGCTGCTGACAAAAACCTTTACAGTTGCGGATTTTGAGGTGGCAACGCTGGATATCGAGACCCTTGACCCCTGTGGGAAAGTGTGGCTGAATGGGCAGCCGGTGCTGGATACCGATGACTTTACCCGGCACGAGCTGGATGTAACAGCCCAGCTGCGAAAAGGGGAAAATGAACTGAAAATCCTGGTGGAGCCGAGAGCACCTGAGGTGTATTATTACTGGCACCGCCATGACGATTGCTATAACGGCTGGTTCTGCGGCGGTGTAAAGCTGCATTTGACCGCCAGGACCCATATCACGGATTTAAAGATCCGCACCAATTCCGTGAGCATGTACGGAATCAAAGCCACGGCAAAGCTGGTGCTCAACGCGCCCTTTGAAGGCATAGTGCGGCTGTATGCGGCTAAGTGCTGGCCGGAGCAGGGGAAAGAAGAGCTGATGGCGGAAACCGCTGTCAGCGGCAAGGAGATCACCTTCAATTTCGGCACCGGTCCGGATGATACGAGATTGCTTCCATGGTCGGACGAAACGCCCAATCTCTATGCAGTGCGGGCAGTGCTTCTGAATGCAGAGGGAAAAGAGACCGACGATTTCGTAGTGGAAACGGGCTTTCGTACCATCTGCCAGAAAAATGGCGATATTTACTTAAACGGTAACAAAGTGCTGCTTAACGGCGCGCTTGTGATGCAGTTTTTGCCGCCCTTTAAGGATGTGCCGGTGAATCATAATTGCCCCACGACCCAGCAAATTGCATGGCAGGCAATGATGCTCAAAGCCATGAACGGCAATTTTATGCGGCTGCACATGCTGGGCTATGGCTCTAACGATGCCCGTTTTGCGCAAATCTGCGACCGGCTGGGTATTATGATGATCTGGATCACCCGGTTCATCGATTCGCTGGAAGAGCTTGTTTGGGATGATGGCTGCTGGCATGAAAAGGATGTCTATCTGAGCCAAATCAAAGCCGTAATGAATCATCCGTCCATTATCATGTACGAGGGCTCTAATGAGTTCCATCCGGATGATCTAGCGGTGATCGACCGGATGTACGATGAATTTACAGAAGCGGTGACGGCGGTGGATGATAGCAGACTCTTGACACCTTGCTCTCACCTTTACTATGGCGGCGGCATCTATGATGTGGGCTGCAAGTACTATAACGACAACGGCACCGTGGATGAAAAGGGAAATACTGCCCGTTCCGGTCGCGGCTGGGTCCACGAAAATGTGATCCGCAGCACCCATACCTATAGCTTGCTCTGCGGCTACGGCGAAAGCTGGGAAGCCATGCGCAAGCAGGACTGGGCTTGGCAGGATGAAATGCTTCAAAGTAAAGAGCACAGCTACCTCATTACCGAGTTTGCTGTGACGGCTTTGCCGAATCCGGGTACGCCGGAAGCTGTTGCTGAGCCCTATGTTCGCTCCTATGAGCGTCCTGACGAGCTTGGGGTCATGGGCAGAGAATTTGCTGACGACGAATGGATGGAAAGCCAGGCGCTGCAGGCGCTGGCGGCATTCAATGCGGTTAAGAAAATGCGGCTTTTGGGCGTTGACGGCATGACCTGGTGCTGCCTATCGAGCGGCGCGAACAACGGCTCTTATATGAAGCCACCTATCGATTTCAACGGCTACAAAAAGCTGGGCTTTTACGGTCTGAAGGATGCCTACCGAAAGGCATTTGCAGCAACCGGCGATACGGATATTTCCTATGGCAGTGATGACGAAATAAGCCCGGTGCTTGTAAGCTGTGACAAGGGCATTTACGACTTGACAGTGGATGTCATCGATAAAAATGGAACACTCGTGCATACGGTTCGCTACGGCAATATCGTCTCGGACCGGGAAAATGTACGCTTGTCCCCATTTAAGCCTGCATGGGAAAATGAAGGCTATTACACACTGCGCTTTGATTTAAAAAAGCGGCGGTAACGGGAGGAAACCTAAATGGCAATTACCTTTGACAGCAGCTCCAGGACATTCTATCTGGACGGAAAAGGTGTAAGCTACGTCTTTTACATCAACGATTGGAATTATGCTGAGCATCTTTACTATGGCAAGACCATCGGTCATGATGACCTGCGCTATATCCGGGAGCAGGGCGGTCTTGCTGCTGCGGCGGTAGTGCCCGGTGAAATTCGCCCCAGAGATGTTTGGCGGCGGATGGATTCTTACCATTATTTTCCCTCGGAGCTGACCTTCTTTGGCTCCGGTGACTATCGGGAGAGCGCTGTCCATGTAGAAGACAGCAAGGGTGTGCGCATTTCGGAACTTCTTTATGACGGTCATGAAATCCTGCCGGAAAAGCCGGCGATCAACGGTATGCCCTCTATGCGGGGCGGCGAAACCCTGGTTGTACACCTGCATGACAAGTATAATGATTTTTGGGCAGATCTTTACTACACCGTCTATGACGATGCCGGTGTGATCGCCCGCCGGGTGGTCTACCGCAACGGCGGTAAGGACACCTTAAAGCTGAGAAGAGCCTATTCCTTTGCCATGAGCCTGCCGAATCAGGAGTATGATTGTATTACTCTTTACGGCGCGTGGGCAAAAGAGCGGAAGATCGATAAGATCCCGCTGCACCACGGTGTGGTGTCCATTGATTCCAAGCGCACCACTTCCTCTGCCACGCTGAATCCTTTCATGGCGCTGGCAAAAAAAGGTGCTACAGAAGAGCATGGCGATGTTTACGGCATTAACCTAGTGTATTCTTCTTCCTATGTGCTGAAGGCTGAGGGCGTTAATGACGGACGCACGCTCCTTACCGGCGGCATTAACGATTTTGATTTTTCCTGGAAGCTGGAGGCAGGGGAGTGCTTAGAGACTCCCGAGGTGGTCATCGCCTATTCCAACGAGGGCATCGGTGGCATGAGCCGCTGCTTCCATGATGCCTACCGCAACCATTTGATCAATCCACGTTTCAACGATCAGCCCAAGCCCTTGGTTATCAACAACTGGGAGGGTACTTATTTCCGTTTCAATACGGAAAAGTTGATGGCGATCGCTGACGGCGTTGCCGGCACCGGCATTGACACATTCGTTCTGGATGACGGATGGTTTGGTGTTAGAAACGACGAATATTCCGGTCTTGGCGACTGGGTGGTAAATACCGACAAGCTGCCTGGCGGTCTTAAGCCTATCATCGATCATGTCCACAGCCTGGGCATGAAGTTTGGCTTGTGGTTTGAGCCGGAAATGATCAGTGAGGATTCGGATCTTTACCGCGCCCATCCCGATTGGGCGATCCATGCTCCGAATAGACCTCAGTGCCGTGCCCGACTGCAGTTGATGCTGGATCTGACCCGCAAAGAGGTGCGGGATCATATCGTAGAAGCGGTCAACAAGGTGCTGCGGGAAAATGAAATTGACTATGTAAAATGGGACTATAACCGCAATGTCACCGAGTCCTGGTCCTTAGGTCGGGATGCGGATCGGCAGGCGGAATTTGCCCACCGGTATGCGCTGGGTGTTTACGATCTGTTTGAGCGCATCGTCAATGCCAACCCCAATGTGTTCTTCGAAGGCTGCGCCGGTGGCGGTGCCCGGTTTGACCCCGGTGTGCTGTACTATTTCCCCCAAATTTGGACCTCTGACGATACCGACGCGGAAGAGCGTACCCAGATTCAGTATGGTACTTCTATGGTCTATCCTCTCTGCTGCATGACCTGCCATGTGTCTACCGTTCCCAACCATCAGACCGGCAGAACCACATCCTTAAAGACCCGTACGGATATTGCCCACCTTGGTCCTACCGGCTACGAGCTGGACAGCTCTTCCTTTACCGATGAAGACCGGGCAGGCATTAAGGAAAGCGTGCAGGAATTCAGACGCATGGAAAATCTCATGCGTACCGGTGACCTTTACCGCACGGAAAATCCCTTTGAGAGCAACTACTTTGGCTTTGTGGTAGTATCCAAGGACAAAAAAGAGGGCTTCATGACCGCTTACTGCCGTCTGGTGAAGGCAAATGCGGAAGTGAAATTCCTCAAGGTAAGAGGCTTGGATCCGGAAAAGAATTATTATATCCCTGAGTTGGAGCAGACCCTCAAGGGCGCGACCATTATGGGTGTCGGTCTTCCTGCTGCATTCAAAAGAGGGGATTTCCAAACAGTAAAATATCATTTCGAGGAGAGATAAGGATGAAGCTCTTTATTGCCGGTACATCTATCTTTGCTAACTATAAAGCCCATCAGTTTCCGCTGACCGGTGTGGGCATGACTTTGAATCTTTACCTTAAGGATAGCGTCATTGTCCGCAATTTTGCCCGTTCCGGCAGAAGCACCAAGTCCTTCATTTCGGAAGGTCACCTGGCTGCGCTGGAAAAGGAGATCGGTGCGGGAGATTATATGCTGATCGAATTCGGTCACAATGATGAAAAGACCTTCGACACCCTCCGCTATACAGCGCCCTTTGGCGAATACAAGGATAATCTGAAGAAGATGATCGATGTTGCCCGCAATGCAGGCGCGACGCCTATTTTAGTGTCCTCTTTGGAGCGCCGGGCATTTATGGATGGCTCGCGCATGTGGGCAGATCCTACCATGGACCCCAAGACTCCCACTACGCTGCAGCCCAGCGGTCATACGGAGTATGTGGCGGCTATGAAGCAGCTTGCCGAAGAAGAAAATGTACCCTTTATTGATCTGTGCGCCAAGAGCCGCGAGAAGATGGAGGCGGCAGGACCGGTGGAGACCACCAAGTGGTTTATGAACATCGCGCCCGGCGAATATCCTGCTTATCCCAACGGCCTTTTTGACAACACGCACCTAAAATATCATGGCGCAGTGGTGTTTGCAGGCTTGGTTGCAGAGGGTCTTAAAGAGCTTGGCGCACCCTATGCGGATCTTTTATTTGAAAATGCTTGATTTTATGAGGATAATCTGCTATGTTTCGTTTTAACGGACCAGTTACGCAAAAGCTTACCAAGCTTTGCTATATTTTGTATGCGCACATCCTTGCAGTTGCCTGCTGCATCCCTGTTATCACAGCCGGTGCGGGCTTTACGGCACTGGAATATGTGCTGCTGAAGATCAGCCGTGAGGAAGAGGGCGCCATTACCAGAGATTTCTTCCATTCCTTTAAAGAAAACTTTAAACAGGGAACGGTCATGGGAATCGTTTATTTCGGCGTTGCGTTTTTTCTTATGTATGACTTCTACTTTTTACAGCACCAGGAAACCGGCATGAACAGCATTATGATGGTAGCCACCTTCGCGGCTGCGCTGCTGTTGGTGCTGAATATGTCGTGGGGCTTTGTTCTGCTGTCGAGGTACAACCATACGGCATTTCAGACCATGAAGTACGCGTTCTCTTTCTGCATCGTACATATTGGACCGACCATCGTTATGCTGGCGGTTGTGATTATTCCTATTGTGCTGGCGGCTTTGAGCGTGCAAATTCTTCCCTATGCCATGATTATCGGTCCGGTCTTATCCGGCTACATCCGCCCGAAGCTTTACGGCAAGGTCTTTGAGCAGGTGGAAGCTGCAACAACGGAAAATACAGAGATTGAATCTGTTTAAAAAAGGAGAACTGAACTATGGACATTCGCTATTCTTGCAACCAGCGCGACTTTAAGCGC
Organism: Faecousia sp.; assembly: GCA_045540575.1. GTDB lineage: Bacteria > Bacillota > Clostridia > Oscillospirales > Oscillospiraceae > Faecousia. The sequence goes on along the minus strand of JAZQHM010000005.1, from coordinate 42,897 downwards.
TACACCACCGAGGAGACCCGCAATGAGTTCCTCATCGAGAATCTGTATGTTGCCAACGAAGTTACCGCTGTTTACAGCCATGTAGACCGCATGGTGACATTGGGCTGCATGCCCACCACCGAAGTGGTCAGCATCGACAAGGGTATCGATGTTTGGGCAAATTTCGGCACCCATTACTTCCTGGAGCGCCGTGAGATCGGTATCTTCAATATCGGTGGTGCAGGCACCATCACTGCTGACGGTGTGAAGTACGAGCTGGGCTATAAGGACTGCCTGTACATCACCCAGGGCACCAAGGAAGTGCTGTTTGCATCCTGCGATGCAGCTGCTCCTGCCAAGTTCTATATGGTCAGCGCTCCTGCTCACCGTGCTTACGAGACCCGTCTGTTGAAGATTGAAGATGCAGCCAAGCGTCCTCTTGGCGCACTGGAGACCAGCAACAAGCGCGTTATCAACCAGTTCATCCACCCCGACGTTCTGCCTACCTGCCAGCTGAGCATGGGTATGACCGTTCTGGAGCCCGGCAGCGTTTGGAACACCATGCCCGCCCATACCCACGAGCGCCGCATGGAGGTCTATATGTACTTCGAAGTCCCCGAGAACAATGTGGTCTTCCACATGATGGGCGAGGGTAATGAGACCCGTCACATCGTCATGCAGAACGAGCAGGCTGTTATCAGCCCCTCCTGGTCCATCCATGCCGGTGCCGGCACCAGCAACTATACCTTCATCTGGGCTATGGGCGGTGAGAACCAGGCATTTGACGATATGGACAATATTAAGACCACAGATCTTCGCTAAGGAGGAAATAACAATGGATATGAAGGCTTTTTCCCTTGAGGGCAAGGTAGCTCTCATCACCGGCGCAAGCTACGGTATCGGCTTCGCTATCGCCACCGCCTACGCAAATGCCGGCGCTAAGATCGTTTTTAACGACATCAAGCCCGAGCTGGTTGAAAAGGGTCTGGCTGCCTACAAGGAGCTGGGCATTGATGCCAAGGGCTATGTCTGCAACGTCTGTGATGAAGACGCTGTCAATGCAATGGTCAAGCAGATCGAGGAAGAAGTCGGTGTCATCGACATTCTAGTCAACAATGCCGGTATCATTAAGCGCATTCCCATGTGCGAAATGACCGCGGCTGAGTTCCGTCAGGTGGTCGATGTGGATCTGAACGCGCCCTTTATCGTTTCCAAGGCAGTTATCCCCGGCATGATCAAGAAGGGTCATGGCAAGATCATCAACATCTGCTCCATGATGAGTGAGCTTGGTCGTGAGACCGTTTCTGCATATGCAGCAGCCAAGGGCGGCTTGAAGATGCTGACCCGCAACATCTGCTCTGAGTACGGCGAAGCCAACATCCAGTGCAACGGCATTGGACCCGGCTACATTGCCACTCCCCAGACCGCGCCTCTGCGTGAGCGCCAGGCAGACGGCAGCCGTCATCCTTTCGATCAGTTCATCGTCAGCAAGACCCCTGCCGGTCGCTGGGGTACTACGGAAGACCTGCAGGGTCCTGCCGTGTTCCTTGCTTCCGATGCATCCAATTTCGTGAACGGTCATATTCTGTATGTCGACGGCGGCATCCTCGCCTATATCGGCAAGCAGCCTTAAAAGAGGGATTGACATGGTTGAAATTAGCTTAAGAATTGAAAACGCAGCCGGCGAAGTCCTTGCAGAAGCTAAGGACACGCAGGGCGTTGAACTTTGCTACCGCGGCGAATATGCCGAGGGCGACCGTATCGTGTTAACGACTTCTGAGAAGAATATCCATATCGTTTGGCAGGTGGATGATGCGCTTGGTTGTGCCATGAACTATGTCACCAAGGATATTACTTATCAGATCCCCTTTGGCGAGAAGAAAAATGTCTATTCTCCCAAGACCTTCTCCGGTCAGAAGCATTATCTGTATGCCCGGGTTGCGGACGAGGATGAAGTGAAGATGTACCGGAATCTGGCGGTGAATGTGAACGATCAGCATGCCGATACCGGCTGCTATCCCCATGCCAGCGCCAATGTGGAAACCAGAGGCGAGTCTGTGTTTGCTGCCAAGAATGCCATTGACGGTATTCGGGCAAACCACAGCCATGGTCTTTGGCCCTATGCATCCTGGGGCATCAACCGGGATCCCAATGCACAGATCAAGATCGATTTTGGCAGAGCTGTCAGCATTGACATGCTGAAGATCACTCTGCGCGCAGATTTCCCCCACGATTCTTACTGGACCGAGGGTACAGTAACATTTTCTGACGGCAGCACCGAGGTGCTGAAGTTTGTCAAGACCGACAAGGCTCAGACCTTCCACATTGCACCAAGAAATGTGCAGTGGCTGACCTTTGATAAGTTGATCAAGGCGGATGACGATTCTCCGTTCCCCGCACTGACCCAGCTGGAAGCCTACGGCAAAGATATTTGATTTCTGAATAGGGCAGCATCGTGCGTAGCGGTGCTGCCCTGCAAGTCGTTTTAGAAGCAAAGGAGAGAAAAAATATGGAGTACATCATCAAAAAAGAGGGCACAGAGCGTAATGTGCTGGAAATGAAGAACCGCTATCACGAAACTCAGGACAATGTTGCGTCCCGTGCCGCAATCGCGTATAACGACGAAGAACTGCTGGTTCACATGGAGCTGGACGCTCCGGAGATCCGCAATGTGGAGCAGGGTCCCTTGGGTCGCCCCTGTGTGGATAGCTGCTTGGAATTTTTCTTCAGCCCCATGGAAGGGGATAACCGTTACTTTAACATCGAATTCAACATCGGTGGCTGCCTGACCTTCTGCATGGGTGACAGCAACGGCTTGACCCGTTTTACCATCGCAAATCCTGCGGAGACCATGAACTTCCGTTCCGTTCGGACGGAAAAGGGTTTCTATATTGACTACAAGGTGCCCTATACCATCATCCGCCGTTTCTTCCCGGATTTTAAGGTCTATTCCGGCAAGAAGATCAAGGCAAACTGCTATTCCTGCGCTGAGCGCACCCAGGTCAGACATTTCCTTTCCTGGAGTCTTATCGATGATAAGAAGTTTTCTTTCCACCGTCCCGAGTGCTTCGGCACAATGATTTTTGAATAAGAGAGGTAAAAAATCATGGCAAAAACCACATTTATTGCTTGCGGTGACGCATTCGCCACCCGGAGATTGCCCAAGGATGGCTATGAGGGCTTTGCTGAAATTCAGGCATGCGTAAAAAAACACGATGTGGCATTTTTGAATTTGGAATCTACCTTCCATGACAGGGAGGGTATTCCCTCTGCCCTTAGCGGCGGTACCTGGGCAATGTCCGATCCCCGTATCTTAGACGATATGAAGGAATACGGCTTCAATCTTTTCAACACCGCCAACAACCACTCCTGCGACTATAGCCAAAGCGGTGTTTTGGCTACCATTGAGCATTTGAAGAAGCGGGATATGGTCTTTGCCGGTACCGGTAAGGACTTAGGCGACGCTTCCAAGCCCTGTTACTTGGAGACCAAACATGCCCGTGTTGCCATGATTGCCTGCAATTCCTCCGGCAACGATTCTGCCAGAGCAGGTGCGCAGACCGAGGATCTGCCCGGTCGTCCCGGCGCAAATCCTATGCGCTGCTTAAAGCGCTTCCATGTGGATCAGGCGCACTATGACATGGTCAAGGAGCTGGCGGAGATCACCAAGGTCAACGCAGCCACCGAGCGCAGCATTGAGCTGGGCTACACCGCCCCTTACCCCGAAGGACAATTCCCCTTTGGTACCAGTCGCTTTATTCTGGACGATCACAACTGGGTGGAGTCTGTTCCTCACGCAGGCGACATGGAACGAATGGAGAAGATGATCAAGGAAGCCAGAAAGCAGGCGGACATCGTGCTGGTCAGTATCCACAGCCACCACTATGACGAGCGCACAACAAACCTACCTTCTCAGTTTATCGAGACTTTTGCCCGTAACTGTATTGATGCCGGTGCGGATGTTGTCATCGGTCACGGTCCTCACGAGCTGCAGGGTATTGAAAAGTATAAGGACGGTCTGATCTTCTATTCCATCGGCAACTACATTTTCGAGACCGAGACCGTAGAGTATCAGCCCTGGGATGCTTATGCGAATAAGAACTTCCCCGTGGATATGAAGGTTGGCGAGTATATGGACCGCCGCAGCAAGAACGGTACTGCCGGCTATGGCACTCTATGGGAGATCTGGAACTCCGTTATGGCTGCCTGGACCATGGAAGACGGCAAGATCACCGAGGTGCAGCTGTACCCCGTGACGCTGAACATGGAAAGATCCCGTGCTCAGAAGGGTAAGCCCGTTATGAACAAGAGCGAAAAGACGTTGCAGTATCTTGCAGATCTTTCTAAGCCCTACGGCACGGAAATTGAAATCGTAGACGGAGTGGGTTATATCCGTTTTTGAGGTGAATGGAAATGAATGTTTATCAGACAATTATCGAAAAGGCTGAAAGAATCACACCTGCAATGGTGGCTCAGCGCAGAGATTTTCATAAGCATGCGGAGTCCGGCTGGACCGAGATGCGCACTTCCTCCATCATTGCCCGCAAGCTGACAGAGCTGGGCTACGAGGTCCTTACCGGCGAGCAGGTCTGCAAGAGGGAAGAGCGCATGGGTGTGCCCTCTGACGAGGTGCTGGCGATGGCTTATCAGCGTGCCATTGATCAGGGGGCGGACCCCGAGTTTGTCAAGGCTACCGAGGGTGGCATGACCGGTGTCATCGGCATTCTGCGCTGCGGTGAGGGTCCTACTGTTGCAATGCGCTTTGATATTGACGCACTGGGTGTCATTGAGTCTACGGAGGAAGACCACCTTCCCGCAAAGGAAGGCTTCGCCTCCATCAATGCCGGCACGATGCACGCCTGCGGTCACGATGGTCACGGCGTTTCCGGCTTGGGCGTTGCGGAGGTGCTGATGGCAATCAAGGACCAGCTTCACGGCACTGTTAAGCTGATCTTCCAGCCCAGCGAAGAGGGTGTCCGCGGCGCAAAGTCCATCGTTGCCAACGGTCATTTGGACGATGTGGACTATCTGCTTGGCAGCCACACCACCGGAGTGGATGCAGAGGGCAGCGACATTACCCCCGGCTCCCACGGCTCTTTGGCATCTTTTAAGTACGATGTTACCTTCCGCGGTTTGGCGGCCCATGCCGGCGGCAGCCCCCATCTGGGTAAGAATGCGCTGCTTGCAGCATCCTCCGCAGTTGTGAATCTGTATGCCATTCCCCGCCACGGTGCAGGCGCAAGCCGCATCAATGTGGGTCGGCTTATTGCCGGCAGCGGCAGAAATGTCATTGCGGATGAAGCATTCATGGAAATGGAGGTCCGTGGCGATACCACTGCCATTAACGAGTATGTCAGCGAGTATGCTTTGCGCGTTCTGGAAAACTGCGCTGCTATGCATGGCTGCACCGTGGAAGTAAAGCTCATGGGCGCTGCAGAGTCTTTGGTAAGCGATCTGCCCCTGTGCCAGCGGATCGCAGATGTTTGCAACAATCATCTTGGTTTGAAAGCGTCCAGTAACTTGAGCATTAAACTGGGCGGCAGCGAGGACTTCTCTTATATGGTCAACCGGGTCCAGTCCCATGGCGGACAGGCGACCTTTATGCGTACCCGCAGCCCCCTTGCTGCCGGTGCTCATAATCGCAAGTTTGATTTTGATGAAAGCTATATGACTAAAGCCGTCAAGGTATTCTGCGGCATGGCTTACGACCTGATGAAATAAAGGAGAGAACAGGATGGGTACATTAAAAATCGGCTGGTCGGAAAAAAGCATTACCCCCGAAAAGAAGGCTTCTCTTGCCGGTCAGTTTGCCGAGCGTATTTCTGAGTATGTAGAAAAGCCTGTTACGGTTACCTGTATGGTAGTGGAGTCTGACGGCGAGCAGATGATCCTGTGCAGTGAGGATCTGCTGGCTGCAGGCTGGAATGTGGTCAAGGAAGTTCGCAAGCGTATTGCGGAAGCCAACAAGGAAATCGACCCCATGAAGATCATCCTTGCCTCCATCCATACCCACACCGCCCCCACGGTTCCCAGAACCAGCCGCCTGACAGATGGAAAGACAGCCGGTGCGGCTACCTACCGTCAGTGGCTGATCAACGAGCTGCCTGCCGGACGGAAGTATGTGGAAAAGGTAAATATCAGCGAAAATCCCGAGATCGCTACCGGCGCGGAGATGTTCGAACTGGTAGCCAGCCAGACAACGGCTGCCATTTTGGAAGCCTGGGAAAACCGCAAGACCGGCTCTTTCTCCAACGCTTTCGGTCGTGCAGCGGTTGGTATGTGCCGCCGTGCAGTTTACTCTGACGGCTCTGCTCAGATGTGGGGCGATACCAACACTGCCGTGTTCAGTGAACTGGAAGGCGGTAATGACAGCGGTATCGAGCTGATGTATATGTTTGACGAAAATAAGAAGCTGACAGGCATCGTGGCAAATGTTGCCTGTCCTGCCCAGTGCGTGCAGCACCGGCTGTTCATCTCTCCTGACTATTGGGGTGAGGTGAAGGTGCGCCTGCGCAAGTATTTCGGTGAGGATATTTATCTGCTTGCCCTTTGCTCTGCAGCAGGTGACCAGTGCCCTGTGGATCTGGTGCGTTGGGTAGAGCCGGACAGTGATTTGAATGACCCCAACTGCAATCGCAACAATCCTCCCAAGCGCAAGGCAGATCCTTCTATGTTTGATCTGCAGGGCATGCGCCTTGCCGGTCGCCGTGTTGCCAACGAGATCATTCAGGTCTACGAGGACGGACTGGATGAAGTACAGACGGATGTGGAATTTGCCCATACCGTCATGGATTGCCAGTTGCCTTTGCGCCGCGGTACGCTTGCCGAGGCAGAGGCTGCCCGCAATGCCATTCGCGAATACATCCGCAGCACCGAGGGTGATGTGGACTACAATACCGTTGCCAATCTGCAGATCCACCTGGGTCTTCTGGAGCGCATGGAGGTACAGGAGCAGCACGATGTGCTTCCCACCGAGGTGCATATCATGCGACTCGGTACGGTTGCTTTTGCTACCAATCCTTTTGAGCTGTTCCTGGACTATGGCAATCAGATCCGGGCAAGAAGCGCCGCCGAGCAGACCTTCCTGGTGCAGATCGCCAACGGTCACGAGGGATATCTTCCCACGGAAAAGGCAGAAAAGGGTGGTCATTACAGCGCCTTCATTTCCTCCGGTAAGGTGGGTCATATTGGTGGCGAGCAGCTGGTTCGTGAGACTTTGACGGAGATCCGGAATTTGTTTGAGGATTAAAATTTAGCTATGAAAGCGATAAAGAAAAATTACCATTGGATCATTCTGGCGATCCTGTTTTCCGAAATGATCATCTACGGCGGCATAGGCAATGCCATCGGTGTGTTTACCATACCCATCGTAGAGGATCTTGGTATCGGTAGAGGTGCGTATTCCCTTACCAGCAGCGTCAAAGCGCTGGTGGGTACGGTTTCTACCTATGTGGCATTCCATGTATTCCGTAAATTTGGATACAAGCGCTCGGTTATCTTCTCGCTGGCGATCTGCATGGTGTCCAGCATTTTGCGGGGTATTTCCCACAGCTTTGGTATGCTGATGTTTAGCCAGGCACTCTACGGTGTTGCAATTGGTTCACTGGACACCCAGGGCGCAGTGAAGGCGGTTGATCGCTGGTTCCATGCCCATAAGGGGTTGATCCTTGGATTTGTTACCATGGCCACCGGCTTTGGCGGCAGTTTGATGAGCATTTTGCTGACTGGAATCATGGAAAGCTATAACTGGCGGATGGCAAGCTTCGCTACGGCAGGCTTCTTTGGATTGCTGATCGTTCTGTACCTGTTTATGCGGGACAAGCCGGAGCAGATGGGACTTGAACCCTATGGCGAGCGGCAGAAGCCAAAGCAAAAAGAAAAAAGGCATCCCAGTCATGAAAACTGGCATGGCAGATCCGTTAAGGAGCTGTACCGCAAGCCCACGTTCTATCTGATGACTGTTTCTATCTTTATGGTGGTTTTCTGTGCGAAGCTTTCTTCCAGTACGGTCATTCCTTATTTTCAGGATATTGGGTATTCGGCAACGGATGCGGCAATGTTCAACAGTGTTTTGATGCTGGTGCTTGCTTTTGCCAAGCTTGGCTGCGGTGAGCTTTGCGATCTGATCGGCGCAAAGAAAGTGACGGTTATCTGCGTGATTTGCCTTGCCGGAGGTCAGCTTCTTATGGCAATGGCGAAGAGTACATTGATCGGCTATGTCAGCATGGTGTTGCTTGCCGTGGGGTTGGTGATGTGGACCATTATGGTGCCGCTCTTGACCAGGACGCTGTTTGGTTATGCCCCCAGTGATGCGCTGCTCGGCACATTCTTTGCAGCAGTTTCCCTAAGTGGATTCCTTCCGGAACCGTTGATCAATTTTGTGTATGATTCAGTTGGCAGCTATGTGCCGGTTTACTACGGTGCTGCGGTGATGGATGTGGTGTTGCTGGCAGCATTTTTGGTGCTGTTCCGGATGTGCGAAAAGGATAAGCAGAAGTATCTGCAAGAGGAAGCTGAAAATGGATAAAAAGAATGGCAAGCTGTTTCCTTTGCCCCATGTTGGTCTTCGCAAGGTGAAAAGTCTGCTGGCGATTTTTGTGGGCTTTTGGCTTTGGCAGCTGGTGAGAGTATTCTTCCCGGGGCTTGAGGTGCATCCGATCTTCATTTACATTTACGGTGTTATCGAGATTCGCGCAACCTCTGAAAAAACGGTGGAGCTTGGCACGCTTCGTATCCGCGCAACGTTTGTGGCGATTGCTGTTGCACTGCCGCTGATCGCCCTGCAGATTTTTCTGCAAGGGCTGATAGAACCTCAGTGGGGGAGAATCGGTGTGGAACTGCTGCTGATATTGCTGGCAACGCTTATTGCCTTGATTGTTGCTGAAATGGTGGGATGCAAAACACTCTGCGGTCTTGCTGCGGTGTATGTGATCGTTCTGATGGTCTCTCACGCGGATGACGAGCGCTATATTTATTCTGTGCTGCGCGCATTCCAGACCATTGCCGGCGTTTTTATTGCATGGCTGATCAATGTCAAACTGCTTCCGTATCCCGGAAAAACAAAAGAATCCTAATAGCAATGAGAAAGCCCCGAACCGTACCGGTCCTGGGCTTTTATGCATGAATCACCAAAAGAAAGCGAAAGAGTGTACCAATTTGTATAAACTGTGTACAAATTTGCATTGTTGGATTTCGGTCTTGAATGTATACTATATGATAGAAGCAGAATCGGTATGTTCGATGCTGATTCTAAATTAGATTAGGAGGGAATCCTATGATTAGAAAGATGAGCAAGAAGACACTGCTCTGGACCAGCGCGGTATCGTTGGTTCTGTGCGTTGCTTTGGTGATCGGTATTATCGCCATGGCAATTGTGGGCGGTGGCAAAAACCGCATTACCACGTCGAATCTCGACCTGGAGCTGTGGAAGCACAACGGAACGGAGTACGTTGATATTTCCGACGGCAAAGGAGATATTTTTGACGGTGGCAAAAACGGTGTCGTTTGGGAACCCGGCAAGATCGAGCTTGCATTTTTGCAGGTAAAGAATACCGGCTCCAGCGATATTAGTTTTAGTGTCACACAGGATGTGCAGCTTTCCGATGCAGCAGGTGTGCCCACCGGGCTGACCTATGCTGTGCTGCAGGATATGTCTTACGACGATTATTCTGCAACCAATATGGAAACCTGGAAATCCATTCAGAAGAAGGCGGCTACTCAGGGTAATGTTGTCCTTGGTTCTACCACGACGACCTCTGATGTTGTGCTGGCTGCCGGTGAGAGCAATTACTTTGTTCTTGCCGTACATATGGACGACAAGGCTGAAGCAGCATACGAGGGCATCACCTTTGATGTGACTCTGTCCGGTAAGCAGCTGGGCGGTGAGATCGAAGAGCAGACTGTGTTCTACGTTTCTCCCACCGGTCACGACGGCAACCCCGGCACAGAGGCAGAGCCTCTGAAGACCATGCGCCGTGTATCTCAGCTGGCAAAGCCTGGTCAGACCTACATTTTTGAAGACGGCACCTACAACGAAGGTGCTATGACTGTATTCATGAACAGCGGTACGGAAGAGGCACCCATCACCATCAAGGCCCGTAATGCAGGTAAGGTTAAGATCGTGTATCCAGAGAGCCTTTGCGGTACTGACTGTATGCAGATCAAGAATAAGGAATACATCACCATCGAAGGCTTTGATATTACCCAGGTCAAGATGGCTGACGATACCCACCCCAATGCCAACATGGATATTCTGATCCGTGTTGCTTCCTGTAACAACATTACCTTCCGCAACAATACCCTGCACGGCGCATTGGAAGAGCCTTTGAAGGTCGCCGGTGCCTCCGGTTTGCTGATCGAAGGTAACTATATCTACAATTCCGGCTGTGAAGCCATCGACTTCGTTAATGTCCGCGATTCCATCGTCCGCAACAACACCTGTGAGGACATTGGCCGTGTCGCCCTGATGTGTAAGGGCGGCTCCCGTAGCAACTTGTTCTACAATAACTACATTGTCAACAAGAATGTGAAGGGTCAGTGGGCAATGCAGCTTGGCGGCGCGACCGACAACGTTTCTACCTGGGGTTGCACCACGGAAGACTGGGAAGCATTCAATTGCTACGCTTTCAACAATGTGATTGTTGCCCAGGATAACGGTTCTTGGGATATCGGTCTTTCCTTCATGGGTGCCAAGGACTGCGGCTTCTTCAACAACGTGGTCATCGGCGCAGTTATTGGCATGGAGTCTCAGACTGCAAACAATGAGGTCGTGCAGTGGGAGTGGAGTCCCACCGTTAACAACCCTCAGTTCAAGAACAACATCATCATGAACAGTAAGCGTGCTGCTTACAACATGAAGGATGAGCCCATTAACCCCGACTTTGACTACAACCTGTTCTACGGCAACGCAGGCACAGACCCTCAGGAAGCGCATAGTATCTACAACAAGGATCCTATGTTCGTGGCTGATAAGTCCGACTGGCATCTGAAGGCTGGCAGCCCTGCCATCGGCGCAGGTACTGCTATTGGTGAGCAGAAGGGTCTGTCCGGTCAGTCCTTCTTCGTTGCCTTCGATAAGGATTACACCCTCCGTGGCGATACCTGGGACATGGGCGTCTATGATATGGACGGTACTGAGAAGTACGAGCCCGGCGGACTGGTATTCCAGGATCCTTCCTGGCTTGCAAAGGTCGACCATACCATCTATGAAGCCCCCGAGGTCGGCTCCATGCCTGAGGCTGGCACGGTTCTGATTGAAGAGGACTTTGAATCCACCACCACGCTGGAAGCATGGCTGGAGTGCGCAAGAAGTAAGGGTCAGTGGATCTTGAAGAACGGTCTGCTGCAGATGAACACTACCGACCTGGAAGGCCACGCCATCCTTGGCGCTCGCGATGGTCTTGAGTGGTCTGACTATGAGTTCTCCGCAACCGTTCTGTCCCCGTCCAAAAACGGTCCTTCCAGTGGTATTGTTTTCCGTGCGGATGAAGGCCTTGAGAATATGTACGGCTTCCGCTTCCATCCCGAAAGCGGCGGCGAGCAGATGGAATTCTGTGTTTGGAACAACGATAAGTTTGCTTCCATTAAGTATCTGAAGTTTGACTGGAGCACCAATAAGCTTTATGACCTGAAGGTCATTGCTGTTGGTGATCAGTTTGAATTCTATGTCAACGATAAGAAGATCGGTACGGCAAAGGATTCCACTCATCCCGTGGGTACTGCGGCTGTTTACTCCTTCCGTGAAAGCCGTATGTTTGATAACATCAGCGTTAAGTCTGCAAGAGGTTATCAAATCGTTCAGATGCAGGAAGTTGACGACACACCCGAGTACACCGGCAAGATCCTGTACGAAGAAAGCTTTACTGATCCCGCTGTAATGTCCAATTGGAAAGAGTACTCCGGCGAATGGAAGATCAACGGCGGAATTATGACCGGCACCACGGGTATCCCCGGTGAGAACATCATCATCTACGAGGGCGGCTACGATTGGGTCAACTATGAGTTTACCTGTGATGTCCGCCAGCCTGAAAAGGGCGGTATGTGGGCAGGTCTGATCTTCCGCTGCAACGACAATAAGACCGGCTACTACGGCTTCCGTTTCGTTAACGATAATACCCAGGTCGTTAAGGGTTGGCCCGGCAGCTGGACCCAGATGGGTGTTAAGGCTATGTCCAGCCTGCCCAAGGGCGAGGTTGCGGAGCTGAAGGTCATCGTTATCGATGATACCTTCCGTCTGTACCTGAACGGCATGAAGGTTTGGGAAGACGACGACAAGATGTATAAGAAGGGCTCCATCGGTCTGTTCCAGCAGAACATGACAGAGGTCATCTTCGACAACATCGTTGTTAAGGAAATTGCCAGCGACGGTGTCGAGATCGAGCCTGAGGTTGACACCACCCCTACCGGTAAGGTAGTCTACACCGAAGATTTCTCCAAGCCTGCCAATGCTGAGCAGTGGATGAATCTGAAGGGTGAGAGCGGTGAGTTCTCCTTCGCGGATGGTCAGCTGAAGTTCAAGCAGACCGGCGATGAAGAAGGCAACAGCACCTATTATGCTGACGGCTACTGGAAGAACTTCACCATGGTTCTGAACATGACCCTTCCCGATACCTACACCACAAACGGATGGTTCCAGATCTTCTTTAGAACTTCTGACTGCAGAGATGGTTCATACATCTACTTGATGAACCTGACCAACTCTGACCGCATGCGTATCATGGATAGCAAAAATGGTATGCTGAAGGAAGTTGTTGGCGGTGCAGTTACCGCTTACCACGACGGTAGGGAACATGAGGTCAAAATCAAGGTCAAGGACAACACGCTTGAAGTTCTGATCGATGATTGGAGCGTCGCTACCTACGAAAGCGATAAGCTTTGCACTGATCCCGGCAGTATTGGCTTTGCAGCCTACAATAATGAAGGCTACATGGTCAATGACATCAAGATTTACTGCGACGATAACCCTATTTTGAAGAAACCCGCTCCCGGTGAGGAAGTTGACACCTACGTGCCTGACGGCACGTTGGTGCTCGACGAAAGCATGGATGCACAGCCCACTGATTGGGAGATTATGGGTGAGGAATACGGAAGTTTTTTCTTTGAAGACGGCAAGGCTGGCTACAACCAGATCGATAAGGGTAATGGTGGCACCTTGCTGTACAAGAAGGGCTACTGGAAAAATTTTACTTTAATGTTTGATGCGACTTTTCCCAGAACGGACAAGGCGACCGGCTGGCTTCGCATCGGACTGCGTACAACTGACGGACAGGATAAGCCTTTTGTCTACTTTCAGAACCTGAGCAGAGACTATCTGAAGGTTAACGAACGCCTGGAAGAGCTGAATCTCACTTATGGTGGTAATGTTTCCAAGTTTCATGACGGAAATGAGCATAAGGTGCGCATTGAGGTCAAGAATGACACCATTGACATCTATGTGGATAACGTTCTTTTGCTTTCCACAACTGACGAGCGTATTATTCCTGAACCCGGCACCATTTCCTTCACTTGCTTCGGCAATGGTTATACCTTCGACAATGTGAAGGTCTATACCACGGATGATCCTATCCTCGAAAAGCCTGAGGGACCTAACACTCCCGGCACATCCGATCCCAGCGATCCCGATGCTGTTCCCGGCTATGATGAGAAGGATGTTATCCTGAGAGAAGACTTTGCTGACAAATTGGACGAGAATTGGACAAGCAAGGGCGACGCGGAAATCTCCGTTAAGGATGGCGTTCTGACTATGAAGTCCGAAACCAGCACTGGTTCCTTTGTGTGGTACAACCTGGAAGAAGCCAGCCGCTGGGCAGACTATGATATTCATTTCAAGATGACCGCCAACACTGAAGGCGGTAAGTGGGCAGGTGTTGTATTCCGCGCAAAGGATGATCTGAGCAAGTATTATCATATGCGCTTCTTGAACAAGCTGGTTCAGCTTGGCAGCAGCACTCAATCTGATCTGAAGAACTACTCCACCGGCGTGACCACCGATGGCAACACCCACAATATTTGCATCAGCGTAAAGGGTGGCGAGATTAAGGTCTACATCGACGGCAAGCGCCTGTTTACCGTTGAGGATACCTCTCTTATCGGTGGTACTGTGGGCTTTGGTGTGCAGAATGCAACGGCAACCTTTGATGATCTGGTGGTCGTTAAGACCGGTGATCTGCTGCCTGAGGGCGCAACTGAGCCTACTGAGCCTCCTGCAACGATTCCCGCTGAGGATCGCGCTCCCACTTACAGCGATTCCAATGTCATTTTGAAGGAAGAATTCAATAATGACTTGAGCGACAGCTGGCAGACCAAGGGCGATGCTGCTATCAGTGTTGACAATGGTAAGCTGACTGTGGATTCTACTTCCGATACCGGCTCCTTTGTCTGGTACACCGGAACCGATTCCGACCGTTGGGGCGATTATGATATTCATGCGAAGATCAGCTCTCCCGATGGCAATGGTAAATGGAGCGGTATCATCCTGCGTGCAAAGGATGATCTGAGCAAGTATTACCATGTGCGCTTCCTGAACGGCAATCTGCAGTTTGGCAGCAATAAGTCCAGCGCAATCAAGAATACAAACTCTTCTGCCGCAACAGATGGCAAGATGCATGACATCTGCGTTTCTGTAAAGGGCGACACCGTTAAGATTTATGTTGATGGCAGACGTATTCTTACAGTGCAGGATCCTTCTCTTGTTGGCGGAACTGTCGGTTTTGGAACTCAGCATGCAAAGCTGGATGTAGAGCAGCTGGTGGTTGTTAAGACCGGTGATCTGCTGCCTGAGGGCGCAACTGAGCCTACTGAGCCCCCTGCAACCGTTCCTGCTGAGGACCGCGTTCCCACTTACAGTGATTCCGATGTCATTTTGAAGGAAGAATTCAATAATGACTTGAGTGACAGCTGGCAGACCAAGGGCGATGCTGCTATCAGCGTTGACAATGGTAAGCTGACTGTGGATTCTACTTCCAATACCGGCTCCTTTGTCTGGTACACCGGAACCGATTCCGGCCGTTGGGGCGATTATGATATTCATGCAAAGATCACTTCTCCCGATGGCAATGGTAAATGGAGCGGTATCATCCTGCGTGCAAAGGATGATCTGAGCAAGTATTACCATGTGCGCTTCCTGAACGGCAATCTGCAGTTCGGCAGTAACAAGAACAGCGCAATCAAGAATGTTAATTCTTCTGCTGCAACTGACGGCAAGCTGCATGACATCTGTGTTTCCGTAAAGGGCGACATCGTTAAGATTTACATCGATGGTGCGCGTGTTCTTACTGTACAGGATGCTTCCATTATTGGCGGCACTGTGGGCTTTGGCACGCAGAGTGCAAAGCTTGAGGTTGAGGACCTTGTGGTCGTTAAGACCGGTGATCTACTGCCCGAGGGTGCAATCGATCCCACTGAGCCTCCTGTTCCTACTGAGCCTCCCTACGATTCCAGCACGGATGTGATCGACGGTGACGAGGTTATGAGCGAGGACTTCACAGCCAACGGCCTTGGCAACTGGGACATCTCCATGACTGGCGGCAAGTATGACTATGTGGACGGTAAGGTGCAGTATATTACACCGTACCACAGCCTGTACTACAAGAACGGTAACTGGACGAACTTTACCATGACCTTCAAGGCTGTTATGCCGCAGACAACGGATTCCAGCAGCTGGCTGCATGTATACCTGCGTACTGCCAGCGACAGAAAGGGTCCGTACATCTACCTGCTGAACGCAGGCACTGATTCTGCTAAGATTATGTCCGGCGGAGTCGTTGTGGAAGAAAAGGGAACCAATATCTTTGACGGCAAGGAGCATTACTTCAAGATTGTTGTTGAAGACACCACGATTTCTCTGTTTGTTGACGGCAAGGAGATTCTGACAGCTACTGATGACAAGCTGGAAGTAAAGCCCGGCTCCATCTGCTTCTACAGCTACAGCCGCGCTTATTCCTTCAGCGACATCAAGATCTACAATCAGGATCCTCCTGTTGAGACAACTCCCACTGAGCCCGGCGCAACACAGGCGCCTACCGTACCTCCCGTAACTGAGCCCGAGGATGTTCTGTATGAGAACGACTTCTCCAATGCTCTGGAAAGCGGCTGGAAGACCAGTATCGACAATGCAACTGTTGAGAATGGTGCACTTAAGATTGGTTTGTCTGATAAGATTACCTATGCATGGTACACTTCTGCAACTACAAGTCTGTGGAAGGACTATGATGTATCCGCTAAGATCACCGTTCCGAGCAGCAATGGTAAGTGGGTAGACCTTATCTTCCGTACTGCGGATGATCTGGACAACTACTACCGTATCATGTTCTTTAACGGTAAGATCTATCTGCGTGATAAGGCTGGTGCATATCTTGCAAACGCTTCCTTTACCGCTGATGGTGCAGCACACGATGTGACGGTTGCAATTCGTACCGGTGAGAATGGCGAAAGCACAGTTTCTGTCTACTATGACAATGCCCTGAAGATCAACAATACCGTTAGCGGTATTGCTGCGGGTGGTGTTGGCTTCGGCGCACAGAACATGGAAGGTATTTTTGATGATCTGAAGGTTGTCAATAAGGGCGCAGCAATTGTGCCTCCCGTTGAGCCTCCCACGACCCAGCCCAGCGAGCCTGTGACTACAGCTCCCAGCGAGCCTGTGACTACCGTTCCCAGCGAGCCTGCAACTGAGGATGTTCTGTATGAGAATGACTTCTCCAATGCTTTGGAAAGCGGCTGGCAGAGCAGGGGTGATGCTACGGTTGCAGTCAATGACGGTAAGCTGATCATGAATTCCAGCACAGCTACCGGTTCTTTCACATGGTATACTTCGGAACTTACCAGCCAGTGGAAGGATTATGATGTGACTGTCAATATGACTGTTCCCGGCACAAATGGTTGCTGGAGCGGATTGATGTTCCGTTCTGCCGATGATGCAAACAAATACTACTATGTCTACTTCGTTAATGGTGAAATGCGCTTGCGCACGAATAATGCGGCAATTGTAACCGGAAGCTTTGCTAAGGATGGCGCAGTTCATAATCTGAAGGTATCTGTTAGAGGTGATAGCATCGTAGTTTACTACGATGGTGTTGAGAAGTTTAATGTTACAAATGCTGCGATTTCTGCTGGTGGCATAGGCTTCTGCGTACAGAATATGGAGGCTTCCTTCGATGATATCAAGGTTGTCAATAAGGGCGAACCGGTTGTTGCAAAGACCAATGTTACCGTTTCTGCGCAGTTCAACGACAATAACAATGAGCTGAGCAACCGCATTACAGAGTTCGCTATCAACCTGAGTGGCAACGGTGCAAGTTATCCCGCCGTATTGAAGGCTGATGATAGCTGGACCTATACCTTCGAGGTGCCGAAGTATGACGGTCAGGGTAACGAGATCAACTATGCTCTGGATATGCCTACCGTAAACGGTTACCGTACATCCCTTGAAGAGCAGGGTACAAAGGTCGTGCTTGATCCGCTGACAAGCTTTGCCGGTAGTATTGTCTGGGATCACGACGATAACCTGCCTGCTGACCAGCCCAACAGCGTCAGGATCACCTTGATGCAGGGCGCAGCAGAGTACGCATCTACGATCGTAAACACGGATAGCTTTGCGTTTAATGAACTGCCTCAGTTTGTTAATGATGAACTTGCACAGTATACCGTGATGGTAATGATCACGGATATACCTGCCGGTTATACAGTAAGCATTAGCGGAGGCACTGTTACCTTGCGTTATATTCCTGCGGCAACGAGTGTTGATTTCAGCATCGTTTGGGATGATGGTGAGAATCTTGACAACATTCGACCCACCGGTCCTGTTAAGGTGACAGTCATGGGCTATAAGAACGGAGATCTCTACTCTACCGACGAATTCACCGTAACATCTGCGGAAAACTGGCAGAAGACTGTTGAACTTCGGGAATCTCACGGCGGCGTGACGATCAGTTATGTAGCTGAGGTAGAAGAAACCAACTTGCCTACTGGCTACACCATGACAAGCAACGCCAATAATGTGATCACCCTGAAGCATGCTCCCGAGACACTGGTCGCCCTGGATGAAGACTTCTCCGGTGCGGATTCCGGAAGCAACTGGACGCGTCAATTTGAGGCGAGTCTTGGATCTTGGTCTGTCGTTGATGGAAAGCTGACGCTTTCTCACGATGGCAGTAACACAGGTGTTCCCGTGTTCTTTAAGGATAACGGTGTTAAAATTCAAGACTTTACCTTGAGCGCTAAGGTCGACTTTGGCGCTGGTGGAAGATGGTTCAAAATTCACTTCCGCAGTAACGCATCCAAGCCCTATTCGCAGAACACACTTTTCTTCTTTAACATGGGTAATTCTCCCAAGGTTGTATATGGTAGTTCTGCTGGCGGCTCTATTTATAAGAGTAACGGCGGCGCGGTGTTTACCGGCGAACAACTTGTTACGCTAACGGTTATCGGAAATCAGTTTACTCTGACAGTTGGTGACAACTGGAAATGGGAGAGAACTATGAGCGATTCCAGTTGGGTCGCAAATGGTGGTACGATTGGCTTTGAGGCGATTTACAATTGCAAGATCGATGACATTAAGCTCATCGATAAGACCAATTACACCGTAACTTGGGATGTAGAGGGTGTCGAAACAGAGGAAACCTACATGGCTGGCAAGACCCCTGCGTTCACCGGCTCTACCGATAAGGCTGAGGATGCAGAAAACACCTACACCTTTGCCGGTTGGGATTCCAACGGTGACGGTACGGCTGATGAGATCCAGCGCGTAACCAAGGATGTGACCTATAAGGCACTCTACACAGCAACAGCAAAGGAATAAACCCCAAAACAAGGCGCGCTGCTTTCGCAGCGCGCCTTACTATATGAAAGAGTATGGTAAAAGCCTCCCCGTAATGGGGAGGCTTTTATGTACGGTATTTAGCCAAGATCTAAGGTTGCAATATAAGAATCAAGATCCACTACAGTGCCGGTTTCGCGGGCTTTTTCGGCTGCGAAGACAATGTGGTGGTTATCAACAGATGTGCGGATATCCGAAATGGAGAAGCCGTTGTATTCGCCGACCAGGTAATCATACAAAGAGTAGATGATGCCCTTGTCGCCGCCGCCGTGACCGTTTTGCAGACCGTCTTTGCCGGTAGTTGCATACTCCTTATAGGTGTCGGTTTCCAAATCGTAGACCACAATGGGCTTTTCGTTGCTGTCAAGAGAGGCGCGAAGCTCGCCCTTGGTGCCCATGATGTGGATATGTCGACCACCCTTATTGAAGGCGCACATGGTGAAGGTAACGGTGATATTATCTTCAAAAAGAAGATTTACTGTTTGATGGTCGACGACATCATTGTCGCACTTATACACGCACATGCCGTACATATTGGTGCGCAGTGCCTTTTCCACAGTTTCATCGGAAGGCAGACGTTCGCCGGTGCAGGCGTCCCGGAACCATTCGTTATTCTTGTCGTCATAGTAAAGCTTAACGGCATTATAAGGGCATGTTTCGCCATAAGGACAGCCGTCGATGCAGCGCTCCGGTGCGCCGGCAGGCGCATTTTCCCGCTTGAAATGGGACAATGAGCCGAAAGATTGTACTTTTTTGCACTTTTTTCCGATGAGCCATTGCAGGATGTCCATATCGTGGCAGGATTTCTGCAGCAGCATATTGGAAGAGCGCTGAGAATTACCCCAGTTTCCCCGGACGAAGCTGTGGCTCTGATGCACATGACCGACGCACTCTTCATGGTTGATAGAGATGATATCGCCCAGCACGCCGTCGTTGATCAGCTGCTTAATTGTGATAAAGAAAGGTGTGTAGCGCAGAACATGGCAAACCACGATCTTAACGCCGTTCTTTTCCGCATGCTGTGCGATCTTTTCGCATTCCTCAGGGGTAGGTGCTACGGGCTTTTCCAAAAGGATGTCATAATGTAGTGAAATGGCAGCCATAGTCGGCTCTAAATGGTAGCGATCCATGGTGGAAATGATGGCGATATCCGCGATCTTACCCAGTGCCAGCAGATCCTTGCTGTCGCTGAAGCACATGTTTTCGGGAATATCGTGCTTGTCACGAATGTTATTTCTGCGGCTGTCGACGGGCTCGGCAACAGCGACGATCTTGATCTTTTCGGGAATACCCTTGATAATTCCGGAATAAAGCTGACCTCTGCCACCGGCACCGATCACAATAGCGGTAAGTTGTTTGCCCATAGGATAACCTCCCTTGGTATTGTATATAGCTATTATATAAGATGTTTTATGTGGTGTCTATGTCAAATTGGCGCAAAAATTTACGAAATAGTTACCTTTTTTATATATCTCTTTTTTGCTTGATATGCTAAAATGAAGACATCAATGGATTGGAGGGAAGCGTTATGGATGACCGCATGGATATTATGACATCTCTTTCCGGCTGCAAAATCGAAACCGTAGAGGATTGGGAGCGTTTCCGCAGACCGGAAATCATGATGCTTTTGGAAGATTTTGTGTATGGCGCAAGACCATATGAAATGCCGGACAGGCAAGAATTTCTCGTGAAGCGTTGCGAGAAAAACTGGCTGGGAACGAAGCTTACCTATAAAGAAATTGAGATTAAAGTCAACGATGTTGTCTTTCCGGTACATCTTTACCTGCCGGATTCTGAAAAGCCGGTGCCTGCCTTTGTATATCCCGTACTGGAATCGCAAATGCGCAGATGGGATCCGGAGCAGACCGCTGATCCGGACTTTTTCTCCGCAACGCAGATCGCAGCCAGAGGTTATGCGCTGGCGGCGATGCCTGTGTATCCCGTCAGTCCGGACTGGCAGCATAAATCCGAATTCAAGCAGGGTGTTTTTAAGGCTATGCAGCCCAACAGCGCCCACCGCACCCACCGCTCCTGGGCGACGATTTCCGGCTGGGCGTTTGGTTTCAGCAGAATTCTGGACTATATGGAGTCAGATCCGGACATTGACCATGAAAATGTGGCAGCCATCGGTCATTCCCGGGGCGGCAAGGTGGCTTTGTGGGCTGGCGCGACAGATACGCGCTTTAAGCTTGTGATTTCCAACAGCTCCGGTACTGCCGGCGCAGCTTATACAAGAGGGAAGCAGGGCGAAAAAATTAAGGATATCAATGTCAGCGACTGGTTCTGCGACAACTACCGTAAATATGACGATCGGGAAGAAATGCTGCCGGTTGATCAGCATATGCTTTTGGCAGCCATTGCACCGAGACCGTTGTATGTCAAAAGCGATAGGCTGGACATTTGGGCAGATCCGGATGCGGAGCTGAAAAGCGCCCGGCTTGCATCGAAAGCGTACGAGCTTTATGGCTTAAAAGGTCTTGTGGCAGAAGAGACCATCGAGATCGGCAAAGCCTATCATGATGGCATGATCGCTTATCACCGCACTGCCATCGACCACAATATTACCCATTCTGATTGGGCGTATTACATGGACTTTGCGGATAAGCATCTGAAAAGATAACATCAATGGTTAGCCCGGCTGTAGGGTGGGTATACTAGCCACAAAGGGGTGAAAGGTATGTGTACAGCTGCAACCTATAAGACGAAGGATTTTTACTTTGGCAGGACATTGGATTATGATTTTTCCTATGCAGAGGAGGTTACGGTAACACCTCGGAATTTCCCCTTATCCTTTCGCCACATGGACGGATTGGAAAGCCACTATGCTATCATTGGTATGGCTTATGTTCAGCAGGAGTACCCGCTGTATTATGATGCGGTGAACGAAAAAGGTCTTGCTATGGCGGGGCTGAACTTTGTGGGCAATGCGGTCTACGGAAAGTGCAAAGAGGGGAAGAACAATATCGCCCAGTTTGAGTTCATTCCCTGGATCTTAGGGCAGTGCGCCACTGTGGAAGAAGTAAGATGTCTGCTGGAAAAGATCAATCTGACAGATACCCCATTCAGCGCCGAACTGCCGGTTTCTCAGCTGCACTGGCTCATTGCGGACAAGGATTCTGCCATCACTGTGGAAGCGGTGGCGGAGGGACTGAAGGTGTACGACAACCCGGTGGGGGTGCTGACCAACAATCCGCCCTTTGAAAAGCAGCTGCAGCAGCTGGAAAATTACAAAAGCCTTTCCCCAAAGGAGCCTGCATCTTCCGGTGTTTCGAAGGACGCGTATAGCAGGGGAATGGGAGCGGTTGGACTGCCCGGTGATCTTTCTTCTGCATCCCGCTTTGTAAGGGCGAGCTTTGTAAAAAGGAATTCCGTTTCCGGTGCTTCGGAAGCGGAAAGCGTCAGCCAGTTCTTTCATATCTTGGGCTCGGTTGACCAGCAGCGGGGCTGCTGCGAGGTAAAGTCCGGGGAATATGAGATCACGATCTATACCTCTTGTTGCAACACGGATAAAGGGATATACTATTACACCACTTACGAAAACCATCAGATCACCGCTGTGGATATGCATCGCTTGGATTTGAACAGCAGTGCGTTGTACCGATATCCGCTGATCAAAGAGCAACAAATCCGATATCAAAATTAAAAACCACCTTGCAAAAGCAAGGTGGTTTTTCAGTTAATCTTCAACTGTTATGGTGCGGAACATCATGCACTTTCTGGGATTACCGTCCTCGTCTTCAACGGTAAAGTCACTGTAAACAAGTCCGGCGGTACGATCGTCAATGGCGACCATATCGCAATAGCTGCAGGTTGCCTTGGTATGTACGCAGCCCACATAGGGCTCACCTTCGCCGGAAGAATGGACGATCTCGATCCGGTCTTCCCACTTTTTGCAGGCGGGGTCAAAGGAGGGACGGATAAAGAAGCCGGGTCTTCCGTAACCACACAGCGTAACACCGCATTTTAAGGTCAGCAGGGTAGGCCAGCAGCCCCGGTCATCAAAGACCTCCGGCTCAGACCAGGTTTCGCCATTATCCTCAGAACGGGTGATGTAGGTAGGACCGTATACGCAAGGCTTTTCCGTTCTTGGATACATGCCGAATGTGCGGGTGACGCGAATCAAGCTGCCGTCGGGGGCAAAACCGATATCATTTTCGCTGAAGCCTTCATAGTTGGCTTCGGTCTCGTTGGTGGGGGTAAAGGGCATATAGTGCTTTAAATCCCAGGTGTAGCCGTTATCCTTGGAGCAGAACAGGTAGTTGCTGTCATAGGGGCGGAATTCGCCGGTGTTGGGGTCCAGACCCACGCAGTAGTGAGGGACCCAAAGGGTGCCGTCGGGGGCAATACGCAGACGGGCATCGGGCATCAAACGAATCAGCACACCCCGGCAAACACGCAAAGACTTATGAGGCCAGTTCAGCACCACCGGCTCCAGCTTGCACTCCGTTTCGCCTTTTTTTACACGGTGGATCATCCATGTGTCAGCGCAGATGTCACGGCTGATATCTTCAACCCGATAAAACTCCTGCTCCTTATGCTCGATATGGCCGGTATTGCCCAGACTCTCGATACCGGAAAAGTCGATGTTTTCCACGGGGATGGAGGTCAGTTCTTCGAAACGGACGCGGTCGCCGTTGGGGAGAAGAATGCCGTTTTCACTTGCGAAATTGGATTCTTTGTCTTCTACCCAGGTTTTACCCTTGTCCGCGCTGACAAAGCAGCGGCGCTCTGTGCCGAATACGGTCTCGGAGTCCAAACGGTCGTTAAACAGAACCAGAAGCCGCCCGTCGGGCAGAAGCTTCATCTCCGGGAACTGGTAAGGGCCCCAGCCTGCTTTTCGGCTGTCGGGACCCATGGAAATCAAAATCGGATCGGAAATGTTTAGTTTCATGGCACATCCTCCCAAATAAGCTATCTGCATCATAGCAGATACATCTGAAAATTGCAAGGGAAAAGCACCTTGCTCCGGCAAGGTGCTTTTATGAAGCTTAGATGTAGGGAATGATCATTTTGCCACCGCGGGTGCGGGTCTCGATCTCCATCTCGTTTGCCCAGTCAAGGCGCTGCTGGGAGATGGGCAGGGTGTGGTACAGGTCGGGGTGGACGGGCACAAAACCTTCAGCGTAAGCGGTGCGCATCATGTGACCCATACCGCCGTTACCAACTTCAATGACCTTGCGGGCATATTCGCCAACATACTGCTGACTGACCATGCACTCAAGTGCCTTAAGCTTTCTCTCGACTACATCGGTGATGTCCACATAGAAGGGGATGAAGGGCATGTGCATAGTACCCAGCAGGTCTCTGGTCTGATTCATCAGGTCGGGGATCATGTAGAACTGCTGTGCGGTGCGCCATGCGGGAATGTTGTTTTCGTAGTCGGTGGTGGTTGCCAGCTCCACAGCGTGGTTGACGATCTTGCCGGTGGTGGCATGGTGGTTACCGACACCGCCCTCTTCGTAGGGGTAGTGGGTGATAACAATGTTGGGCTTGACATCACGGATAACGGCAGCAACCGCCTTGATCATGGGAACAGTCTCCAGCATGACCTCTTCGTCATAGCTCAAAAAGCGCACATCGGTGATGCCCAAATGGGCGCAAGCGTCCTTAACTTCCTGCTCTTTGGCAGCAGCACGCTCTTGACAGACGCGCTCAAATTCCTCAATTTCGTCTTCGGGAATACCGGTGCGGTACTTTTCGGAGATAACAATGTCGTGGATACGCAGACCCTGAGTCAGCGCCAGACAAACCACATGGTCGCCCTGCTCAATATGGTGCGCCATTGTACCGCCGCAGTGGTCGAATACGTCAGCAGGATGTCCGCCGACAACTAAGATGGTAAGCTTTTCTCTCATAATAACGCTCCTTAAATAGTATTTCTGTAGAAATCATATCAAATGTGCGTCACATTTACAATGGGAACGTGGGTCGTTTTTCTGCTATGAATGTCACAAAAGCATAAAAAGTCCCCTGCCTACGCAGGGGACTTTGCAAATTAGTCTTCCACTGTAATCGTGCGGAACATCATGCACTTGCGGGGTATCTCATTTTCCAAAATGGTAAAGTCCGAATACACCAGCGCTGCGGTATGATCGTCAAGTGCTTTCAGATCGCAGTAGCTGCAGGTGGCCTTGTGGAAAACGCAGCCGTAAAACGGCTCCGGACCGCCATCGGAATGAACGATCTCAATACGATCCTCCCATTTTTGGCAGGACGGATCGTCGGTAGCACGGATAAAGAAGCCGGGTCTGCCATAGCCGCACAGCGTTACACCGCAATCCAGTGTCAGCAGGGTGGGCCATACGCCGCGGTCGTCAAAGTACGCGGGATCTGTCCATGTTTTGCCGCCGTCTGTCGAATGGACGATGTAGGTAGGACCGTAGAAGCAGGGCTCTTTGGTACGGGGGTAAAGACCGCTGGTGCGGATAATGCGAAGCAAGCTGCCGTCGGGGGCAAAACCGATGTCATTTTCGCCGAAGCCTTCGTAGCGGTCTTCTGTTTCGTTTTGGGGGATGAAGGGAAGGTAGTGCATCAGCTCCCAGGAATAGCCGTTATCCTCCGAACAAAACAGTAAGTTCGCAAGATGGCTGCGGAATTCTCCCGTGACGGGATCCAAAGTGATGGCATAGTGGGGCATCCAAAGTCTGCCATCGGGTCCCATGCGCAGCCGGCACTGGGGCTGAGGCGGAACCAATACGCCCCGTGCCGCACGGGTCAGCTGGTTGGGCCAGTTCATCTTTACCGGCGCAAGGATCGCTTCTGTTTCACCTTTTTTGACGCGATGGGAGATCCATGTGTCGGGACAAAGATCCCGGCTGAGTTCATCCACCCGATAGAAGGTCTGCTCCTTGCGCTCGATATGACCTACCTTGCCGGTTTTGTCATACTGGGAAAGGTCGATATTTTCCAGCGGAATGGTGGTTTGCTCGTCAAAGCGCAGCGTATCGCCGTTTGCGATGGTTACACCGTATTGCAGATCGTAGTCGCTTTCCTTGACGCGCTCCCAGGTTTGTCCCTTATCTGCGCTGACAAAGCAGGGGCGCTCCGTGCCGTAGGCGACCTCGGAATCCGGGCGGTCATTAAATACGCAGTAGAGTCTTCCGTCGTCCAGCACCTGAAGCTCGGGGAACTGGTAAGGTCCCCAGCCGGCGGTTCGGCTGTCAGGTCCCATGGAGATCATGGTAGGCTCGGAAATTCTCAGTTTCATAAAAATGCTCCTTACAGATAGGGAACGATCATTCTGCCACCGCGAGTGCGGGTCTCGATCTCCATCTCATTTGCCCAGTCAAGACGCTGCTGGGAAATGGGCAGGGTGTGGTACAGATCGGGATGTACAGGAACGAAAGCTTCTGCATAAGCGGTGCGCATCATGTGACCGTAAGCACCTTCCGCAGCCTCAGTACGTTTGCGGGCATAGACACCGCCGTACTGCTGGCTGACCATGCACTCCAGCGCCTTGATCTTCAGCTCGATCACATCGGTGACATCCACATAGAAGGGAAGGAAGGGCATATGCATAGTGCCCAGCAGATTCTCGCACTGAGTGTGGAAGGAGGCGATCATGTAGAACTGCTGCGCGGTACGCCATGCAGGAATGTTGTTTTCGTAGTCGGTGGTGGTAGCCAGCTCCACAGCGTGGTTGACGATCTTGCCGGTGGTTGCGTGGTGGTTGCCGACACCGCCCTCTTCGTAGGGGTAGTGGGTGATGACGATATGGGGCTTGACCTCGCGGATCACGGCAGCAACGGCCTTGATCATGGGAACGGTTTCCAGCATGACTTCCTCGTCATAGCTCAGGAAACGGACGTCCTTGATGCCCAATGCAGCGCAGGCATCACGAGTCTCCTGCTCCTTGGCAGCGGCACGCTCTTTGGCAATGCGCTCGAATTCTTCTTTTTCTTCTTCGGGAATACCGGTGCGGTACTTTTCGGAGATAACGATGTCGTGGATACGCAGACCCTGAGTCAGCGCAAGGCACACAACATTGTCGCCCTGCTGGATGTGGTGCGCCATAGTGCCGCCGCAGTGGTCAAATACGTCAGCAGGATGTCCGCCGACAACCAGGATAGTAAGCTTTTCTCTCATGATGATATTCTCCTTTATTTTGTGGATTTAATAATCCATTTTTAACTCGTCCAAAATGGCTTCAAAATTCTCTCTTGCGGTTTTATAGAAGCCGGTAAGTGCCCGGACATCGCCGCCGATGTTGAGATACTGGAAGCCCTCGTCGATCAGAATGCGGGGATCGCCTACGCACACCGTGCCCAGCGCCTTGCCGTATTTGCGGGCGGTGGCGGCGATCTTTTTTCGGGCGGCGATCACATCTTCGTGCATAATGTTGGTTGCATGTCCGATTGCGTGGGAGAAATCGCCGGGACCAAAGAACAAAATGTCATAGCCGGGTAGCTCGCAGATGGCTTCCAAATCCTTCATGGGTTCGGGGTC
The DNA here is from genome assembly GCA_045540575.1 of Faecousia sp. Classification (GTDB taxonomy): domain Bacteria; phylum Bacillota; class Clostridia; order Oscillospirales; family Oscillospiraceae; genus Faecousia. The sequence goes on along the minus strand of JAZQHM010000005.1, from coordinate 15,659 downwards.
TTCAATCTGCAGCACCACCATTTTGTTCTCGTTGGACTGCTTTAAGTACTCGGCGACTGGCAGCATGCAGTACTGTCCGTCTTCATTGCCACCGTCAATGGGGCGTCTGCCGATGGGGGCGAAGCGGGTCTGATTGACAATGGATTGTGCGTCAGCCAGGCTCATCACATGGGGCACCATGATACCGGTAGCACCCAGCTCCAACGGACGGATATACTCGCTGTAACCGCCCCGGGGCACACGAACAAGAAGATCGGTGTCGTGGGCTTTGCAGACGGCAGCCTGGGCTTTAACGGTTTCCAGTGTGGTTGGGCAGTGCTCCGTGCAGCTCCAAATGCAGTCAAAACCGCTCATGGCTGCGATTTCGGTGGCTTCCTGTCCGGAAACATTCAGCTTCACGGAATAGGCGATTTTACCGGCGCGAATCTTTTCAAGCACGCGGCTGCGACGGATTGCGGGGTTGATTTCTCTGGGCATGGAAACATCTCCTTTATGTTTTGCGGATAATAAATTCCGGCTTGTAATTGTGCAGCTTGCCGGCACTTTCACAGCACACCTCGACCCGTTCAATCAGTCGGCTTACCGCATTTTTTCCTACCTGCCTGGCTGGATATGCGATAGAAGTCAGCGGGGGATTGTGGATGCGCGACAGTAGGGTGTCGTTGATTCCCACAAGGGAAAGCTCGGACGGGATCGCAATGCCCTGCCGGGTAAATATGTCGGTCATTTGCACTAAGATATTGTCCGATGTAATAAAGCTGTCAAACTGCCCGGAAAGGGCTGCAACTCTATCGTGAAGTTCTTCTAGTGTACCTTCCATCGGCATTGCCACAATGGATTCCGGCGGCAGGTGATAGTTCTTTTTGTGGTTCTCGCAGGCAAGCAGCTGCTCGGTTGCAAACTTTTCAGAGTTGTGGGGAATGATCAGCGTTTTGCGCTTTCCGGTGGCATAAAGGTATTCCAGCGCTTCCAAAGTTCCCCGATAAAGATCCATAGAGTAAATGTCTGCATCCACTCCGGGGATGCCCCGGTTTATAAAAACAGTGGGGATCTGCCCTAAAAGAGACTGGATGCGGGTAAGGTCAGCGGGAAGCTGGGTGGGCGGAACGAGCAGAAGCCCCGCAGCCCCGGCATCCAGAAGATGCTCCAGACTGTCGCAAAACGCATCGTAATTGTTATAGGTATTTACAAGTGAAAAGTAGTAATCATCCGGCAGATTTTTTTGGATCGCCTCCAAAATGGCAGAATCCACACGGGTACTGCTGATGAAATCAAACATCAAAACACCGATCATGCGGCTCTTTTTAGGTGCGCGGGTCACATAGCTGCCGCTGCCTTTTCGGACAGTAACGATGCCTTCATTCACAAGCATTGCAATGGCAGTGTTTACCGTATTGGTGCAAAGATCGTATTTGTCCGCAAGGGTGCGGATTGAGGGCAGCTTGCTATCTGTGGGGTAGGTGCCGTTTGCAATGTCCTTGCGCAGCGTTTCATATAGCTGACGGGCGTTTGTCATGGGGCTGTTTTCCTGCATACGGCTACCTCCTTTTGAAAGTGTCTCACACACTTTGTTTATCACAAATCCAATCACTTGTCAATGAAAAACCGATACTGCCAAAGAACATTAACGAACTGACTAAATTAGGGCTTGATTTTTTATGCACAGTGTGTAAAAATGGGAACATATTGAACGGAAAGGACACGAGGGTATGAACAAGATCTACATTCCTCAGGGCTATAAGCCGGTGCTGGATGCCTACGATACCCAGCGGGCGATTGCCTATATCAAAGAAACCTTTCAGCAGGAGTTTTCCGCTGCTTTAAATTTGAAACGTGTTTCTGCGCCGCTGTTTGTTACCCAGCAATCGGGTCTTAACGATAACCTCAACGGCTATGAGCGTCCGGTATCCTTTGATGTGCCTGCAGTTGGCGCGGATGCACAGGTGGTGCATTCTCTTGCCAAGTGGAAACGCCTTGCGCTGAAGCGCTATGGCTTTACGGTAGGGCACGGCCTTTACACCGATATGAACGCCATTCGCCGGGACGAGGAGCTGGACAATGTCCACTCCATTTATGTGGACCAGTGGGACTGGGAGAAGGTCATCACCAAGGATAACCGCAATCTTGAGTATCTGAAGCTGATCGTTCGCGCCATTGTCCGTGCCATCTGCGATACCAATGACCGTCTTCATGTCCGTTTCCCACAGCTGCGTGTGGAGTTGGAGCGGGAAGTGTCTTTTATCACCACGCAGGAGCTTGAGGATCTGTATCCGGACTTAAAGACCGGCTCCCAGCGGGAAAAGGCTTATGTGAAAGAGCATAAGACTGCCTGCATTATGCAGATCGGTGGAAAGCTGCGCTCCGGCAAGCCCCACGACGGCAGAGCGCCGGACTACGACGATTGGCAGCTCAACTGCGATATTTTCTTCTATGACGAAGTGCTGGACAGAGCCTTGGAAATTTCTTCTATGGGTATCCGCGTGGATGCCGAGGCTATGGATCGCCAGCTGAGAATTGCCGGCTGTGATGACCGCCGGGAGCTGCCGTTCCACAAGATGCTTCTCAATAACGAATTGCCGCTGACCATTGGCGGCGGTATCGGTCAGTCCCGTCTTTGTATGTTGATGATGAACTGCGCCCATATCGGCGAAGTCCAGTCCAGCATTTGGGATGCAGATACCGTTGCAGCCTGCGAAACTGCAGGGATTCCGCTTCTGTAAACAAAGCCCTCCGGTGACCCGGAGGGCTTAAAATTTATATAAGGAATCGGTTGCAAGCCAAAAATGAATATGTTATACTTTATAAAGAGAAAATTTGGAGGCGGCATTATGGAAAAGAAAATCGGCATTTTGTTTGACCTGGACGGTACGCTGCTGGACACGTTGCAGGATCTGACCGACGCGACGAATTACACGCTACGGCACTTTGATCTGCCGGAACGCAGTCTCAAGGATATGCGCCGAATCGTGGGCAACGGTGCGCTGTACCAGATGACTGCTTCCCGTCCTGATGGTGCTACAGAGCCTGATCCAAATGAAATGCTGAAGGTGTACCTGCCTTACTATGAAACCCACACCAAAGTTAAGACAAAGCCCTATGACGGAATTCCCCTGGCTTTGGCTGAGGTGGCAAAAAAGTATCCGGTCGCCATCGTTTCCAATAAGCCGGATTCTGCTGTTAAGCTGCTGTGCGCTGACTATTTCCCCGGCTATTATGCCTTGGGACAAAGTGACGAATGCCCCCGTAAGCCGGCACCGGATATGGTCAACAAGGCTATGAAGGACATCGGTGTGGACAGCTGCATTTTCGTTGGCGACAGCGAGGTGGATGTACTTACCGCAAGCAATGCCGGTGTGCCGTGTTTGGCTGTTTTATGGGGCTTCCGGGATCGGGATATGCTGGAAGAAAACGGTGCGAAGTATTTCTGTGACGATACGGCAAAGCTTTTAACGTGCATTGAGGAGATCGCAAATGGTTAAATTTCTGCTGATTCGCCATGGACAAAGCCAGGCGAACTTTACAAGGTGCTTTGCCGGTCATTTTGACAGCCCTCCTACGGATCTGGGACTGCAGCAGGCGAAGATCGCCGCCCGGTATGTGGCGGAAACCTATTGCGTTGACGCGGTCTATTCCAGCGATTTGAAGCGTGCAGCCGCTGTTGGTGAAGCGGTAGCAAGTATAACGGGTTTGCAGATGCACCCCGATTCGCTGCTTCGGGAGATCAATGCGGGTCAGTGGGAAGGCAGACCCTTTGAAGAGATTATTGAGAGGTTTCCTGCTTATCAGGTGTGGCGCAATGACATTGGTAATGCCTGTTGTGATGGCGGCGAAACGGTTGCCCAGCTGCAGGAAAGAATCTTATCGCGGCTAAGAGAAATTGCCGTGGAGCATCCGGAGCAAACCGTGGTGATCGCGACCCATGCCACTCCCATCCGTGCGACACAATGTTATGCGGAGGGAAGACCCTTAAGTGAAATGAAAGATATTCCCTGGGTATCCAACGCTTCGGTTACGGAGCTTGATTACGACGGTGAATTCCACATAGTGAAAATCGGTTATGACGGTCATCTTGGCAATGCCATGACGGCAATGCCTGCAAATGTTTGAAAGAGGTACAGCTATGAAAAAATGGTCACTCAGCGGTTTTGATGCACTGTCAAAGGGCACTTTTGGCAATGGCGGGCAGAATCTTTATGTGTCGAAAAAAGGCAACCTGCAGCGAATCTGGCGGTTTGATGTCAACAATGATGGCTATGTGGATTTGCTAATCGCCAACAGCCATGACTTTAGTGAGCATCCTTATCTGCATATTATTTCCGACCCTACGGGAGAGGGGAAGTGCCAGAATGTTCTGACCCAGGGCGCACAAGGCGCTCAGGCGGCAGATCTTAATGGTGATGGATATGACGATCTGATCGTGGCAGCCAATAACGACGGTCACCACAGTGATCTGCCTTCCTATGTCTATTTCGGCGGCAAGGACGGCATTACGGAAAATCGGAAGATCGATCTTTCTGCACCGGGCTGCTCCTGTGTTGCTGTTGGCGATTTTGATGGCGACGGTGTCAAGGAGATCTGCTATCAGATTGCCGATGCACCGGCATCCACCTTCTCACCGGAAATGCTGTTCAATCAGCGTCTGCGGGTTTACAAGCAGGGCGAAATGGGCTTTACCATGGCTGGATATAAGGACTATAATGTCCCTGTTTCCTGGTTCGTAGCAGCTGATATTGACGGCGACGGCTGCGATGATCTTTACTGCCGTACAGCTGACGGAAAATGGTCGGTTTTGTGGGGTGGCAAGGACGGCTTCTCCCTGGAAAACAGCACGGAGGTTGCTCCCGCGACCAATGACAAAGAGCGCTTTGAGATATTGCCCTATGGCGGCGGCAATGTGCTGTATTTTGAGTTTACCCGCCCCAAGCAGGTTACTTTTAAGGGCGAAAAGTATTTGTTCTATGCAGACGCCAACGAGGTGCGCCTGATCCACTTCGAGGGCAGAAACAAGTCCGGAAAGGACATTGTTTTCCCGGTTAAAAATGTCATTTCCGCTGCCACCGGACATATTGCAGGAGCTGAGTCTGAAGACTTGGTGCTGCTGCAGGTAAATTCTATGGAAGATCAAAAGGTTTTGGTCTACTATGAGGCAAGCGGCTACGAAAATCCGGTTAAGACCATGCCGGTGTTTACCCCGAGAGATGTTCTGCTGTGTGATTTTGACGGCGATGGTTGCGACGACATTGTTGTGATCCAGGGTCGTACATATACAGCTTTTACCTCTGAGTCTTTTGTGTGGCCGGTTAGTGGCGGTGTCATTGCTGATGAGCCTAAGCGCTATGTGACCCACAACTGCATTGAGGCGTATACTGCCGATTTTGATGGTTCCGGAAAGAAAAAGCTGGTGTTTGTCAACCAGCAGGAGAGCAGCGCCTACGGTCACATTCCCGTCCATGTCTATTTGGGTGGCAAGGATGGCTTTGATCCCAAGAATCGTTTGGAATTCCCCGGTAACAGCGCAGGCACGATGATGCCGGTAGACTTCAATGACGACGGCTGGCCCGATATTCTTGTAATGCAAAACGGCGAAGATCAGCCCCAGCTGAACCCTCCGGGAGATCTTTATTGGGGCAGTCCTGACGGTTTCAGCCTTGACAATATGACGCAGATCAACACCCCCCTTGCATGGGGCGGTCACTGCGCGGATCTGAACAAGGATGGCTACCTGGATATTATCGGCATTTGCGGCAGGGAAGTGCGGATTGCATACGGCAGCGAAGACGGCTGGAAGGACGAGGATATCGCCATTTTGGATACCGTTGAGGGTATGCCGGAGGGTACGCCTGCCGGTGCACTGTGGGGCGCTGTGGCGGATCTCAACGGCGACGGCTGGCTGGATCTGGTGATCCCCGTATCCTGGCAGCAGTACAGTCTGATCTACTGGGGCGGTCCCGAGGGGTACTCCAGTGAGCGCTCCACCAAGCTGCCTATCGAAATGGCGCTGACTGTCCGGGTCGCAGACCTTAACAAGGACGGCTATCCCGATCTGATCTTCGGTAGCCGGGCGTCGCTGCACCGTAATGTTTACCATGAAGGCACTGTCACCATTTTCTGGGGCAGTGAGAAGGGCTATTCCGGCTATAATTGCTGCGTTCTGCCTTCTTATCAGTCCAATAACATCACCATTCAGGACCTAAATGGCGATGGCTGGCTGGATGTGTTTGCATCGTCTTACTTCAACAAGAAAGAGCGCGACATCAATTCCTTTATTTACTGGAATGATCATGGCAGCTTCAGCCTTACTAACCGTAAGCGGTTGTTTGCCCACTCTTCCTCTGCTGCCTGGGCATGTGACTTTAACGAAGACGGCTATGTGGATATTTGTCTTTCTCATCACCGGGCATACGGCAGCCACCGCACCGATTCTGCCATCTGGTGGAACGGACCCGAGGGATTTAAGGAAGACAACCGTACATGGCTGCCCACCATTGGTCCTCACGACATGGTGCCCAATGATGTGGGAGATATTATGAACCGCAGCCCGGAAGAGACCTACATTACGCCGGTCATGGACGCACAGAATGTCAGCTGTGTGAGCTGGGAGGGCACTGTTCCCAACAAGACATGGGTCAACTGCCAGATTCGCACCGCGGATACAGCAGAAGAACTGGAGCAAGCAGAATTCGTGGGTATTGATGGAACGGCAGACAGCCGTATCGACTGCGGTCAGTCGATTCCGGATGCGTTGCTCAGCCGCAAGTTGATGCAGGTAAAACTCTTTATCGGTGCAGTCAACTCCGGTAATTCCCCCAGAATCACGGAAATATTCGCAAAATAATAGAAAAATTCCTGCTGCTGCAGCGGCAGGAATTTTTTATATTGGAATTTGAGTTGACATAGACAAAGGAAAGTGATACAATCAAATAGATAAAAGAGGGTGTATGCCCATTTGAAAGAATTAGTACGAGCTTTGCTTGGGGGAATATAAAAAATGGACGAGAGAAAAATGGAGCTGAATGAATCTGCCATCGATCTGCAACGTGTGATCGGTGCAGTTTTGAATAAGATTTGGCTGGTTGCACTGGTGCCCATCGTTTGTGCTGTTGCTACATTCTTGGGTACATTTTATTTGATTGCTCCCAAGTACGATGCATCTGCCATGTTTTACGTAAATAACAGTAATTTCTCATTTGGCGATACATCGTTGAGCATTTCCTCCAGCGATATTACAGCTTCCAAGAATCTGGTTAATTCCTATATCGTTATTTTAAGGACCAGGGAAACATTGAACGATGTTATTGATTATGCGGGTGTGGATATTACTTATAAGGAACTGAGCGGTATGATTACCGCCTCCTCTGTCAGTTCTACCGAAATCTTCCGGGTAACGGTTACCAGCACGAGCCCGGAAGAAGCAACAAAGCTTGCCAATGCCATCGAGTATATTCTGCCTAACCGCATCAAAAATATCGTCGAAGGCACATCTGCAAAAGTTGTGGATACTGCTGTCGTGCCCACATCTCCCAGTTCTCCTGACTATACGTACAATACGATTGTTGGTTTTGCTGTCGGTCTTATTGCCGTCGTCGCAGCAATCGTTTTGAAGGAAATCTTTGATATTAAGATCCGCACAGAAGAAGATATTACCCTTTGTTGTAGCCACCCAATTTTGGCAGCTGTGCCGGACATGAAAGCACCCAGCAAGGGCGGTTACTACTACTATGGCTACGGTCATAAGCGCAGAAAGCCTGCACCGATCCTCAGTGCACCGGAGGATCCCAAGCTGATCGGTGCAGAAATCAGTTTCTCTGCATCGGAAGCATACAAGCGTCTGCGTACCAAGCTGCAGTTCTCTTTTACTGACGAAGGTGTTTCCCGTGTCATTGGTCTTTCCAGCGCGCTTTCCGGCGAAGGCAAAAGCCTTTCCGCCATCAATTTGGCATTTACTCTGTCTCAGCTTGATAAGAAGGTTATTTTGATTGACTGCGATATGCGCCGTCCTTCCTTGGCCACAAAGCTTTCCATTGAGAAAGTGCCTGGTCTTTCCAGTTATCTTTCCGGTCAGAATACCATGGAGAATCTGATTCAGAAATGTGGTCTAAGTGGGGAAGAGGACGCGTTTGATGTTGTGGCTGCCGGTCGCAACCCGCCTAATCCCATTGAACTTCTCAGCTCTGATAATATGCTGAAGATGTTGGATTATCTGCGGAAAAAGTATGATTACATCATTCTTGACCTTCCCCCTGTAGGAGAAGTCAGTGACGCACTGGCGGTTGCCAAAATTACAGATGGCATGCTTCTTGTTGTGCGCCAGCATTACTGTAACCGAATTGCCCTTTCTGATACCGCACGGCAGTTTGCCTTTGTCAATGCAAAGATCCTTGGTGTTGTGTATAACTGCACCAGTGAAAATGCTAAGAACTATGGTTATCGCAAGGGTTATTATAAGCGCTATTACAGAAGATACTACAGACGTTATGAAGGCGCTTATGCGGCATCCACAAAGGATAATTCTGTAGAAACCCAGGAAAATGTATGATTACGGATTTCCATAGTCATATTTTGCCACAGATGGATGATGGCAGTAAAAATGTTGAGGAATCCATTGCTATGCTGCAAAGAATGGCAGAGCAAGGCGTTGCTACAGTAGTTGTCACTCCTCATTTTTATCCACAGCATGACAGCCCCGCGGATTTTCTGAAAAGACGGCAGCAATCACTTGAAAAACTGGGCAAAGAAATGGAAAAGTATCCAAATCTTCCGCGGTTGACGGTGGGTGCTGAAGTCTATTACTACGATGGTATCAGCGAATCTGAGGTGCTGCCGGAGTTGACAATCGGTGGCAATGGGTGTATCTTAATAGAAATGCCGATGCCTCCATGGACGCAGCAAATGTACCGGGAGTTGGCAGCAATTTACGAAAAACAGGGTATTGTCCCGATTGTTGCCCATATTGACCGTTATATCAGCCCAATGCATATGCATGGCATACCGGACAAACTGGATGAGCTGCCTGTATGTGTTCAGGCAAATGCGGAGGCATTTATAAAACGGAGCACACGTCGAATGATGTTGCGTTTGCTTCGCAGAGGTCAGATTCATCTGATTGGCTCAGATTGCCATGATTTGAAAGACCGCTCACCGAATTTACTGGAAGCTGTCCGTGTTATTCAGGATCATTTGGGTCAAGAGGCTATTGGACATATACAGTATTTTGAAGAGAAGTTACTTCAGCGTACATAATGATTGATAATTCTGTGAAACGGAGTTGATGGATATGAAACGGGTAATTTGCATTGTACTTGCAACCTTGGTATTAATTTCCATGTTTGCAACAGTTGCATTTGCAAAGCACCACTTTGTTCCCAGCATTCCCTATAAGGACTCTCCGACGATTGTGCCGGTTAGACCGCGACCTGGTCCCGGTGGTTCCGAGCAGCCCGGTGGTCCCGGTACACCTGAACATGGTCCTGTGGCTGAGATCGTTGATAAGAAAAAAGGCGAGGTCGTCAAGTACGTTTACCATGAGCACATTGTCGTGACACCTGTTTCAGAAGCAGAATCTTCTACAGAAATCCCCAAGGAATCCAAGGATAAGCTTCTTGAGGTTTATGACAAGCTGGATAAGGGTGAAATGGAGATCCCTTATGAGAAGATTGATCCCAGCATCAATGTTACCGATGTGGTGATTCGAGACCTTTTTGACGTGACCATTGTTAGTGATGAGCATAAAGAAGTGCTCGTTCAGGAGAATATGACCATCGTGATCACGTTTGACCTTGGCGTTGCTGCCGATGTCGATGTCTACTGTATGGTCTATGTGGAAGATGAATGGATTCCGGCAGCCAGCGTGACCAATAATGGTGACGGTACTGTTACTGTTGCGCTGGATAATACCGGTCCGGTTACATTCTCCGTCAAGACAGGCGACATGCCCCCTGCACAGACCGGTGATACAGTTGGCGCGGATCTTCCTGTTTGGATCGGTGTTATGGCTGCTGCAGGATTTGCATTGATTCTTCTGCTGGTACTGGGCAACCGTAAGAAAACACATTAATTCTAGATAATTAACAGATAAGGGTGATGTGCATTGAGTTGGCTTAAGAACGCAAAAAAAGCTGCATATCTGTGTGTTATCCTGATTCTGGTGCTTGTATTGATTGTCAGTGGGCTCCGAATTCTGGAGTCCACTGTTTTTTATCATGGGGAAGAGCCCCGTCCTTCTAACTCGAAAACGATCGTTAAAGATGGAGTGGAGTACTTTCCAAGGCAGGATATCACGGTTGTAATGGTATTGGGTATCGACCGATACGGTGTTGTAGAGGAGAGTAATTCCTATAATAACAGAGGCGCAGCAGATATGGTCAGCTTACTTATCTTTGATGAGAGTAACGAGACCTGCGGCATACTGTGCTTAAATCGTGACACGATGCTTGAAATGCCGGTTTTGGGTATTGGTGGTAAGCAGGCAGGCACGGTTTATCAGCAGCTTGCCCTTTCCCACACCTATGGCTCGGGCCTTGAGGATAGCTGCGAAAACACAAGGAAAACAGTATCTGATTTCCTTTCCGGCATTAAGATTTCCCATTATGTTGCAATGAATATGGATGCCATAGGCATACTGAACGATGCTGTTGGCGGTGTAAAAGTGACGGTTGAGGATGATTTTTCTGAAATTGATCCTTCCATTACAAAAGGAGAACTGATATTAACCGGAGATCAGGCAATCAATTTTGTCCGGACGCGTCAAGGCGTGGCGGATCAGACGAACCTTTCCCGTATGGATCGGCAGGAACAGTATATGGACGGATTCTTGGAATCTGTGCGAAAGAAGCAAGCTGCAAGTGCCGGTTTTGCGCTGTCGGCATATGAAGATGTAGCGGATTATATCGTTACAGACTGCTCGGCAACAGTCATCTCTGATATGATGAGCAGATACACAGATTATGAAGTGATGGATGTTGTTTCCCCGGAGGGAGAAAATGTTCTGGGCGAGACCTACTATGAATTCCATGTTGACGAAGAAAAACTCACAGATTTGGTTTTAAGGCTGTTTTACGCACCGAAAAAGTAACACGATCGCCCCGGAAAATCCGGGGCGATTTTTTGCTGTTCAACAATGAAAAACAGTGTTGGGTGTTTTGACCGAAACGAGGCAATAATTTTGTGTAAAGCTATGAAAAATAGCTGTAGACTTGAAAAAAAGGGGTTTTCGTGTTATCTTTATTTTAGGTTTCTCTATTTTTAATAAAGGAAGGGATACATATGAAATTAACAAAACGGCTGCTGAGCATGTTGCTTGCAGTGGCCATGGTTCTTTCTCTGCTGCCGACGCTGGTGTTTGCAGAAGAGACAGCAACTGAAGGAGATTCATGGACGGAGGTCGCATCCGCGGATGCGCTGACCACCGCTTTGACAAGCGGTGGTAACGTTAAACTGACTGCGCCCATCACATTGACTGCGGCGGTAACTACCGGCGCAAATGCTGTTGTGATGGATTTGAACGGTCAGACACTGACTCTGTCGGCACAGCTTTCTATTAAAGGCGGCGGTCTCACCATTCAGGGTGACGGCTCTGTTGTGGCGGCTGTAACCTCGGCACTGAATCTTGCCGGCGGCAATCTGACAATTGAAGGTGGTAACTATTCTACCACTGCTAATGGCGGTAAGATCATCTATCAGTCGAATACCGGATCTACCACCACCATCAACGGCGGTAAGTTTACTGCTGAGATCGATATGAGATATGGTAAGCTGACTATTAATGATGGCGAATTCACATACCTCAGACTGCTTGGTACCAGCGCTTCCAAGGGCGTTACGATCAATGGCGGTACATTTGGCACTGTTTATCTGCAGGCATCCAATGATGCTTCTGTGTTTACCGTTACCGGTGGTACGATTAATACATTTACTAAGCATGCAACAGCCTGGCTTGGATCTGTTAATATCACCGGTGGTACTTTCAAGGCAGATCCTACTGCCCATCTGGCTGCGGGCTACAGCGCTGTTAAGAATGCTGACGGCACGTTCACTGTTATGAAGATCACAGAGGTCGCCACCATTGCTGAAATCAAGGCGGCTTTTGCAGGCGCTGTCGATGGCGAGATCATTAAGCTGGTCGGCAATATCGGTGTTAGCGAAAACTGGAACAATACTACCGGTGAAGGCATGACTGTCAATGCGAATGTCACGTTGGATCTGAATGGTTATATTCTTCGTTTCCGTTTGGCAAGTGGTGTAATTCCTATTGAAGTTGCCTCCGGTGCAACCTTGACCGTTAAGGACAGCAGTAAAGATGGTAACGGCGCCATTGAAGGCAGAGCGGTTACCGGAAAGGCTGGCGCGCATCTGATCCGCAACGGTGGTAAGTTGGTTGTCGAAAACGGCAATATCCGGCACATCCTTTTGGGCTCTGACAGTGCTGCTTCGATGACTTCCCACCTGATCTTCCATCTGACCGGTGCTACTACTACCGTCAAGGGCGGCAACTTTACAGTTCTTGGCAGTGGTCAGGCGGTTACAAAGGCAAGTAGCTCTACCGGTACCATTGCTGTTTCCGGCGGTACTTTTAATAAGAGTCAGGGTTATATCGCAAGCGGATATACCCTTAAGAATAACGGTAATGACACTTGGACTGTCGTTCCTGCTGTTACGACCCAGGATGCATTCCTTGCAGCCATGATGAACAATGCCCAGGACGGCGATGTGATCTACCTTGGTGCAAACATTACCATCCGCAATGTCAGCAGCGGCTGGAATGTGAAAGTGGCTAAGAATCTTACTTTGGATTTGAACGGCTACACGCTGACATACAAGCTCGAGAGCCCGAACTATACCCCCATTACTGTTGAGGCAGGTGCTTCTTTGACCATTACTGATAGCAGCGCTGCCGGTACTGGTGCAATCAAGGGTACTATGCACAGCGCGAATGCTAAGGGTAGACACCTGATTGAGAACAAGGGCACACTGGTGATCGAGAAGGGTACTTTTGCAATTGAGAATCCTGATAATGTTACCAATGAAAGCTCTGCCTGCGTGGTGATCGCGCAAGCGGATAGTTCCACATGGATCAAGGGCGGTAGCTTTGCATCTGTTACTACCGGTAAGCTTGTATATGCTGCCTCCGATTCTGCAACTGTGCTTATCAGTGGTGGTACGTATACCAGGGCTCCTGAGGAAGATTACCTGGATGCATACTACAATGTAGTGAACCAGAATGATGGCACCTATGCTGTTATCAAGGGTACCATCAGCACGGCTGATGAGCTGTTGGCAGCCATCACAGCAGGCGGCAGTTACCTTCTGCTGAATGATCTTACTGTGGATGCTACGACAACTCTTACTGTGACGGCTTCCACTCGTTTGGACTTTGACGGTCACCGGATCACCATCAATGCAAATTACAGCGGCAACATCATCGGTCTTGTGGGCGCGGAAACCACGCTGACGCTGATTGATGAGGCAAATGTCGGCGGTATTACTGCAATTTATAACTCCACCACAACCGGCGGTGTTTCTGCAATGTTCCGCGTCAATCGTAATGGCGCATCCGAGGCGAACTGGACATATACCCATCTGCGCGTATACGGTGGTCGCTATGAACTGCTGGAAGGCGAAATCGAGGGCTATGTCCGTCCTGCAAATGTTGTGACCATGTTCAATATCACCGGCGATTCCACCGCTAACGCTGCCAGCGGTGCAACATTCTACACGGAGTATAACCACTTCAGCTCCGGCACCAACCCTGCTATGGGCAGCGGTGTTAAGAGCAATGTGGATCTGACGCCTTATGTTGCAGATCCCATGACCAGCCATGTCCGGTTTGATACCGAGAACGGCATGGATTGGTACAGCGTCGAGATGGGTCCTTGGGCTGATGTTATTGAAGTCGACAGCGCAAGTGAGCTGAAGTATTATCTGAGCAAGGGTATGAATGTAAAGCTGGCTGCTGACATTGAGTATACGCTTGGAACGATTGCAATTGACGGTAGCAAGATCGGTACAGAGCAGTTTACTTTGGATCTGAACGGCAAGACCCTTAGTGTATGCCTGGATCCCACAGCTGATCGCTTTGTTGATATGTCCCGCGGTGCGGATATGAAGATCACAGGTAATGGCACCATCGCCATGACCATCACGGCTGAAAACAACGGTCTGAATGAAGACGGTAGTGCATCTGAAACTGAGGCCGGTCCTTTCATGTTCCGTGTCAACAGCAGCAAGCTGACAATTGAAAACGGAACCTTTACCCGTGAATTGACCGAAGAGGCCATTGCAGAGGGCGGTACAAACAACCATCGCCAGGTCATCTACGCAAACGGCACGGGCGCTGCGATTACCATTGAATCCGCTACCATGATCAACGCGGAGGAAGACGCACAGCTGATGCAGGTCGCAACAAAGGGTGTTACCGTGAATATCGCAGGTGGCACCTTTACTACAAATGGCGGCTATCCGTTGTATCTTAACGAGGCAACAGCTACCATCAGCGGCGGTACTTTCACAGGCGGAAGTATCGCAGTTAACGGTGATGCTGTGATGAGTGTCACTGCCGGCTATTTCTCCGACAGATTCCCCACCAAGTATCTGCCTGCAGGCAAGATTCTTGCACAGAATGAATCCGGTCTTTATGAGATTGCGGATAAGCCCGGCATGGTCGAAGTCGATAATGCTGCAGATTTGAAGTATTATCTGGAAAATGGCATTGATGTGAAGCTGATTGCTGACATCGAATTGACCAACGACGAGGCAGCCCGTATCGACATTTCTGCCGTGAATGTAACGCTGGATCTGAATGGCCATACCATTACTGCGACCGTTACGAACCCCGGCGCTGCTGACTATGTAGTCGAAGACGAAAACGGTGAGATTTTCTATGAAGGCTACAAGGGCGATAAGCATTTCATCACGCTGAGCAGCGGTGCTTCTATGACCGTTGTCGGCGGAACGATCAATGTGCAGATCGTCACAGATAATTATACTGCAAACCTGTTCCGCGTGAACAGCACAGACACGCTTACTCTCGATGGCGTGGCAATCAACTATGCGTTTGCTGAGGGAATTACCGTTGCAGGTTACTACTGTGACATCGTAAATTCCAACGGTACTGTCATTATGAACGCGGGCACGAGTCTGTCCAGCAATGTTGGTGATACGCTCTACGGTTGGGGCGATGCTGACATCATCATTAACGGCGGTACGATGAACAAGCTTCCTAACATGGGTGAAGGTCTTGTATATACTGTTCCTACCGGATTGACTCTTGCCGATACCGATGACGACGGTTGGTATACACTTGAGACTGCCAAGTACACTGTAACCTGGATCGTTGACGGTTTGGAAATTACTGAGATCTATGAGTACGGCGCAACTCCTGAGTTTACCGGCGCTACCGATAAGGCTCCTGACGCACAGTATACTTACACCTTTGATGGTTGGGATCAGGAGATTGTTGAGGTCACCGGTGATGCAACTTATGCCGCTGTGTATCAGAAGACACTGAACTCCTACAACGTCACATGGATTATTGACGGCGTGGAGTACATTGCGACTTACGAGTACGGCACAGTTCCTGAGTGCGATGTTGCTACTGGTAAGGCAGAGGACGAGAACTACACCTACGAGTTCATCGGCTGGGACAAGGAGATCGAAGCCGTTAC
>JAZQHM010000004.1:0-21293 GCA_045540575.1 Faecousia sp. | reverse complement strand
AGGGTGACGGGAGAGAAGGCACACCTAACGACGGCGTTTCCAATGTGCCTCGTGCCGGGGATGGCATCTATTACCTCAACGGCTCATATGCCATCTACGGTGGCGGTTACTCCGGCGGCGAAAACGGCAGTAACGGTAACGAAACCGCGTCAACTTCTCCGGAAAATACAACGCAGCCGCCTGCAACGACCGATCCGGGATCGTCTGAGACCAAGCCACCGCAGCAGAATGACAATCCACCAGATCAATCTGAAAATAAGCAGCCCGGAACGAACTTTCCTCCGGCTGATATAACACTTTTGCCGGAAGACCGCAATTCCGATTTTGATATTCCGCTCTCTAATGAGCCTGATAGAACCATTACTTCCTCCGTTCGTGTGGAAATGGGCAAAATGACCGATGAAGAACAGAAGTATTATGCACAACTGCCGGAGGAAGAATTGGCACAAATCTTGACCAATGTGCGTACAATCGTTGCATCTGCTGAGCCGGGCAGATCTGATTCCCAAACCGATGAATTGTTAAATTCTCTTGCAATACAAAACGGTTATGGTTCTTTGCCGGAAGGACTACTCTTCCCTTTATATTTTGAAGGACATCAGGAGATCGGTTTTCCGGTGCGTGTCACTGTCAGCGTCGAAAAAGGTCTTCTTGACGGCGGTACGGATCTTTACATCTATCATATTGCCGAAGACGGTATCATTGAATTATTGGGCAAGGCTGAATATGGTACGTATGAAGATGGCACGATTGAGAACATATCGTTTTACACCTCGTCCTTTTCCACCTTCTTTACATCGGCAAAAGAGTTAGACACGGATATTTCGGTCGTCACCGGAGACAGTGAATCAACAGATGATGTGGGAGGCACTGGCGAGAACGAAAAACCTCTCCGTCCTTGGATAGTGTTATTTGCTGTTTTGATGAGTGTAATTGCCGTTGTGATCGTTGGCACTATCGTGGTGAGAAAAAAACGCAAAAAGGAATAATTTTGATTTTGAAAGAATTTGGGTGATTTTAAATAACCTCAAGGAGGTACAAATCGTGACTTTTAACGAACAATTAAATGAATATATATCTAAATTGGGATGCACGGCAAAAGATCTGATGGATGCATCCGGTTTATCTGCTTCTGTTTTGAGCAGATATCGTGCAGGAAGCCGTGTGCCGGAAATAAATTCAGAGCAATTTTCGCAGCTTGTTCGGGGGATCGTATCCATCGCAGTCCAGAAAGGATATCCGAGCCTAACGGAAGAAACCGTCTCAAAAACATTTGTGCAATGTCTTGCGGATCAAACCTTCCCTTACGACACTTTTCAACAAAATTTTGATGCATTGCTGACAACACTTTCAGTCAATGTATCTGATCTCTCAAGTTTTTTGAAATTTGATAGCTCATATATTTCCCGCATTCGCAACGGGCAAAGAAGGCCGGCCGACCCGCAATCATTTTCGCTTGGCGTTTCAAAATTTGTTGTCCGTCATTGTTCTGCAGCTGACAAAGAACTGATTGCTGGATTGATTGGCTGCGATATAACAGAAATCAGTGATGATTCTGTTTGTATGGATAAAATTGTTTGCTGGCTCGCCAATGGACAGGTGGTCCAAAAAGAAGTGGTTTTGCCGTTTTTAACAAAGCTGGATGAATTTGATCTTAACGAATTTATCCGCAGTATCCATTTTGACGAACTGAAGGTCCCTTCCGTGCCATTTCAATTACCGGCATCCAGAAATTATTATGGAATTGAGGAAATGTGCAAAGGAACATTGGACTTTTTCAAAGCAACGGTTTTATCCAAGTCGAAAGAAGATTTGATCGCCAATGACGACACGCCAATGGCTGACAAGGCAAACGGCACTGATTTTAAGAAAAAATTCATATTCGCCGTTGCTATGACGCTGAAAAAAGGTTTGCATATCCATTTCATCCATAATATCAATCGTCCATTTGAAGAAATGATGATGGGTCTTGAGGGCTGGATCCCCATGTATATGACAGGACAGATCTCTCCGTATTATCTCAAAGGTGTTCACAACAAGCTTTTCGGGCATTTTCTTTATTCAAGCGGAGCGGCAGCATTATCCGGTGAGTGCATCATGGATCATCACCAAAACGGCAAGATGTATCTCACAAACAACAAGACCGAGCTTGCCTATTACAGACAAAGAGCACTCGATCTCCTGTCAAATGCATCTCCTCTTATGGATATTTACCGGGTTGAATCTGAGAGTGCTTTCAGCGCATTTGTAAAAAAAGACTGCATGACTTTCGGCAAAAGAAGATCGATCCTTTCTGCATTGCCCATCCACACGCTTTCCGAAGAATTGCTTTCGCAGATTCTGGAACATAATTCTGTTGATGAGGCAGACAAGAATCGTATTCTTGCTTATGCGGCAGAACAACGGCAGCTGTACAAAACTGTTTTGGAAGAAGGCAGCATGACCGATGAGATTCCTGTCATCAGCGAATCGGAATTTAAAGAGCATCCCATGCTGTTACCTCTTTCGGAGATCTTCTGCGAAAAGGACATTTCGTATACCTACGAAGAGTATTTACTGCATATGGATCAAACCCTTCGCTACAGTCAGAAACAAGAAAACTATATTATCAAGCAAAACAGCAACTATCCGTTTAGAAACATCCAAATTCGGATCCTCGAAGGAAAATGGGTGGTCATATCTAAGAACAAAGCACCGGCAATTCATTTTGTCATTCACAATCCACAACTCCGAAATGCTTTGGAAAATATGACTATTCCAGTTTACGAAGAAAATATAGAAGAATAAATAGTAGCAAGCAGAAGGCACTTCAATTAGTTTGAGGTGCCTTTTGTTTATTAAAATTTAAAAACAATTGGAAATTTTACTCATAATTTCTACAAAAAATGTGATACTAACAAAGAACAAAAACAACAACTCGTCCCAGATAAGGACCTTGGTAGTGTCGTACTTTTTGGATGGAACGAGGCTTGATTTGAGCAAATCAATAAGTCCCGAAAACCCGCATAAATACTGGGCTTTTGGCACATTTTAGAGTAGAGAAAAGGAGTAGAATATATGAAAGCAACTGGTATCGTCCGTCGTGTGGAGGAATGTGTTATAATAGGACAAAAGTTGTCGAAATCCGCATAAACACTGGAGTTATCGTGGCTTTTGATTAGGCGCAATTTGCACAAAATCGAATATATGCATAGCAAAAGCGAGGTGAAATTCACCTCGCTTGATTTATTGAAAATTGTCGGAAATATCAATAAACGTAGAAAGTGCCTCATTAGGAAGATTATCTTCGTTTTCGTATATCTCAGAAGTGTCTACAGTCTTAAGGAGGTAATTTCCTACAAATTCCTGCACACAATAATAGACAGATTCGTCATTGGGATAACCGCAGATAACAATCCGTCCCATATGGTTAGCATCTGTGTAGACCCGTTTTACGATTCCTGCTGGAAGTGGGGTGGTTGCTATATAAGCACCTTTTAGCCGGTATTTAAGGTGCTCGATCGGAAGTAATTGTTTGCCGCATTGTCCGGCAAAATAAAAAGTAAGAATCACAGTTAGAATTTCAACAACACCCATTATGGAAAACAGAATCCAATCTGTATTGCTGAAAGCATACATTTCCTTACCACCGGTCAAAAGTACCGCAATAAAGATATTAGCAAACATTAAAGCAACGCAGCCAAGGACCCAATACAGTTTCTTTTTGCGTGCCGCTTGCACTTCTTCCAGTTTGCGTAGCAAAGTATCGGGTTTCTCTGTTTCAACAGTAAAGATCTGTTGGCGAATGGCAGCCGCTAAAGGCCATGCGTTTTCAACGCCCATAATTATATGACGCTTGCCATTCTTCAACAGGATGGTTAAGGTGTTGACCTGTGCCATTGCAAATGCTACCTCGCCAATTTTGCAATTCAGTTTGCCAAACCAATGGTACTTTGCCTTGATTGAATTCTCACTGATTTGAATAAACGCGCCAAAATTTAATAGCCATGATGGAATTACAACTAAAATAATAAGAATACCAACAATTAAAAACGTGAGTAATTCACTAGGTGCTTTCGGATCAACGATATTCAAGAATATGTACATTCCTATAAATGTCAAACCACATAGGAATAAAAGAAAAAGCCAAATATTAAATTTCTTGCGAAGAAACATACCTCCCACAAAATCACCGCCTTTTGTTTAGTGTTTTCCAAACAAAGTTTCATCATAAATTTGCTTGGTTTTTTGTCTAATAAATGGCAAATGTGTTTCCATAACCGATAATAACTCTTTGATTTTGATTTTTCCAACTAGAACTACATTTACATCGTGGTTGATATGTGTCCAGGCAGCAGTTATAAGAGTATCGCCATCTCCGATTTTTACCTTACTACGGAACTTGTCTTGCTTCTGTCCTTTTTCTACAAGATAATCTAAATCGTGAATGTTCATATCTCTTAAATTCTTCACATCTTCCCAAGGGGCCACTTTCTCAATATTGTCCAAAACAAACTGTAAGGATGTATCGTTATCTCTTTGCAGTTCTATGTTTAATTTTTGTAAATCTTCTATGGCGTGATGTATTGCAACAATCAAAAACATTCGGTCAGTGCCAAACAAACAGTAATTTTCATCTTTATCCCAAGGTGTTCCACCGTGAGGCGCATACAATACATTAAAAAATCGATCTGCCTGAATAAAAACAGCGTTCCACCACTGACACACCTTTAGGGCAAGTATAAATAATTGATTACTTGTCATCTGGTGCTTTTGTACATCATTTCGCATTTTTTACCCTCTTTACTTATTGTTTATTTTATTATACCACACCCAAGCGAAAAAGCAAATTTGGGCGGTATAATCTCCGTCAGTTTACAGATACTAACAGCGTAATTTGTAAAATAAGGAGATAGATATATATGAAAGCTACTGGTATCGTCCGTCGGGTGGATGACCTCGGGCGTATTGTCATTCCCAAAGAAATCAGAAGAACCCTCCGTATTCGTGAGGGAGATCCCCTTGAAATTTATACCGAAAAGGACGGCGGCGTGATCTTTCGCAAGTATTCTCCCATGGGCGACCTGCAGGAATTTGCCGCACAGATGTGCGAAGCCATCGGCAGCGGCACAGGCAGAATCGCCGCTGTGGCAGACCGCGATGCGATCATCGCTCTGGCGGGCATTCCCAAGCGCGAGCTTTTGGACAAACCCAACTCTGAAGAGCTTGACCGCTTGATGGAGCAGCGCAAGCACTACCGCTATCAGGTCGGTGAGGCGCGTGTAAGGGCGGCAGAGGGGTCTGAAAAGTACCATTTGGGCGTTGCATCTCCGATTTTGTGTCAGGGGGATCTGATGGGGTGCATGATGATGCTGCTGGGCGAAAATGAAGAACCTCTGTCCGAGGCGGATCAAAAAATGGTGCAGGTGGCTGCCAACTTCCTCGGAAGTCAGATGGAAAGCTGAGGCGTGTTTTTTAACACGCCTCTTTTTTGGAAATATTTTACTGAAAGTTCATTGATTTTGCGCCAATTATGTGTAAAATGGTAGCATATCTATTTGTGCCTTGAAAGGAGCTTGTTATGCTTCAAATTTTAAATGTTGCAAAGCAGTATCAAACAGGCGAACTGACCCAGCGGGCTTTGGACGGCGTGAGCCTGAATCTGCGCGATAATGAGTTCGTCGCGATTCTGGGCCCCAGTGGCTCAGGTAAGACCACCCTGTTGAACGTCATTGGCGGTCTCGACCGCTACGATAGCGGCGATCTGATCATCAACGGCGTTTCCACCAAGAAGTATTCTGATCGCGATTGGGATTCTTACCGCAACCATTCCGTCGGTTTTGTATTTCAGAGCTACAATCTGATCCCTCATCAGACGATCCTGTCGAATGTCGAGCTGGCACTGACGATCTCGGGCTTCTCCCGTGCGGAGCGCCGCAAGCGCGCGAAAAAGGCACTGGAGGAGGTCGGACTTGGTGATCAGCTGCACAAGCGCCCCAACCAGCTCTCCGGTGGACAGATGCAGAGAGTGGCGATTGCCCGTGCTCTGGTGAACGACCCTGATATTCTGCTGGCTGACGAGCCCACAGGCGCCCTCGATACTGACACCAGCCTGCAGGTCATGGCGCTTCTGAAGGAAGTGGCAAAAGACCGCCTTGTGGTCATGGTCACCCACAACCCTGAGCTTGCGGAGCAGTACGCAACGCGTATCGTCAAATTGCGCGACGGCCGCATCACCGATGACAGTGACCCCTACACAGTCGACGAGAATACACAGGCGGTGCACCGCAATCTGGGCAAGGCATCCATGTCCTTTGCAACGGCCCTTTCTCTGTCGTTCCAAAACCTGCGCAGCAAAAAAGCCCGTACGCTGCTGACGGCATTTGCAGGTTCTATCGGCATCATCGGCATCGGCCTGATTCTGTCGCTTTCGAATGGTGTAAACAACTATATCGCCAGCATTCAAAAGGATACCATGACGTCGTACCCCATCACCATTGAAGCACAGGCCATGGATTTAACCAGCTTCATCGGCGGCAGCATGATGAATCTGGATGCAGAGGCGGCACATCCGCTGGATAAGGTGTATATGAACGGCACCGATCTGGAGCTGTTTTCCACCGTCACTTCGTCTATTACGGAGAACAATCTGACGGCCTTTAAGAAGTATCTTGACAATGCGGACAGCCCGATCCATCAGCACATTGGTGAAAATGGAATTGTCTATTCTTACGATGTGCAGTTTGGCCTGTATACCTACGACCCGGAAGATGCCCTTGTGCGTGCGGATAAGAATCCTGCCATGAACTCCATGGGCCCTGCGGGCGCGATGGGCAATATGGGCAGCTCTGTCAACAATGCACTCAGTTCATTCTATGAGCTCCTGCCCGGCCGCGACGGTGCTCTTGTCAGCCCGGCGCTGATGGAAAGCTATGATGTCCTGTACGGTCATTGGCCCGAAACCTATGACGAGATCGTGCTGGTGCTCGACAAAAATCATGAGATCTCGGCCTCCATGCTCTATCAGCTGGGCATTATGCCGTCATCGGAGTACCGCGACATTCTCAAAAAGCTGGAAGCGGGCGAGCAGATCACATTGCCTGAAAGAAGCTGGACGTATGAGGACATCTGCAGCCAGAAGTTTTATCTGCTGCCTGTTTGCGATACCTATGTCAAGGGTGATAACGGCTTGTTCCAGCAGATCAAGACGGAAACAGAACTGGAAAAGCAGCTTGAAAATGCAATTGAACTGACTATTTCTGCCTGTATTCGCCCGAAAGAGGATGCAGATTTTACCCCCATTATGGTCAATCTTGCCCATACACAGGCGCTGACCAATGAGATCATCACCCGCACGTATGAAAGTCCGGTTGTAAAGGCTCAGAGGGAAAAGCCCCAAACCAACATCTTAAGCGGTGTGACGTTCTCCCCGCTGGATGATGCGGGAAAGATCGAAGACACAAAAGCTTACCTTGCAAATCTCGGCATATCCGATAAGGCGACGCTGTTCAAGGAAATGCTGCGTGATATCTACGGCGATAATCCGCAGATGACCAGCGGACTGCTTACCAAAAGTGAGGCAGAGTTGGCCGCGATGCTTGATATGTATCTGCAAAATCCGAAGGACGATGTACTCCTGTCGATTTATGACCGCTATATTTCCCCGGGCAGCCTTGAGGACAATCTTGAATTGTTCGGCGTGGTGAACTTTGATACACCCTCTGCGATCAACATTTATGCTGACAGCTTTGTTGCCAAGGATATGATTGCCGACTGCATTACGGCGTATAACGAAACGGCTGAAGAGGAAGACCAGATCAGTTACACCGACTATGTGGCACTGCTGATGTCTTCCGTGACCACGATTGTTGACATTATTTCCTATGTTCTGATCGCGTTTGTGGCAGTGTCGCTGGTGGTTTCGTCTATCATGATCGGCATTATCACTTATATTTCTGTCCTTGAGCGCACCAAGGAAATCGGCATTCTGCGCGCAATCGGTGCTTCCAAGCGCAATATTTCGCAGGTGTTCAACGCAGAAACCTTTATCATCGGTCTTTGTGCCGGTGCGTTGGGTGTCGGGCTGACGGGCCTGCTGCTGATCCCCGGAAACGCGGTGATCCATGCGCTTATTGAGAATCAGGATCTCAACGCAGTGCTGAACCCTGACGAGGCGTTGGTGCTGGTCGCTCTCAGCATGGTGCTGACACTGATTGGCGGCCTGCTTCCGTCCCGCAAGGCAGCAAAAAAAGACCCTGTTGCAGCTCTGCGCACGGAGTAATACAGGAAAAATACAATCAACCGGTCTGCCTGTCTTTGGCGGACCGGTCGTTTTTTAGAAATTCCTTGCAAATGGCTGCATAAATGAATATAATAAGGAAAAAGAAACCATCCGAAATGGAGAAGATGTCATGGAAAAACAAAATCGAAAGGGTTGGCTCTACTTATTGCCGGCAATGCTTTTTCTGGGCGTATTTATGGTCTATCCGCTGATTGATGTGTTCATCTACTCTTTGGAGGAGGGATTTAATTCCGCCTCCCAGACTTATACAGGTGTCGGTCTTTATAACTACCTGTATGTCCTGCACGACCCCTACTTCCTGCAAGCGTTGGAAAATACCCTTTTGCTGGTCGCCATCACCGTGCCGCTGTCAACAGGTCTTGCGCTGCTGATTTCGCTGGCGCTGAGCTCCATAAAGAAGCTGCGCGAGTGGTTTCAGACGGTGTTTTTCCTGCCGTATGTGACCAATACCCTGGCAGTCGGTCTTGTCTTCATGATCCTGTTTAAGAAGACGACCTACACGGACGGTCTTGTAAATCTGTTCATCACCTGGTTTGGTGGAGAATCCGTTGATTTCATCGGCGGTCCGTACTGGGCAAAGATGCTGGTTCTGTGCCTTTACACCGTCTGGGTGGTCATGCCCTTTAAAATTCTGGTGCTGACAGGCGCGTTGGCATCCGTTGACGAAACGTATTACAATGCTGCCCGGGTCGACGGTACAAGCAGCCTGCGCATGTTCACGCGCATCACTCTGCCGATGATCTCTCCGTCCATGTTCTACCTTGTCATTACTGGCTTTATCGGTGCGTTCAAGGCGTACAGCGATGCTGTGGCGCTGTTCGGTACGGATCTGAATGCGGCAGGAATGAACACCATTGTGGGCTATGTCTATGATATGCTCTACGGCAACAGCGGCGGCTATCCGTCCTATGCCTCTGCCGCGGCGATCATTCTGTTTGCAATCGTGCTGACCATCACCTGTATTAACCTTATGGTCAGCCGGAAACACGTCCATTATTCGTGAGGATACCGTGATGAAACAAATGGATTATCAGAAAATTGAACAGCGTGCCGCGACGCGAAGAACGGTCACAAAATGCGTGACCTATGCTTTTTTGGCGGTTTGGGGATTGATCGTTCTGTTCCCGTTTTACTGGATGGTCCTGACCTCGCTGAAAAGCTACAGCCAGTACAGCGGTGAGTTTATCCCCCAGTTTATCACGCTGAACCCCACCATTGAAAACTACCTTATGGCCTTTACGGCTGTGCCCCTTGCCGATTATCTTGTCAACACGCTGATCTTCACCCTTGCAACCACCGCAATTATGCTGGTGGTGACGGTGCTGGCGGCATTTGGCTTCTCGCGTATGAGCTTTAAGGGCCGCGATTTGGCCTTTACCGTTTTTCTTTCCATGATGATGATCCCCAGCGAACTGGTGATCATTACAAACTTTGTTACGGTGACGAATCTTGACCTGCGCAATACCTTTGCGGGTCTGATTCTGCCGTCGGTCACGTCGGTGTTTTACATCTACCTACTGAAAGAGAATTTCTCTCAGGTGCCCGAT
This sequence comes from Faecousia sp., assembly GCA_045540575.1. Lineage (GTDB taxonomy): Bacteria > Bacillota > Clostridia > Oscillospirales > Oscillospiraceae > Faecousia. The sequence continues at coordinate 11,465 of JAZQHM010000004.1, read as the reverse complement.
GAGCTTTACTGGGCGGCGAAGGTCGACGGAACATCGGACCTGAAGTATCTGATGAGAGTCATGGTGCCTATTTGCCGACCGACCATCGTGACGGTGACGGTGCTGAAAGTCATTGAATGCTGGAACTCCTATGTGTGGCCGCGCCTGATCACCGACGATCCGAACTACTTCCTTGTATCCAATGGCATTCAGGAGATTCGCGAAAACGGATTCGGACGTGAAAATATCCCCGCTATGATGGCGGCTGTCGTGGTTATCTCCGTGCCACTGATCGTGCTGTTTCTCATCTTCCGCCGCAAGATCATGTCGGGCGTTGCAAGAGGAGGTACCAAGGGATGAAAAGAAGCAAAAAAACAGATGTCATTGCGAGGAGCGAAGCGACGTGGCAATCTCCTGCAAAGCGGCTGTTATCTCTGACATTACTTTTGATCCTCGTGCTTTCCGTCTTTACAGGCTGTCACGGCTCTGTAGAGCGTGACGAATTTGCAATCCCGGAGCAGTTTGATATGTCAAAAGAATACGAGATCACTTTCTGGGCGAAGAACGATACCAACATGTCGCAGGTGGCGGTCTACAAGCAGGCGATTGAGGATTTTCAGAAGTGCTATCCCAATATCACGGTGAAGATGCAGCTTTATACCGACTACGGTAGAATCTATAACGATGTCATCACCAATATCCAGACGGATACCACCCCCAATGTCTGCATTACTTATCCTGACCACATCGCAACTTATATTACGGGTTCAAACTGTGTCGTTCCGCTGGACGAACTGATGGTGGATGTGCGCTATGGTTTGGGTGGCACGGAAGTCAATTTTGATGCACCGACCAAGGATGAACTTGTGCCGAAATTCCTTGAAGAGGGCAAAATCGGCGATGTCCAGTACGCCATTCCGTTTATGCGCTCCACGGAAGCCTGCTACATTAACAAAACCTACGTCGAAAAGCTTGGCTACACCCTGCCTGAAACGCTGACATGGGATTTTGTGTGGGAAGTTTCCGATGCGGCGATGAAAAAGAATGCTGAGGGACTTTTTGAGGTCAACGGACAGAATATTCTGATCCCCTTCGTCTACAAATCCACGGACAATATGATGATCCAGATGCTCCGTCAGCTGGATGCAGGCTATTCCACGGATGGCGGCAAAATCGAAATTTTCAACGACACCACAAGAGAGCTTCTCTTTGAAGTGGCAGAACACGTGAAAAAACGCTCGTTCTCCACATTCAAGATCGAAAGCTATCCTGCAGACCTTTTAAACGCAGGACAGTGTATTTTTGCCATCGATTCCACCGCCGGTGCTACATGGATGGGCCCCGATGCGCCGCTGATGGATATCAGCGAGGATAAGATCGTGGATTTTGAGATGGAGGTTATGCCGATTCCTCAGTTCGATACGGAGAATCCGCAGATGATCTCCCAAGGCCCGTCTGTGTGTGTCTTTAACAAGAAAGACCCACAGGAGGTGCTGGCGTCGTGGCTGTTTGCGCAGTTTCTGCTGACCGACAACGTGCAGGTCGGCTATTCTCAGACGGAGGGCTACCTGCCTGTCACCACCAAGGCACAGCAGAGCAAAGCATATCTTGACTATGTAAACCGCAGCGGCGAAGACAATGACCTGCACTACTGGGTCAAGGTTGAAACCCTCAAGATTCTGCAGAAATATACGGACAATACCTTTGTGACTCCCGTTTTCAACGGCTCGGCATCTCTTCGAAATGCAGCGGGACAGATGATTGAAAATGTCACACGTTCGGTCAGGCGCAAGGAAACCGTTGACGATGCGTATATGGAAAAGCTCTTTACTGATGTGTCCGCCCTGTACCGTCTTGATCAGGTGCGGGGTAGTGAATTCGGACAGCTGCCTGCTACTTCTGTGTGGCTCTTAGTTGCGTTGGGGGCAATTTGGGCGTGCCTTGGCACGATTGCAATTGTCCGCAAAATCAAGAGAAAATAAAAATATGTTGATAACCATTGATTTTTGCAAAATCTGTTGTATAATGTCCTTGTGAAAATCACACCACAAAAAAAGGAGTTAATGGAAATGAAAAAGATCACCGCAATTTTACTGGTGCTGGCTATGATGCTGTGCTTCGCAGCCTGCGCCCCTGTTGAAAACCCCGATGACACCAAGGGCAGCGAGTCCACTGCTATGACCCACGAGCAGTACATGGCAGCAGCGGAAGATGATGCTGTTGAGATCGAGTGCTATGTCCAGGCTACTCAGGGCTGGTGGGACAACAAGATCGTCATCTACGCACAGGACAAGGACGGCGGCTACTTCGCATATAACGTTGCTTGCACCGAGGACGAGGCTGCAAAGCTGGTTCCCGGCACCAAGATCAACATCAAGGGCAACAAGACCTTCTACAAGGGCATGCCTGAGGTTGCTGAAGGCGCTACCTTCACCGTCGTTGAAGGCGCGGACACCTATGTTGCTGAAGCTGAAGACATGACTGCTCTGCTGGGTTCTGAGGACCTGGTTAAGAAGGCAGGCATGAAGGCTGCTTTTAAGGGCCTGACCATCGAGAAGATTGACTACAAGAACGGCGAGCCCGGTGATGACATCTATGTCGACGTTTCTCTGGACGGCAATACCTACAGCTTCTGCGTTGAAGTTTACCTGACCGGCGCAGACACCGACGTTTACAAGGCATTTGCTGATCTGGCTGTTGGCGACAAGGTCGATATGGAAGGCTTTGTCTACTGGTACGACGGCATCAACACCCACATCACCAATGTTACTCCCGTTGAGGCTGGCTAATTAAAAGCAAAACAAAATTCCCTTATGCGCATGCATAAGGGAATTTTTTTGTTATGTTGCGTCAAGCTGTGGTTGTTCGGGCTCTTCTGAGGGCTTCAGCGCCTCGTAGACCTGCGCATAGGTGACGGACACCTCGTTCTGCCTCCATACATACAATGCCATCTGAAGCACCAGATATGCGCCAAAGAAGGCAAAATACGCGGCTTTTTGATCAAACGGGAGAGAGATTCCCAGCTGCGGCAGCAGCTGATCGGCATAGCCGATCAGACCAATCAAAAGCTCCAACGCGAAAAACCACCAGAAATGAAGGTCTATCTTGAAAACAGCGATACAGTTTCCGCGCATCATTCTTCTGCTGTTACGCACGGCGGCAAAAGCACCGTGATTGGGATGATCCAGCAGCCAAAGCTCAGCCATGCGGTAGCGATAGAGAACGGGAATGATCAGAGCAACAAAGCTGATGAGAAAAATGACCATCATGGGGGCAACCGCCGATAAAGGGATCGATTCATAGATCTCCATCATCGCCTCGGCATCCGGTTCGCCGCTGAACATGGGAATCAGCGACTGTAAAAGTGGTTCACTCCAGGGGGTGAGCATAAAAATGCTGCTGGAAAGGTAGGAGCTTGCCATCATCACAAGAAATACGATGCCAGCCATCAGCAGCTTCAGCCGCAGCACAGCACCGAAACGGTGGAAGCCCTGCAGAAGACCTGCGTATCCAACGTCGTTTCCCTGTGCAACTTTCAATGTGTAGTACAAATAACCCATTTGCCAGAAGGGAATCACGATGCCGGAAATCAGCTGCAAAACAGAGCGTGCCGTTTCAAGGATCGAACGGGTGCCGATGCCGCTGAGACCGCCGGTGGTGCCGATTTGCTGTTCAAGCAGATAATCCACCAGTATCAGTAACAGTGATAGCAGCATTGTGGCGCCGGTGTGCAGCAAGATGACTTTTTTAGGGTTTTGCGCGGTGTTCAAAGACCGCCGGGCGCGCTCACGCAATTCAGAAAAATGGGGAAGGGCCATAAGCTAGCCTCCTTAAACGTTATGAGCCTATGGTAAACCAAAATGGGAAAAATAGCAAATGAATTTTTTGTAACAGTAGAAATTTAAAGCAGGATGTGCTATAATGGGGTAAATCAAAATTACCTAAGGAGGCGACGGGATGGAGCTGGGTCAGCGTTTACGACAGCTGAGAATCGAACAGGGCTTGTCCCAGCGGCAGCTTTGCGGCGATGTCATCACGCGCAATATGCTCTCGCAGATCGAAAATGGAACAGCGCGTCCGTCCATGGATACGCTTTCCTATCTTTCTGCGCGCCTAGGGAAACCTGTCAGCTTCTTTTTGGAGGAAGCGGGAGCGCAGACTCCGAACCTTGCAATCATGGAGCAGGCAAGGATCTTTTATGTACAGAAAGACTGGACAAAGCTTTTGTCACAGCTGCAGCAATACCGCGACGGAGACGGGCTGTTTGACGAGGAACGGTGGCTGTTGCAGGCGCTGTGCTTGATGGAACTTGCAAAAGAAACGGAAAACAGGGTTTATGCGCAGCAACTGTTGGAAGAAGCGGTACAGGCAGGAAAGCGCACACCTTATTACACAGATGCGATAGAACGTACAAGGCTGCTTCAGCTGGCTGAGATCGATGCAGCATCGGCTTTGCCGTGCGATGACAGTGCACTTTTGCTGCGTGCTCAGAAATTGCTTCAAAATAAGAAAGCAGAGCAAGCTGCAGCATTGCTTGACTGTTGCGATGACCACACAGCACCCCGATGGAATTGTCTGCGCGGGGAAGCGGCATACTGCGAAGCACAGTATGCTGAGGCGGTGGCCTACTTCCTGCGTGCAGAGGAAAGCAACCCCGAGCATTGCTGCCAGCGCCTCGAGGAGTGCTACCGCGCCCTTAACGACTATAAAATGGCCTACGAGTATGCCTGCAAAAGGAGAGATCGTTTATGAGAAAAACAATGACAATAGAGGAAAAACGGCAGCTCGATCAGGGCTTTCAGGCTGCCTTTGGTGCAGCGCCTCAGCGCTACTTTTCTGCGCCGGGACGCACCGAGATCGGCGGAAATCATACAGACCATCAGCGCGGGCGCGTCTTGGCCGGTGCAGTCGATTTGGATACCCGTGCGGCAGTGCGTTGCAACGGCAGCAACATGATTCGCGTGCTTTCCAAGGGGTATCCGATGTGTGAGGTATCTTTAGATCAGCTGCAGCCCCGGCAAAGTGAGATCAACGCTACACCTGCATTGATTCGCGGCGTTGCCGCAAGATTTGCAGAGCTCGGCTGCAGACTGGAGGGCTTTGATGCATATGTGGAGTCCACAGTTTTGCCTGGCTCCGGTCTGAGCAGCTCGGCTGCCTTTGAGGTGCTGATCGGCACGATCATCAACCACCTGTACTTTGGTGAAAAGATGACCCAGCCCCAGATCGCCATGATCGGCCAGTATGCGGAAAATGTCTACTTCGGCAAACCAAGCGGATTGATGGATCAGACTGCATCTGCCGTGGGCGGTATGGTCACCATCGATTTTGCGGACAAGGACAACCCCGACATTCAGCCGATCTCCTTTGATTTTGCTGCTTGCGGTTACGCTCTTTGCATCATTGACAGCGGTGCAGACCATGCGGACTTGACCGACGAGTATGCGGCTATCACCACCGAGCTCAAGGCGATTTGCGCCCATTTTGGCAAAGAGGTACTCTCTCAGGTTCCGGAAGAGGACTTCTATGCGGCGATTCCCGTCTTACGTAAGACCTGCGGTGATCGCGCAGTGATGCGCAGCATCCATGAATATGAAGAAAATAAGCGTGTCATGGCGCAGGTCGATGCCCTGCGAAGCGGCGATTTTGGCAGATTCCTGCAGCTGGTAAAGCAAAGCGGTTATTCGTCTTACATGTATTTGCAAAATGTGATTCCGGCAGGCTATGTGCAGCATCAGGACATGGCTGTGGCACTGGGCCTTTGCGAGCATTATTTGCACGGCGAAGGCGCGTACCGTGTGCACGGCGGCGGCTTTGCGGGTACGGTACAGGCGTTTGTACCGCTGAGGCTTTTGGAAGGCTTCCGTAAGGGGATTGAGGATGCCCTGGGGGAAAACGCCTGTCATGTGCTTTCTATCCGCCCCGAAGGCGGCACGGAGCTTGTTTTGACCGAATAAAGAAAAAAGTTCGCTGCCTAGGCAGCGAACTTTTTATATGGTTTTATCCAGCAGGTAGTGAACGGCATCGAGACGTGTACCGTTTTGAAAATACATACGCGGAACGCGTCGACCGATGCCGCAGGCAAATTCATAATGGAAGCTGCCTGCTTTTTCTGCGATTTGTTCCATCGTGATGATTTCTTCCCCATCCCGGCCCACCAGAGTAACAGGATCTTCTATGGTTACATCGGGGATGTGGGTTACATCGACCATCATTTGATCCATGCAGATGCGACCCAAAATCGGCGCTTTCTGACCGCGGATCAGAACATAAAAATTAGAAGATAAGCTGAAATGATATCCGTCAGCATAACCGACAGGAATTGTAGCCACGCGTGTGGGCGCGGTTGTGACATAGGTAGCACCATAACTGATCGGTCTGCCAGCAGGCAATTCTTTGACATAGGCGACACGGCTGACCCATTCCAACACAGGGCAAACAGGAAGTGCGGAAATATCAGTCTGCGCACTTGGATGCATGCCGTAGAGCACGATACCGGCACGCACCATATCATAGTGATGGCGGAAATTGATCAGTCCCGCAGAGTTGTCCATATGCTTGATGGGGATCTGGATTCCGCGGCTCTCCAGCATCTGACCGAAACGGTCAAAGAGCGCCGCCTGTTCGCGCGCGCGGCTGAGGTCAGCGCAGTCGGCAGTTGCAAAGTGGCTGAAAAGACCTTCGATTTTCAGATTCGGCAGCTGCGAAATTCGCTTGCAGATGTCTGCCGATTCTTCGTTCGGTTCAAAACCGATGCGGCTCATTCCGGTGTCAACAGCAAGATGAAGTGGCACATCCATGCCGAGTTTGACAGCAATTTCAGACAGAATGCAAGCATCTTCGTAGCGGAAAACAGCAAGACGGATATGCGCCTTGACTGCTTCAGCAAAAGCATCTGCTGCTGTTCGTCCAAAAACCAAAATCGGTGTGTCGATTCCTGCCTGCCGAAGCTCCAGCGCTTCTGCCACAGAGGAAACGCCAAAGAAGGCGCACTTCTCATGAAGCAGCTTCGCAACCGCGACAGCGCCGTGGCCGTAGGCATTTCCCTTGACGACGGCCATAACAGGGACACCGGCTTTTTTCTGGATTGCTTCAAAGTTTTGTGACAGTGTGTCTAAGTTTATTTTGACATAGGTGTTATCAAATCCCATGTGATCAGCTCCAGTATGAAAGTAGTGTCATTATATCACAGAGCGGAGTGAATGTAAACCGAGGGAAAAGTATGTTTTTTCTACATTGTTCATATTCCGTTCAAAGTGGGTTATTATGATAAAAAGAAAGGGGATTGAGGCAGATGAGGAAACAAAACCGGCATTTGTGGCTGCTGCTGTTTTGGCCGATCTATGGAGTGTGCTTTTTCCTGCTGGAGCGAGTGGTGCCTGCGACAGAGTATTTTCCCATGTACGTGCCGCTGGATGATTGGATTCCGTTTTGCGAATGGTTTGTCATTCCTTATACGATATGGTATGGATTCATGGCAGCAATGCACATCTATCTGCTGCTGACAGATATTCCTGCGTTCAAGCGGATGATGTGGTTTTTTATCGTCACTTTTGGCGTGGCTACACTGATTTTTGCAGTTTACCCAACCAGTCAGGAGCTGCGGCCTGCGGTGTTTCCGCGGGATAATCTGCTGAGCCGGTTTGTAGGTCTATATTATACAGTCGATACCAATACGAATGTCTGTCCGTCACTTCACTGTGTTGGCTCACTTGCGGTAGCACTTGCGGCATTTGACGCAAAGAGATTAAACGGTCTGTGGAAAGCGGTGATTACGCTGACGGCGGTGCTAATCTGCCTATCTACGATATTTATGAAACAGCATTCGATCGTGGATGTGTTCTGGGGACTTGTTTTAAGTCTTGCGGGGTATCTTTTGGTCTACCGGTTGCCAAGCCGGAGAAGGAGGAAAAATGACGGAATATGAACTGGTAATTGAAATTCAAAATCTGTGTCCGAACAACCAGATGCGCGACATCTTCTTTGAGGAAGTCGAAACGGATGATCCCGAAGGATTTGTCCGCAACCGACTGAAAGGCAGAAATGTCGAGTTGATCACAGATATCCAGACAAATGGCGCGGTAACGGTCTATGCGTCGTGTGACGGTTTGACACAGAAATATCTGTTCACGCCCATTTAAAAGCGGCAGGGAATTCTCCCTGCCGCTTTTTATCAATTCGTTTGAAGGCGCTTGGCTCTGTAGTACAAATAGGGGAAGAAGACAGTCATCAGTGCCGCCAGCCATGCCAATGGCTCCGTCACAAAGAGCGCGTCGCTGCCGATCCAATGGATAACCATCTTGGCCATAAACACGCGGCAGATGCACTCGGCAACACCGGAGAGCATGGACCACAGCGAGATCTCCATTGCCTGCAGCGTGTTGCGATAGACGTGAATCAGGTACAAAATCATGAGGAATGCAATCATGATCAGAAGATAATGAACGGCGATTTCCAGCGCCTCGAGTCCGCCGGCTTCGTTTACATCAAGGAAGCACCGTAAAAGCGGATATCGAAGCACGTACATCAGCACCGTGACAACGACACCTGCGATCAGAGCAATGACTGATGCGGCTTTGACGCCCTGCTTGACGCGGGCAAGCTGTCCTGCACCGTAATTTTGCGCCAGAAAGGTGGCGCTGGCCAGTCCCAGAGCCACACCGCTTGACTCAAAAAGTCCGTATATCTTGTTGGTGGCGGTATAGCCTGCAATGAACACGCTGCCCTGCAAATTGACAGAGGACTGCAGGATGATTCCGCCGAGGGAGATCACCATATATTCCATACAAATGGGAATATCAAACAGGAGCATCTGCTTCATCAGCTTCCAGTCAGGTTTCCACAGTTCGCGGTTGATTTCAATGCAGTCGATGCCGCGGATACGCGCAAAACAGAATAGGAATGCAACCAGCTGTGAGCTGACCGATGCAATCGCCGCACCGAAGATGCCCCAACGGAAGACAAACACGAACAGGCAGTCAAGGCCGATGTTTAAGACTGCTGCGATGACCATGGCGATCAGCGGCGTTTTCCCATCACCCAAAGCGCGAAGGATCGAGCTTGCCATATTGTAGGCGGTGATGATCAGCGTGCCTGCAATCATGGTAATCAGATAGGTGTTGGCGCTGTCGAGGATATCCGACGGAGTCTTCAGAAATTTCAGCAGCGGAAGCGACGTTCCGATGCCCACCACAGTCAGCAGGATGCCGCTGGCGGCGCACAGAAGGGTGGACATGGCAATGATCTTGTTCATACCCTTGTAGTTTTTGTCGCCAAAGTAGCGCGATACAAAGGTAGCAAAGCCCTGTGTCAGTCCGATGACAGTCCAAAGCACCATCCAATAGATCCAGTCGGTTGCACCGACAGCGGCAAGGGCTTTCATACCGACACCTCTGCCAACAATGGCAGCATCGACGATCATATACAGTTGTTGTCCGAGGTTTGTCAGAAGCAGCGGCAAGGCAAAGGAAAGCAGATGCTTTGTCGGGCTTCCACGGGTCATATCGACAGTTTTGCTCATGGCGTGATTCCTTTTTAAAATAGCAGTCGGAAGATCGTTACATCTTCCGACTGCCTGTTATTTTTTAAAATGTGATTACTTGCACAGATCCTTTGCGACTTCGACAATGTGCTCAGCACTCAGACCGAACTGCTTCAGCAGAGCAGCTGCAGGACCGGAGTGACCGAACTCGTCGTTGACGCCGATGCGCTTGACGGGAGTGGGCAGCTTCTCAGACAGCAGGCTTGCAACTGCTTCACCCAGACCGCCAATGACGGAGTGCTCTTCGCAGGTGATGACCTTGCCGCACTTCTTGGCAGCGGTGAGCACCAGCTCCTCATCCAGAGGCTTAATGGTAGCCATGTTGATGACCATTGCGTTGATACCAGCCTCAGCAAGCTGCTCGCCAGCCTGGATTGCTTCGTAAACCAGCAGACCGTTTGCGATGATGGCAACGTCGGTGCCGTCACGCAGCACTTCGCCCTTGCCGATCTCGAACTTGAAGTCATCACTGTGGAATACCGGCACGGCCAGACGGCCGAAACGCAGGTAAACAGGACCTTCCATCTCATATGCAGCCTTGACAGCAGCCTCTGCTTCCACGCCGTCAGCGGGGCAGATAACAGTCATGCCGGGGATGGAACGCATCAGAGCGAAGTCTTCACAGCACTGGTGGCTTGCACCGTCCTCGCCGACGGAGATACCACCGTGGGTAGCGCCGATCTTGACGTTCAGGTGGGGGTAGCCGATGGAGTTGCGGACCTGCTCGAAAGCACGGCCGGCAGCAAACATTGCAAAGGAAGATGCAAAGGGAACAAGACCGGTGGTGGACAGACCGGCTGCCATGCAGATCATGTTGCCTTCTGCGATGCCGCAGTCAAAGTGGCGCTCGGGGAATGCCTTCTGGAATACGGAGGTCTTGGTAGCGCCTGCAAGGTCAGCGTCCAGAACAACCAGGTTGTCGTGCTCAGCGCCCAGCTTTGCAAGGGCAGCACCGTAAGAATCACGGGTTGCTACTTTCTTCATTTCTGCCATCTTAGTTGCCCTCCAGTTCCGAAAGAATTGCCTTCAGCTCGTTCATAGCAATTGCGTACTCCTCGTCGTTAGGAGCCTTGCCATGCCAGCCGGCGTTGTTTTCCATGTAGGATACGTCCTTACCCTTGACGGTCTTCATGACGATCGCAGTGGGCTGACCCTTCACGGTCTTTGCTTCGTTCAGCGCGCTCTCGATGGCATCGAAATCGTGACCGTCGATGGCGATGGTATGGAAGCCAAAAGCGTTCAGCTTGTCCACAATGGGGTAGGGGCTCATGACCTTGGCGATGTCGCCATCAATCTGCAGGCCGTTGTTGTCAACAATGACGACCATGTTGTCGAGCTTGTAATGGGCAGCTGCCATGCAAGCCTCCCAAACCTGACCTTCCTGAATTTCGCCGTCACCCAGCAGGGTGTAGACGCGGAAGTCCTTGTTCTGGTGCTTTGCGCCCAAAGCCATACCAACAGCGACAGAGATGCCCTGACCCAGAGAGCCGGTGGACATATCAACGCCGGGAACCATGTTCATATTGGGGTGACCCTGCAGATAGCTGTCAATGTGACGCAGGGTGGGCAGATCTTCCACAGGGAAGAAGCCGCGGTGTGCCAAAGCTGCATACAGACCGGGAGCGGTATGACCCTTGGACAGGACGAAACGGTCACGGTTTTCAGCCTTGGGGTTCTTGGGGTCAACGTTCATCTCCTTGAAGTACAGGTAGGTGAACAGTTCGGTGGCAGACAGGCTGCCGCCGGGGTGACCGCACTTGGCCGCGTGGGTGCTCTCGAGGATGCCCATGCGGATCTTGCAGGCGGTCTTTTGCAGGGAAAGTTTCTCGCTTGCAGTCATATTTATATTTCCTCCTTGCCCGGTTTCCCCGGTGCACAGATTTTCAAGTGTATTCTACCACTATTTTCTAAAAAGTGCAACCCAAAATAATTCCAAATGCCAAAT
>JAZQHM010000003.1:0-29331 GCA_045540575.1 Faecousia sp. | reverse complement strand
CATACATACCGGATGCCTTAAAAATGCAGGTATAGTAGATCTGCATCATCCGGAAGCCACCGGCCTTGGCATAAGCAATGTGCTTATCCACATTTTCGGGGGTGATCTCCAGGGAATAGTAGATAGATGCATTGATCATAGGATTGCGGCGGCTTTCCACACCGCGGGGCAGGTCGTAATCCTCCTCCACAACAGCAATCGTGTCCAGCAATTTGTCGGTTTCCTCTACGATCAGCACTGCGGCAGGACCTTCCAGGCGGATACCGCTTTCCACATGGGCGCGCATTACCCGATGACCGTTGCGCTTGTCGGCATCCACCAGGGTTTGGGGCGCAGCTGCCAGCACATTGACGGCAACCTTTTCGTCCCAGCTCACATTCAGCCAATCACCGAAGTGTTCCCGTTCCTTAACAGGCAGCTGCAGCAGGCAGAACTCTGCCACAGGGGGTGTGTCCATTTTCTGTCTGCCGTAATCGCCGGGGTGGACGATAAAGTGATCCAGAGAAAAAGCAATATACCGGTCTTTTTCCACCACATTGACCACAGCTTCATAGGGCGCAACTGAAAAGCCGATGATCAGCTGATCCCCTTCCCTGCGGACCCGATTGGCAGGGTAGACAGTGTGTTCACAGGGATAGACCTGCTTGATCTCATTGTTAAAGGGGCGCTCCTGGGTCACAGAAAACAGGGGCATACGGGCATCGGTGAGCAGGCATTCCTCGCCGGTTTCTTTGTACACAAGGCTTTTGGCAATGCAATCGCTGCCCAGAGTCAGTCGCAACCGGGCATTTTCGATGATAATATCCGACATAATACTCTCCTTATTCACCAAATATCAGGCAACCGAATTCCGCAGGAACATGAAATGCAGGCTCTTCGCAGGTGATGGGATTCCATGCCAAAAAGTGCATCTTTTCGGTCTCATCGCCGCATTTATAGAAATTGGCGCGTACCTTATCGCCCTTTTTGGGGGCAAATTCCGGGAAGAACCGGCGGATAAAGGCGAAGGGCACCCGGTAGGTCAGCGTCCAGCCCTTTGCGGTAAATGCGGTCTGAATATCCAAAAGCGCCTGCACCTCCGGCACGATCTGCCGAATATTGGCAGGCAGGTCGGGACCGAAGCCCAAATAGATGGCACGGTTGGGATTGATCTCAAAATTGAAATAATCCACCCGGTCATTGTCGGGCTGCAGGAAAAACTCCAGGCAGCTGTCCTCGCAGACCTCTGCCAGCAGGTCTGTCTCTTTGTTCACCATACGGATATGGGGCTCCACTGCCTCCAGGCGCAGGTAGAAATTCTCTTCATCGTAGCAGATCTGCGCTTGCGCCGTCACATCAATGGAATCCGTCCACAGAAGATTGTCGATAGGCAGAACATCGATTGCCGACCAATCCGGTGTTCCCTGTGCTTTTTTCATCGTATAGGTTCTCATTGTTCTTCCTCTTTTCAATCTTCCCGGGCGATTTCCAGCATTGCTTTATACAGCTTGCAGAACTTCTGATACTTTTTATCCAGTGCAGGACCACCGTTGGGTGTGTAACGCCGGACCATTTTCACATCCTTGGCAGCCTTTTGCAGATTTTCATACTGACCGGCTTTCCAGGCAGCGATCATCGCCGCGCCCAGGCAGCCTGCCTCTGTTACAGCAGGTACTTCCAAAGGCAAGCCGGTGATATCCGCCTGCAGCTGACACCACACAGGGCTCTTTGCGCCACCGCCGGTAGCGACGATGCTGGAAATTTTTGTGCCCTTGGACAGAATATCCTCCACATTTTTCCGCAGGACGAAGCACACGCCCTCCATCACTGCCTTTGCCATCTGCGCAGCGGTATGCTCCTGTCGCAGACCATAGAACACACCGGATGCCTCCCGATCAAATTCCGGTGCGTTGGTGCCCACCAAGTAGGGCAGGAACAGCAGATTTGCCTCGGGCGCTGCCAGCAAATCCTTGTTCAGCGTATCGTAGTCCAGATTGCCCATGCAGGTACGGCGGAACCAATCCAAGCAAACGCCGCCGCTTTCCATAACAGGCAGCATAATATATGTATCGGGGAGGAAGCCATAGTGCAAGGCGAGGTCACAATCCGGGTCAGGTGTTCCGTCGGTCATGGCGGTGAGCACCATGGTGGTGCCGGTGGACAGGGTCATGCCGCCGGGGGCGGTGTTGCCTGTGCCGATCATGCCGGCAAAATGGTCCAGTGTACCGGTATTGACCTGTGTCTGCATGGAAAGACCCGTTGCTGCGGCAGCGGCAGGGGTCAGCGCACCTACGACGGTGCAGGGTTCTATCAGCTCGGGAAGCTGGGTCTCTGTGATGCCAATGGCAGCGAGCATTTCTTTCCAATAGCACTTCCCGTAAATGTCAAAGTAAAAAGAGAAGGTTGCGATGGACATATCGGCGCACTTACGACCTGTCAGGCAGTAAACGATATAGTCCTTCAAGAGCATATAGGTGGAAACCTTACCGAAGATCTCCGGTCGGTTCCGCTGCAGCCACAGGATCTTAGTCGCAGGCCAGGTAGGCAGCACTGCCTGCTGACCGGTTTTCCGGTGGCATTCTTCTGCTGAGAACTGCGCCTCCAAAAGGGCGCACTCATCCCCGGAGCGCTCGTCCATCCAGGAGATGGCATTGTATACAGGAACACCCTCGGCATCTAAGCAAACAAGAGATTCTGCCTGTCCGGTAAAGGCGATCTGTGTCACCTTTCCGGGATGCTCCGCCATCAGTTGGGACAGGATCCGGGTCAAGCTTTTGTAGTATGCTTCCGCATCAAATTCCACAAAGCCGTTCTCCCGGAAATACTCCACAGGCGCAGCTTTTTGACCGATGCAGGCTAAGTTTTCATCATAAAGGGCAGCTTTCAGATTGGTACTGCCAAGATCCACACCAATATACATACAGGTGTCCCCCTTTTTGGGTAATTTTTGAAAAAGGGACCACATCCCGGATGTGGTCCCTTGCCATTGGGAAAATTAGTAACCGACCTTCTCCCAGCACTCGAAGGGAGCAGCCAGCTCTTCGCTGATGTAGACCTGAGTCTTCTTGGTCTGCAGCATGGAGCTGGGAACGTAAGGAGTAACAGGACCGTGAGTGACCAGACGGGAGGTCATTCTCTGCCAGGAAGAGAAGGTGCCGTTGGTAGCCAGAGCGTGAACCTCGATACGCTCCTTAGCACGCATTACATCGATGGGGCCGATGGTAGCAGCCATGGGAGGCACATTGGCGATGTCGCCAGACTGACCGAAGGTGCCGTTCAGGGAGTTCTGCAGAATGGTCATGGGGTGCAGCTTGACCAGCTTTGCAGGCTGATTCAGCCACTCTTCAATGTCGCCACTACCAACAAACTCGGGAATGGGATCGACGAAAGCAACGTGACCGGTCCAGCCGGGGGAGGTGGAGATGATGTCAGCGCCGCCGCCGGAAATATCGTTGATGATCTTGGAGTAATCATTGATATTCTTGTTGGTGGGGTAGTGCACATTAGCCATGGGCATACGCAGCTTGGGATCGATCTGCATGACGAAGTACTTGATCATGGAATGAACGAAGCCAGCCTCGTAGGTCTCGGGAGCGATGTTACCTTGATCGTCAGCCCACTCGTCCTCAGCAAAGATGTGGACCTTGGAGCAGTCGACCTGGAAGTAGTTAATGAGCTGTGCCAGAGGGATGTAGGTGTCGGGCTCGGGGTTACCGAGGATCATGGTGAAGGTACGACCTTCCTCGGAAGCAGCCTTCAGACGGGAGAACAGAGTAGCGATGAGGACAGGATGAGGATTCATCATGACCTTGACCTGGAACTCGGGATGCCACCAGGGCTCTCTCTGCTCCAGCTCAACGCCGCTCATCTTGCGGACGCGCTCGCAAACTTCGCGATCCTTAAAAGGAACGAAATCAGCAGGCAGGAAGTTAAACTTGGTTGCGGGATCGGTAATGATCTGGCTCATGGTATAATCTCCTTTAAAAAATATTATACATTTTTTGGAATCACTTTCCGTATACTAATCATTTTAGCAGAAAAAGCGCAGATGTCAATTGTATCTAAACTATTTTAGTTGATTAATCTGCATTAATTTCACTCAGCAGCACTTCTCTGCCGTCTTCTTCTCGGCTGCGCAGACCACCGATGACCAATTTCATCAGCTCCACAGACTCTTCGAAGGGGAAGGGCTCTTCGCCGGTACGCAGCCAGTGGACGAACAGATCCAGCTGCTTTTTGAAAGCGTAGTAGCTGTCGCCAACCTGCAGGTAACGGGAGCCGGCAGAGCCGATGACCATCATGCCTGCGCCAGCCATGCCGATGCCCTGAATGATGTTTACATTGCAGCCGCTTTCGTGCTTAATATGCACCACCGTGCGCTCAAAAGTGCCGGTGTTGCGAACGGAAACGAAGCCTTGACCCAGCAGCGGATACATAGCTTCCAGTGCGTGAATGCCGTAGGTTTCGTATTTCTTTGCCATGGGGGAGCAGATGTACATCAGCTCACCCAGTTCGTAATGATTGGTGTAATAGGGCTCGTATTCCTTGCAGTAACGCATGCAGGAAGAGGTGATAAAGTGAGCGCCCTCCTTGCGCCATTTGACGAAGGTGCGAAGATCCTCTTCGGTGTTCACCAGAGGCTTGTCGATAAACATGGGGATACCCGCCTCGATGAAGGGACGGCAGCGCTCCACATGCTCGTTGCCGTCGTCGGTGGCAACGATGACAGCGTCCACATTTCCGATCATTTCCTTAGGATCGTCGTAGACGGTAGGGATCAGCGCAGCTCGCGCCATATGCTCCGCTTCTTCCCGCTGGGCATAGCCGGTGCAGCAGATGCAGGTGATTTTTGCGCCGGGGATGCCGAAGGTTTCCTTAGGCTGTTTTTCCAAATAACGGGGAATCACGGGGAAGCCGCAGGTCTCCATTTCCTCGGGGTCGTAGCCATTGAACATGGCGCTCCAGGAATAGGGGTGACCGTTGCCCTCGGTCATACCGAGGATACCAATGCGAAGCTCTTTATTGCCAAGAGGAAAGCTCATATCTTTCATTCTCCTTTTTTAGTTTTGGGGCTTGGGACGGGACAAAACCTTCATGATTTCGGGAATGTCCACAAAAGCAAATTCCTTGCGCAGGGTTTCCATTACACTGCCCGGCAGGCTGGGCACATCAAAGTAAGCGATGTTTTCCTTGACCTGTTGGGGTGTGTCAGCGCCCAGTACCAGGCTGGTGATGCCGGCGGTATCCCGCATAAATGCAATCGCCAGCTGCGCAATGGACATACCCTCAGCCGCGGCAATTTCCCGCAAAAGGCGGATTTTGGGAACAGCGTGTTCCACCAAAATGGGATCGGTCACTTTGTCGGGGTCAAGGAAGAAAAGACCCTGCAAAAATACGCTGCGCACAAACACCGTAAAATCTCTCTGCTTCAGCTTGTCCACCATACCGGAGGCGATCAGCCGCTGGTCAAAAATGCTCATAGGCACCTGAGTGACGGAATACTGGGGATATTTCAGCATTTCTTCGATATCCTTGCCGTCATAAACGCTAACACCGATCTTGTCGGCATAGCCCTTTTTCAGCAGGATTTCCATGGCTTCGGCAATTTTGCTGCCATGGGTGTAGACATCAGCAGTGGAGTGGAGCATGACCGCATCCACTTTGGAAACACCTAAGGTCTGCAAGGAGGCTTCCACCGATTCAATCACATAGCCTTCCAGCTTGCTTGCGGGGGTGTCGCCGGAATTGGGTACTTTGGTGGTGATGAAAGGCAGCTCACCCTCCCAAGTCTTTAAAAATCTGCCGATGACTTCTTCCGAGTTGCCATAAGCCCGGGCAGTATCCAAAGAACTGACACCGTTTTCAAAAGCAGCGCGGAGCATGGAAAAGCTCTTTTCCTCATCGGGCTTGCCGCCGTCGTTGGCGATGCCGTAGTTCATGCCCAGCTGCACGGTACCGATAGTCATGGCGGACAGCCTTTTGCTGCCGCAATTTGTATAATTCATATTACACCTCAGCGATATCCCGGTCTTTGACCTTGGCATACATATCCTGATAGTAAGCAAACAGACCCACTACATCTGCACCGGTGGAAATGAAGGTGTAGCCCATGGAAACCAGCTCATCGAAATTGCCGGGACCGCCAACTGTACCGGCAAACTTGCCGTACTTACGGGCTGTTTTGGCAACCAGACGGCGGACGCGGTCCACCTCGGGATCTGCAAAATCGCAGGGCTTACCCATGCCCTGGGTAAAGTCAGCAGGACCAAAGAAGATCATGTCGATGCCGGGCAGTGCGCAGATCTCTTCCAACTCTGCCAAGGGCTCGGGATCTTCAATCTGAACAACCACAAAGCGCTCCTCGTTGGCTTCCTTGATG
The DNA here is from genome assembly GCA_045540575.1 of Faecousia sp. Taxonomy (GTDB): domain Bacteria; phylum Bacillota; class Clostridia; order Oscillospirales; family Oscillospiraceae; genus Faecousia. The sequence continues at coordinate 22,973 of JAZQHM010000003.1, read as the reverse complement.
TAATCAAGAGAGTCCACAAGACAGTACTTGCCGTCGGCATTGCCGCCGTCGAGCGGTCTGCGGCCGATGGGATGGAACTTGGTGTAATAAACGATTTCCTTTGCCTCAGCAAGACTCATCAGGTGGGGCACCATGATGCCGGTGGAATCGCCCTCCAAAGGACGCACGAGATCACTGTAGCAACCCTTGGCGACCCGGGTCAGCACATCTACATCATAGGCCTTTGCAGCCCGGACGGTGTCTTCAATGGTGGTGAAATTGTTGGGGACATGCTCCATGCAGGTCCAAATGCAGTCAAAACCGCACATAGCCGCAATTTCCACATTCCGGGGGTCTGCCAGATTGACTTTCATGCAGGTGGCGACTTTACCATTTCTCATTTGCCGCAGTACGCGACTCTTTCTCATATGCATCATAGTTATCTCCTTCCGAATTTCCCTTTTTTACAAATGGTGTACACTTGATGGCTTGACAAGCCGTTATGGATAAAGGTATACTTATATAAAAGAATTGTAGCATTTGGCGGACATAAATGTCAATACAATCTTCGCACTGGTTTTTATAGATGCTTCCGCTTTTTGAATGTTTTACAGAGGTGTGCTTATGGAATACGCGTTTACAGCAAATATCGAGGGCGTGGATTGTCATATCCGGGCATTCCGGGACATGATGGTACCGGATGAGCAGGTGCAACAGCGACCCCACAAGCATTTTTTTATGGAGTTTCATTGTATCTTTGACGGGCAGGAGCAGGTAGTATTGCCACTACAAAAGAAGGAGTATACGCTGCGTCCCGGTCAGATTCTGATGATCCCCAGAGAAACCTACCACGCGGTATATACCGGTGACGGTTTTGTGAAACGGCTGTGTTTCAGCTTCAGCGCAGAAGCAAAAGGGTCGGAAAAAGGTCTCATTATGGATTTTTTTCGCATCTTGAATGAAACGCTGATCTTTGAGAACAAGAATGCCATGGATATGATTGCCCACTATCAGAGCCTTGATCGGAGCAGCCCTTTGTTTGAGCAGTTGCAGGGGACACTGCTTTTAGGGGTGGTGCTGGAGCTGTTTTCCAATATTCCCGGAAAACAAGCCGAAAATCGTCATGCCGGCAACCGGATGCTGCGGCAAAAATGGATCATAGAGGACTATATTGCCACCGCGTTTGCAGAGCAGGATGGCTTGGCAGGTTTGGCAAACCGTCTTTTCCTAAGTCAGCGGCAGACACGGCATCTGGTGCGGCAGTATTTGGGCGAGGATTACAAAACTTTGATCGTGCGCCGCAGAATGGAGCTTGCGGATATTTTTCTGGAAGATCCGGAAAAACGGCTGGAGGATATCGCCCGGGAGGTGGGATACAGTTCCTACAGCGGCTTTAATCTGGCGTTCAAGCAGTATTTTGGGGTTACGCCCCGGGAGCGCAGAAATGCGCTTCGCTATCGGTAAAACAAAAAGTGCCTGCATAAGCAGGCACTTTTTTATGTTAAATTTCAGTTTACCGGGCAGGTCCAATTTTCTAGCAATGTTGTCATCCCGAGCAAAGTCGAGGGATCTTGGCGCCGATTTCACTGCAAATCCAGACGAAATGCGTAGATTTCTCGACTCGCTGACGCTCGCTCGAAATGACATCCTTAGGGAAGCAACCCAACAAGCTGTAAGTTATTTGCCGAATTTCTTGGCGGCATTTTTCATCATATCCCGAATGGGAAGATTATAGGGGCAGCGGCTTTCGCAGATGCCGCACTCAACACAATCAGATGCGGTCTTTTCCATGCCGGCATAGCGCATTTTCGCCCAGTCGGCAAGACCGTAGCGGGAAAGATAACCGTCAAGCAGGAAAATCGTATAAATGGAAATGCCGGCGGTGCAGGGGGCACAATAATTGCAGCGGCGGCAGAACTGTGTGCCTAGGGTGTTGCGGATGTTCTCGATGGCAGCAAGCTCGTCGTTTGTTAGCGCAGAGGTATCGTTGACAGCGGCAATGTTCTGCGCCAGCTCTTTTTCCTCTGCCATGCCGGGGATGACTACGGTAACAGCATTGTTATTTATAATATAGCGTAGAGCCAGGGTGGCATCTTCCAATGCACCGCCGGCAAGGGGCTTCATGCAGATAAAACCGATGTTCTTTTCTTTGCACTTTTCAATGAGCTCTGCACCTTGGGTCTCTACGATATTGTAGGGGAACATGACGGTTTCCACCCAATCCATCTGCAGAGCCTTTTCGAAAACCTCAGCAGAGTGGGCGGTCAAGCCGATGTGACCGATCTTTCCCGCGGCTTTTGCTTCCAGAAGACCTTCCAGCGCACCGCCGGGAGCAACGATTTTCTCAAGATCCGCGGGGGTAGGGTTGTGGCACTGGTAAAGATCTATGTAGTCCGTACGCAGGTTGGAAAGGCTGATGTCGATGTCCTTCAGCATGCCTTCCTTATCCCGGGACATGCTCTTGGTGGCAAGGACAAAATGCTCCCGAATGCCTTCCAGAGCTTCTCCTAAGTATTGCTCGCTGACGGTATAGCTGCGGGCGGTGTCAATATAGTTGATACCGGCTTCCTTCATGGCGAGCATCAGCTTGCGGGTGCCGGCTGCGTCAATCTTTTGAATGGGGATACCGCCAAAACCCAAACGGGAAATCTTGAGTCCGGTTTTGCCGAGAATTCTGTACTCCATGGCTTTACTCCGCTTCGTTAATCATTGTGATGAGCTTGCCGAGGACCGGCTCAAAGGCTGCGCCGTACCAGTGATTATCCAGTTTGGCAGTTTCTTTGATACATTCTACAGTATAATCCGCGGCGATTTTTGCTGCATCAAAGGCGGTTTTACCCTTGGTCAGCGCGCCGACGAAGGCGGAGGCATAAATGTCGCCGGTGCCGTGGCAGCTATTAGGCAGGAAATCGTGCCGGTAATAGGCATAGTTTCCGTTTTCATATACAACAACGCCGGTCTTGCCTGCTTCATAGGATACACCCGTAAGAATGATGTTCTTACAGCCAATAGCGGTCAGCTTTGCCAGCATTTCGTCGATATATGCCCGGTCGTATTCGGTCTTGTAATCCATGTCCGTGAGGAAGCAGCTTTCTGTGATGTTGGGCAGGATGTAATCCGCCTTGGCACAAAGACCCTTCATTTCCTGCACATAAGCATCGTCAAAAGCGGGGTAGAGCTTACCGTTATCTGCCATGGCAGGATCTACGATTTTCAGGCAATCCTGTTCAGCAACATCCCGGAAAAGCTGCGCAACATAATCGATCTGCAAGGTGCTGCCTAAGTAACCGGTGTAAATAGCAGAGAACTTGATGTTCTCCTTTACCCAGTGGTCCCGAATTCCGGGGATATCCTCTGTCAGATCCCGCACCGTAAAGCCGGTGAAGCCGGCGGTATGGGTGGAAAGAACGGCAGAGGGCAATATGGCAGTTTCAATGCCGCAAGCGGAAAGAATGGGCAGTGCTACCGTAAGGGAGCATTGACCTACGCAGGAAATATCCTGCACCGTTAGAATTCTTTTATATGCCATGATTTCAGCTCCTTTTTTGCTTTTTTTCTATTGTAGCACAATCTCAGCAGATGTATAGTACCCAAAATGTAAAATTTTTGCGCAAAAAAGCACCCGGATTTTGTCATCCGGGTGCATAAGTTATTGCATTTGCGCTGCGGCTTTTTCAGCCGGCAGGCATGCTTCGTAGCGGGCGATGTAGGACTTAAAGCCTTCTACACCGGCAGCATCGGGGGCAAGTGTGATACTCTTTGCACTGGCAAAGACACGATTGGAAAGATAATCTTCCATGCTTTCGCTGTCTTCCTTGCGCAGCATATAAGCTGCCAGCAGCGCCATACCCCAAGGACCGCCCTCACCGGCGGTTTCCATGGTGGAGATGGGCACATTCAGTGCGTCAGCAAGGAGCTGCTGACCAACACCGGGGGTTTTGAAGTAACCGCCGTGTCCCAAAAGTTTGTCAGATTCCACCTGCTCTTCCCGAGCCAGCATGTCCATACCGATCTTCAAGGTGGCGATGGCACCGTAAAGCTGGCTGCGCATGAAATTGGCGATGGACATCTTGCTGTCCGGCAGGCGGACGATCATAGGACGTCCGGTTTCTGTGGCGGTCAGCGGCTCGCCGGCAAAATAGTTAAAGGAAATAATGCCGTCGCAATCGGGCTGACCTTCCAATGCAGCGCGGAACAGGGTGGGGTAGAGGGTGTTTTTATCGACATTCCAGCCCATTAATTTTGCCGCATCCGCAATGAGATTCACCCATGCGTCGATCTCAGAGGTGCAGGTGTTGGTGTGAGCCATAGCAACGGTCTTGCCTGCAGGGGTGGCGACAACGTCGATTTCGGGATAGTAATTCTTCAGCGGACGCTCCAGCACCTGCAGAGAAAATGCAGAAGTACCTGCTGAAATACTGCCGGTTCTGGGCAGGACGCAGCCGGTGGCGACCATGCCGGTACCGGCATCGCCCTCGGGAGGACACATGGGAATACCTGCTTCCAAAGTGCCGGATTCATCCAAAAGCGCCGCGCCTTCAGCGGTCAACATGCCTGCCTGTGCGCCAGCGGGAAGAACAGCTGGGAGAATCTGCCGCAGTTTCCACGGAAAACCGTAGGGCTTTACCAGTTCGTCAAACTGAGCGATGCGTGCAGCATCAAAATCCTTGGTTTCGTCATCGTAAGGGAACATACCGGAGGCTTCGCCGATGCCGATGACATTCTCACCCGTCAGAAGATTGTGGATATAGGCGCTCAGGGTTGTCAGCCGGGCAATATCTTTTACATGGTCTTCCTTATTGAGAATTGCCTGATACAGATGGGCGATGCTCCAACGCTGGGGAATGTTGAATTTGAACAGCTCCATCAGCTCTGCCGCAGCGGCGCCGGTAATGGTGTTGCGCCAGGTGCGGAAGGGAGCGATCTGTTTGCCGTTTTTATCCAGTACCAGATAGCCGTGCATCATGCCGGAAATACCGATGGCGCCCACACGGGTCAGCTTCTCGCCATACTTGGCTTCAAAATCCTGCTTAAGTTCGCTGTAACAAGCCCGGACACCTGCAACTGCCTTTTCCAACGGGTATGTCCAAACACCGTCCGTCAGATCGTTTTCCCAGCCGAAACCGCCGGTAGCGATGGGGTTATGGTTTTCGTCAATCAGCACACCCTTGATTCGGGTGGAGCCAAGCTCAATGCCGAGGGTTAGTTTTTGAAAGTCCATAAGGATGCTCCTTTCTGAAAAAGCCTCCCAAAAGGGAGGCTTTTTATCATCAGATAGCCTTTGCGTTGGCAAGCAGATACTTTTCTGCTTCCGGGTTCCAAAGACCGTTGTTGGCCTTGCACATCTTGTCCAGCTCAGCGAACAGAGGATCGGTTTTGCCCAGCTCCTCAAAGTCGGAGATGGCTGCCAGAGGCAGGTCGATCTGGGTATAGATCAGCTTCTTGCCGCCGGGAATCTTGGGCAGATTCAATGTGGTGTCAATAACCGCGTTCAGACCACCGATATGGGTGACCAGGGCAGAGGGGTTCAGCTTGCCTGCGTTCATCATCTCAATGGCTTCCTGCATATCGTTGGTGTTGCCGCCGGAGGTGCCCACAACATGGGTGTACAGATAGTGGACATTGTACCAGTTGAAGGGAGCCTTGAATTGGCTGTCGGTAGGACCTGCGAAGAAGTTCAGGCAGCCGTCGAAGCCCAGGATGTCGTCAGCCTGCTCGATAACGGGCTTAACGGGAGCAAAGCAGATCACATCGTCGTAGCCGGTGCCGCCGGTAAGGCTGCGCAGGTACTCGGTTGCGTTTTCCATGCGGGTGTTGACATAGTGCAGCTCGATGCCCTGCTTCTTGGCTTCTTCCACGGTGTAGATGGAAGCAGCGCGCTCCAAACGAGCCTCATCGATGTCGGTGATGACCAGCAGGCTGGGACGGCGATCGCAATGCAGAGCATAGTCGATAGCAGCCAGACCCATGGGACCCACGGAAGCCAGCATTGCCATCTTGCCGCCTTCCTTAATGCCCATTTCATGGACATAGGAGCCGGCCTTGGTGTGGTACATTGCATGGAAAGTGCCGATAACGCAGCTCAAAGGCTCAGCCAGAGAGCCGTAGTAGTATGTATCGGAATTGTAGGGCAGCAGGCAGTTTTCCAGCAGAGTTTCGATGGGGATGTTGCCGTACTGTGCATCGCCGCCGCAGTATTCGTAGGAATAACCGGGAGCCATCTGAGAGCCCTTGTGGAAATGGGCGGGCTGGATAACGAACTTGTCACCAACCTTATACTTGTTCTGCCAGTTTTCACCGACTTCTACGATATCACCGCAGAACTCGTGACCAACCACGGTGGGGGTCAGGTCGCAGCGATCGGGAACACGCTTGTGATCGCCGCCTTCGACAGCTGCCTTGTAGCTGGACATGCACAGACTGTCGGATACCACGCGAACGCGGACACCGTCGGGACCAATATCGGGCAGCTGGACCTCGTCCAGACGCAGATCCATTTTGCCGTGGATTCTTACTGCTTTTGTATTCATATTCTAATACCTCCTTGGTTATTTTACTGTTTCATGCTCAATGAGCTTCCATGTGGCATCAATGAGATTTTGGAACATGGGGTTTTCCATGGCCTTAATCACAAAGCTCTGCCGGGGGGAGTTGATGTCTTCGCCGGAAATCTGGAACATGCCGTACCGGTCGCAAAGACCGCGCAGACGCTCCAGCTGTGCAGGAGTGTTCCGGGTGGGCATATAGGTAACTGCCTTGACGCCTTCTTCTTTCAGGCATTCAAATACATCGTCAAGATAGTCATCTTCAAATTTTTGGGCTTTTTTATCGCCGGTGACGCTGTCGCCTACATCGCCAAGATATGCGTAGCAAAGGTAGGCATCCACATCCGCGCAAAGCTTGACCATGTCAGAAAGCTTAGGGCATTCGTCGGTAGCATCGATGAAGATCTTGGGAACAAAAGTGCCCTTGAGCATGCCGAGAACATCGTATTCGTAGAAAGGATATTCCGTGTCCAGCAGCATGGTCTTCTGCTTTTCGGAAAGGCTCATGCCCAAATCCGTCAGCTTGTCGATCATCCTTTGACCCTTGCCCACTTGCTTTACAAGCTCGATTGCCAGCGCGTACATCAAATGCCGCTCGGTGACACCGCCGTTTTCGTGCGCCATAGAAAGCGGCAGCACATCCCGGTCGTAGTTAAGAGAAACACCCACGAGGGCATTGATTTTCTCAATCATTTTCCGGTTTCTCGCGTGGCGAGCAGCCTGGTAGGGCTTGAAAAACTCGGTAAGCGTTTGGATCTTGTCGTGGGGAACGGATTGGATGGTCATATAGCTGACGCCAACCTGATCGGGATTGTTGGTACGGCGGCCTTCAAGACGGGTACCGTCCATGGAAACACGGGCTTCCATACCAATGGTGACAGGCATATCCACGATTTTTGCCGCCTCCAAAAATTCTTCCGCACCGGAAATGGAATCATGGTCGATGATGCCGGCGGTGCACAGACCCTCCATACGGGCGGCATAAACCGCTGCAGTGGGGGAGTAGGGGGAGAAGGAATAGGTGGTATGGATGTGGTTGTTGATGTATTGGGGTACCATAGGCGGGAAGGTGGTTTCTTTCAAAACCTCCCGCAGGTTTGCCAGCCGCTCCTCTTTGGTAGGAGCATTCAGCTTGTTTAAGATCGCAATATCGATCATAGCACACCTCTTAGTTCAGCATGACCTGACCGCCGGTGACGGGGATCGCCTGACCGGTCTCGTACTTCTGCTCTACGCAGTACATAACGGCGCGGGCAACATCGATGGGCAGGCAGCCACGGTTCATGGGCACCTTTGCTTCGTAGAAACGGCGCACATCCTCAACGGTCTTGGCACCGGGCACCTTGCCCGCCTGCAGGTACTGCACAAACAGACCTCTTTCGGGGTCGCTCCACAGAGGACCGTCCAAATAGTTGCCGGGGCAAATGGCGTTGACCTTTACATTGTAAGCGGTCATTTCCAACGCCCAGCTCTGCACCAGACCGATGGCGCCGAACTTAGAGCCTGCGTAAGCAAAGTTCTTGTTGGAGCCCTCAAGACCGGACTTAGAAGACATGGCGATGATGTCAAACATGGCTTCGGGATCAGCCTCGTGCTGTGCCTGCATGATCATGGAGGCATACTTGGCGCAAAGGAACAGACCCGTGTAGTTGATAGCGGTGACGAACTCAAAGTCCTTCTTTTCAAAAGTAGCGATAGGACCGGAACGGACAACACCGGCATTGGCAACCATAATATCCAGACCGCCGAACTTTTCAACTGTCTGGGCAACCAGATTGGCAACGCTTTCTTCGTCGGAAACATTGACGGCGATGGCGCAGGCGCGCTCGCCCATTTCTGCCGCCACGGACTCAGCCAGAGGCTGATTCATATCGGCGATCACGATGGTAGCGCCTTCCTTGTAAAGTTCCTCGGCAATGCCCTTGCCGAAGCCCTGAGCAGCGCCGGTGACGATGGTGATCTTACCGGCAAGCCGGCCGGTGCCGGCGGGACGCTTATGAATGTTTTCTTTGGCAATTTCCTGCCACTTGGTCATGTCTACACTCATGGTTACATCTCCTTTATTTCAAAAAACTAAGCAGTTTTTGGTATGCGTTTTCCCATTCGAGAGAGTGATTGGGCTCCCAAACTTCAACGGTTTCGCTGTTGCGGACCACCTGGCGGAGCTCATCAAGATCCTTAATATCGCCCAAAGCCATTGCCTGGGTCAGAAGGTTGCCGATGGCAGCGCCTTCCACAGGTCCTGTGACCACCTGTCGATCAAGAGAATCGGCAATCAGCTGATCAAGGAAGCGGTTGTTGATAGGACCACCCACGATGTTCAGTGAATCGATCCGCTGACCCTTCATCTTCTCAAGACCCTCCAGCGCGTGGCGGTACTTTAGCGCCAAAGATTCGTAGACGCAGCGGGCAACCTGACCGATGGTTTCGGGAATAGGCTGGTTCGTTCTGCGGCAGAAGTCCTGGATCTTCTTTTCCATGTTGCCGCCATCGTAGAACTCCTGAGAATCGGGGTCGATGATGGAACGCAGGGGCTGGGCCTTGCGGGCTTCCTGTACCACACCGTCCCAGCTTATATTGATGCCGTTTTTGATCCAGTCACGACGGCATTCCTGAATGATCCACATTCCGATAATGGTGCGAAGGGGTCGGAAACCGCCCTGAATCGTACCCTCGTTGGAGAAACCTGCATCAGAAGCGTCCTTGCTTAAATCGGGGGTGTCCATTTCTGCACCGAACAGGCTCCATGTGCCGCTGGAGCAGAAAGCAAAGCTACCCTTGCCGGGAATAGCGGCAACTGCGGAGGCGGTATCGTGGCTGCCAACGGCTACGAAAGCGGCGGGGTTGATGCCGATTTCTTCGCAGACTTCGCTTCGCAGGTGACCGCGGATGGTGCCGGTCTTGTCGATTTTAGTAAAGATATGCTCGGGAATGCCCAGTTCACGGATGGTCTCCCAATCCCAATCTTTGGTGGTGGGATTATAGAGCTGAGTGGTGGTGGCGATGGTGTATTCTGTACCCTTAGCGCCGGTAAGGAAGTAGCCCAAAAGATCCGGAGTCAGCAGCAACGTATCTGCAATTTCCAAAGCAGGGTCATTTTCTCTTTTGCGGCGATAGAGCTGATAAAGGGTATTGAATGTAAGTGTAGTGTCAATGCCGCTGCGGCTGTAAAGCACATCCGTGTGGATCTTTGCCTTCACAGCATCGATATCATCCTGGTTGCCCAAACGATAGGAACGGGGGACACCGGCAAGCTGACCGTTCTTGTCCAGCAGACCGTAGTCAACACCCCAGGTATCAATACCAAAGGAGTCCAGGTCGCCGTAGCCGCCCTGCTTAAAGGCAAGCAGGCCTTGCTTCAGCTGCTCGTAAAGATAGGGGGTATCCCAGTAGTAGATCCCGTTCATCTCTATGTAGTGATTTTCAAACCGGTGCAGCTCCCGCATGGTGATGCGCTCCCCGTCAAACTGACCGAGGATCGCTCTGCCGTTGCTGGCGCCCAAGTCGAATGCGATAAAGTTTCTTGTCTTGTTCATTATACTACCTCCTGTCTCACAGTTCAAGAACGCAGATATAGAATTATATCTACATTTTTCAGCTGTGATTGGCTATTTTTAAGAAAACCGGCACCACCGAAGTGGTGCCGGTCGGTTTAAGCCGTAACGATACTATTCAGTTAACTTACCGATTAGTCGTAAACCAGCATGGCGATCATCTCGTCGTCGATGTTGGATGCATCGTACCACTGAGCGCCAGTGTCCTTATCCTCAACAGTCTCGCCCTTGGCAGCCTTAACAGCCATCTCAACAGCGTAGTAGCCGATGTGGTAGGGATCCTGAGTAACGGAGCCATAGAAGTAACCAGCCTTGATAGCGTCCTTCTGAGCCTTACCAGCGTCGAAGCCAGCAACAACCAGGTCAGCGTACTTGCCGTCGTCAGCCAGGTCAGCACCGTCGGAAACAGCGGCCAGGAAGCCGGTAACAGCGCCTTCGTTGGAGCAGAACAGAGCAATCAGGTCTTCCTTAGCCAGCAGAGCCTGAGCGGAGGTCTGCAGGGAGGTAGCCTCGGTGGTAGCGGAAACAGCAACTTCGATGATGATGGTAGCTTCAGCCTCGTTGCCGGTCTTCCAAGTGTCGTGACCAACAACAGCAACAGTGCCGTACTGAGCAGCGATCTCAGCCATCTTCTCTACGAAACCGGTGGTACGGCCGGTAACAGACTCAGAAACAGCGTCCTGAGACAGGCAAGCGATGCGGACGGGAGCGTCAACAGTAGCAGCCTTCATAGCAGCAACCAGACCCTCGTGACCGCCGAACTTCTCAGCAGCGATAGCAGCAGCAGCCTTGTTGTTGGTGGAAGCGGTAGCCTTAACAGCGCCGCTGGTGTCGCCGGGAACGCCGGAGTCAAAGCCGATGACGGGGATGTTCTTCTCAGCGCACTCGGCCAGGATTTCCTTAACAGCCTCGGTGGACAGAGCAGCCAGAGCCATAGCCTTGGGGTTCTTAGCCATTTCCTGCTTGATCATGTTGACCTGTGCATCAATCTCAGTCTCGGAAGCGGGACCGTTGAAGTAGATGTCAACATTGTACTCCTTAGCAGCAGCCTCTGCGCCGGTCTTAACAGCCTGCCAGAACTGATGCTGGAAGCCCTTAGCCATAACAGGGATGTACAGCTTTTCGGTCTCTTCGCCGCCGGTGGTAGCGCCGGTGGTAGCACCAGTGGTAGCGCCGGTGGTGGGGGTTGCGGGCTGGCCACAAGCTACCAGAGCAAGAGCCATAACAGCAACCAGAAGCAATGCGATGATTTTCTTCATTTTTGTTTCCTCCTAATATTTTTAGAGTTTTATTCTAAGCACGCAGAATTTGCGCGACTTATACGGATTTAAGACTTCTTGACCTTGGTAGCAGCCTTGGTGCGGTAGATGTCCAGAAGAACAGCGCCGATAACGACCAGACCGATGAAGAAGGTCTGCCACTGAGCCTGCAGGCCGCATGCGGAAAGACCGCTCTTCAGAACAGACATAATGAACACACCGATAAGCGTGCCGACCATGGTGCCGGAGCCACCTGCCATGGATGTACCGCCGATGATAACGCCGGTGATGCCGTTCATTTCCTGACCTGCGCCGGTGCCGGGGGTGATGGTGGTGTAAGCTGCGGCATAGAAGAGGGCGGACATACCTACAAAGAAGCCGGACAGCGTATAGGCAGCGATCTTCCAGTTGTCAACATTGATACCGGAAAGACGGGCAGCCTCTTCGTTGGAGCCGATGGCGTAGAAGTAGCGACCCAGCTTTGTCTTGTGCAGGATCAGAGCGGCAATGATGAAGAATGCAACCAGCCACAGTGTGCCAACAGGGAAACCCTTGAAGCCGAGGATGTTTGCCTTAAAGAATACCTTCTTGAACCAGCCGCCGTTTTCTGCGGTAGCGATGGGCCAAACCTGGGACTGAACTTTGGTCAGAATGGAGCCGAGACCGGCAGCCATCATCTGAGTACCCAGAGTTGCGATGAAGGGAGGCAGCTTCAGCTTTGCAATGAGAACACCGTTGACAAAGCCAAACAGAACAGCAATGCCGATGGTGATCAGCACACATACGATCAGAGGCAGACCCAGCTTAAAGGTGTAAGCACCTAAGAGGGCAGAGGCCATCATGACCGTGCCCAAAGACAGGTCAATGCCACCGGTGATGATGATGAAGGTTACACCGAATGCCATAAAGCCGATGTAGTAAGAAGATTCCAGAATAGTCTGCAGATAGTAAGTGCTGGCGAAATTCTCGCCGAAGATGCAGAAGAATACGTACAGGATTACCAGCGCAGCAGGTGCCAGCAAAGCCTGCAGGTTAATTTTTCTTGTTCCAAGTTTGTTCATTGTTTATACCCCCGCTTCACGTTTGGTTGCAAGTGTCATGATTTTTTCCTGAGTTGCTTCGCTGATATCCAGCTCGCCGGTAACACGGCCTTCGCACATAACCACGATCCGGTCGGACATACGCAGAAGCTCCGGCATGTCAGAGGAGATCATGATAATGGACTTGCCTTCCTCAGCCAGCTGATTCATCAGCTTATAGATCTCGCTCTTGGCACCAACGTCGATGCCACGGGTGGGCTCGTCGAAGATCAGAATATCACAATCCCGGAGCAGCCACTTGGAGATGACCACCTTCTGCTGGTTGCCGCCGGAAAGACTGCCGACCTTTGCTTTGGTGGTAGGTGTCTTGGTGCGGATCTTTTCAATGTAGCCGTTGGACAGCTCGTCAGCTTTGCGATCATTCACAAACGGACCCTTGAAAAGCTTACCCAAACTGGGCATCACAGTGTTGTCGGTGATGCTCAGACCCAAACACAGACCGTAGCGCTTGCGGTCCTCGGAAAGATAACCGATGCCGTGCTTAACGCCGTCCTGGGTGGAGCGGATCTTAACGGGCTTGCCGTTGATTTTAATTGTACCGGAGGTCATGGGGTCAGCACCGCACAGAAGACGCATGGTTTCCGTACGACCGGCACCGACCAGTCCGGAGAAGCCAAGGATCTCGCCCTTCTTCAAGGAGAAGGAAACATTCTTGACATCCAGGGAGTTGAGGTTTTCGCACTCAAGGATCAGCGGCGCACCCTCGGGGACAGCAGACTGTGTCTTGGGTTCCTCATAAATGGTACGACCGACCATCATCCGGACGACTTCTGAGATCTCGGTCTCAGCAGTTTCCAGAACACCGACAAACTGACCGTCACGCATAACTGTAATGCGGTCGGTGATTCGCTTCAACTCATCCATTCTGTGAGATATGTAAATGATACCGACACCGGTGGCCTTCAGCTGCTCGACAAACTTGAAAAGATCGTCGATTTCCGTGTCGGTCAGAACGGCGGAGGGCTCGTCAAGGATCAGAAGCTTGGTATTGTTCCGGGAAAGAGCCTTTGCAATCTCGACCATCTGCTGCTTGGCAACAGACAAGGTACGGACCACAGCTCTGGGATCAATGCTCAAGTGCAGGCTGTCCATCAACTCCTGGGTCTTACGGTTTTGCTCCGCTTGATTCAGGAAAATACCGGAGGTGGATTCCCGTCCAATATAAATATTGTCAGCAACCGTCAGATGCTGCATCAGATTCAGCTCTTGGTGCACGATGCAGATACCACGATCCTGCGCATCTCTGGGACCACTGATTTCAATCTGTTCACCGAAATATTCGATAGTACCGCCGTCTTTTGGATAGATACCGGTCAGAATCTTCATCAGTGTGGATTTGCCGGCACCGTTTTCGCCGACCAGCGCCATGACTTCGCCGCTGCGTACTTCCAGCTGCGCATTGTCAAGCGCGTGAACACCGGGGAAGTATTTCTGGATGCCTTGCATCTTCAGAATTGTTTCACCCATTTCAACATCACCTTTCCTATCAGTTATGCCTTGTGGCAGACGGGGGAGAAGAATGGGAAAATACCCCTTCGTCGGCATGCACAAACGCGAAACGATTCGCGTATACACGTTGCACATAAGGCAAGGAACATTGCTGAGTTTTTATGCTGCCGCATTGTGCAAATGCATAAAAACTGCTTAAAATGCTCCCGTTTACATGTATACTATAATAAACTTTCCCAAAAAAATCAAGATATTTTTTTAAAATTTGTATTGACAGCACAAAATTGTTTTTATATTATATTTATAGTAAAAGAGGGAGAAGTATACAGCTATCGCGAAACGATTCGCGATAAATAGGAGGAACAGCATGGCAACCATCAAAGATGTGGCGCGGATGGCCGGAGTGTCGGTATCCACCGTTTCCAAGTACATAAACGGCGGTAACCTGCGGCAAGAGAATGTGGACGCAATCCGCGATGCCATTGATGCTTTGGATTACCGTGTCAATCCTTTTGCCCGCAGCCTGAAAGCTCAGCGCAGCCGATCCATTGGTATTCTGCTGCCGGATATTTCGGCATCCTTTTACAGCAGTGTTGTTATGGCTTTGGATCGCTGCTTTCGAGAGCATGGCTACCATACGCTGATTTCCTGCTATGGCTCCAACCACGGTCTGGAAAGAGACAATCTTAGTTTCCTCATTACCAACGGGATTGACGGTCTTATTTATATACCGGAGGACATCTCTTCTGAGGAATTCTATGAATTGACCGGCAATTTCAATATTCCCACCGTTCAGGTGGATCGTATCATTCAAGGTGTAGCCAGCGATGCAGTGCTGGTGAATAATACAGATGCGGTGTATCAGGCGGTTTCGCTACTGGTGAAAAGGGGGCATCGCCGTATTGCTGCCATAACCGGACCCAAATCGGTGCTTACGGCAAAGGAACGGCTGGTTGGCTATCTGCGTGCCCTTTCCGATCACGGTATTTTGTATGACGATGCACTGGTTATCAGCGACGAAAATGATTTTGCCACCGGCTACCGGGGGTTTGAGACCTTGATGCAGCAGCCGGACAGACCTACTGCCGTATTCACAACAAATTACGATATTACTATCGGTCTTGTAACGGCAGCCCGTGAGCAGGGAGTGCATATCCCGGAGGAGCTGGATATTTTCGGCTTTGACTGCGTGGAGATCTGTACGATGATGAAGACGCCTTTGCCGGTTGTGCATCAGCCGGAACAGGAAATCGGTCAGACAGCCGCTACCTATCTGATCGAGCGGCTGGAAGGCTATACCGGCGCACCCCGCACGACCCGACTGGAATGCCGGGTGGTGCATACAGATTCGGTATAAAAGCACATTGTGCTATTTATATAATGTATATCAATAATAGCTGCAGATTTCTGCGGCAAGAATCAGGAGGAATAAATTATGGCAAAAAACAGATACGTTGGCGAGTATCCCGTAATTGGCATTCGCCCCATCGTTGACGGCCGTCGCGGCCCCCAAATGATGCGTGAATCTCTGGAGCCCCTGGTATGGGCAATGGCAGAGTCTGCAAAGAAGCTGTTTGAGGAGAATCTCTATTACTCCAACGGCGAGCCTGTTAAGGTTGTTATGGCTGACACCTGCATCGGTCGTGTGCCCGAGGCTGCTGCTTGCGCCAACAAGTTCAAGAAGGAAGGCGTTTCCATTACTCTGTCCGTAACTCCCTGCTGGTGCTACGGTTCCGAGACCATGGATATGGATCCTCACACCATCAAGGGCGTTTGGGGCTTCAATGGCACCGAGCGTCCCGGCGCTGTGTACCTGGCTGCTGTTCTGGCTGGTCATGCACAGAAGGGTCTGCCCGCTTTCGGTATCTACGGTCATGAGGTTCAGGACCGCGATCAGGTTACCCAGATGCCTGAGGATGTAAAGGAAAAGCTGCTTCGCTTCGGCCGCGCTGCTATTGCAGTTGCTACCATGCGTGGTAAGTCCTACCTGCAGATCGGCTCTCAGTGCATGGGCATTGCCGGTTCTATCATGGATCAGAGCGTGCTGGAAGAGTACTTCGGTATGCGCGTTGAGTCCGTTGACGAGGTTGAGATCCTGCGCCGTATGGAAGAGGGCATCTACAACGAAGAAGAGTTCCAGAAGGCTTTGGCATGGACCAAGGAGCATTGCAAGGAAGGCCGCGACGACAATGTGGACGAGGTCGAGTTCCTGGGTGAGAAGGTTCGCATTAAGTTCACTCCCGAGGAGAAGGAAAAGCAGTGGGAGTTCACTGTTAAGATGTACTGCATCATCAAGGATCTGATGGCAGGCAACCAGA
Organism: Faecousia sp.; assembly: GCA_045540575.1. GTDB lineage: Bacteria > Bacillota > Clostridia > Oscillospirales > Oscillospiraceae > Faecousia. The sequence continues at coordinate 6,769 of JAZQHM010000003.1, read as the reverse complement.
ATCTGTCTGACAAGTTTGAGGAAGAGAAGGTTGGTCACAACGCCATCGCTGGTGGCTTCCAGGGTCAGCGTCAGTGGACAGATCATTGGCCCAACTGCGACTATCCCGAAGCTCTGCTTTCTTCCACCTTTGACTACGAAGGCGCTCGCGGGCCCTACACTCTGGCTACCGAGAACGACATTCTCAATGGTATGGGCATGCTGATGATGCGTCTGCTGACCCATCGCGCACAGATCTTTGCTGACGTTCGTACTTACTGGTCCGGCGAGGCTACCGAGCGCGTTACCGGCTACAAGCTGGAGGGCAAGGCTGCTGAGTCCAACGGTATCATCCATCTGCTGAACTCCGGTGCTGCTTGCCTGGATGCTTCCGGTGTCTGCACAGATGAAAACGGCAACGCTACCATGAAGAAGTGGTGGGAAGTTACCGACGAAGACATCAAGAAGATGACCGACGCCACCGTATGGTGCGAGGCCGGTCAGGATAACTTCCGCGGCGGCGGATTCTCCAGCCACTTCACCACCCAGGCTGAGATGCCCTGCACCATGATCCGTCTGAACCTGGTTAAGGGTCTGGGCCCCGTGCTGCAGATCGCAGAAGGCTGGACTGTGAACCTGCCCGACGAGGTCTCCGACAAGCTGATGGAGCGCACCAACCCCACCTGGCCCTGCACTTGGTTTGCACCTCGCTGCGACGGCAAGGAAGGCTCTCCCTTCAAGACCGCTTACGAGGTCATGATGAACTGGGGTGCCAACCACGGTGCTATCTCCTACGGCCACATCGGTGCTGACTTGATCACCATGTGCTCCATGCTGCGCATCCCCGTTTGCATGCACAACGTTCCCGAGGACGAGATCTACCGTCCTGCTTGCTGGAATGCATTCGGCATGGACAAGGAAGGCCAGGACTACCGCGCCTGCGCTACCTACGGTCCCATGTACAAGTAATTATCAACTAAAAAAGCGGCGGTCTTCTGACCGCCGCTTTTTGGAAAAACTGAGGAGGTTTTGATATGTTAAAGAATATTCCCCCCATTCTTTCTCCCGAGCTTTTGAAGGTGCTTGCCGAAATGGGTCACAGCGACCGCATTTGCATCGGTGACGGCAATTTCCCCGGCGCCCGCATGGCGAAGGCAAAGAATGCCATCTTCATTCGCGCTGACGGTCATGGAGTGCCGGAGCTGCTGGATGCTATTTTGCAGGTGATCCCGCTGGATACCTATGTGGACACTCCTGCCATGATCATGGAAGTGGGCGAGCAGGACAAGGGTCTGGAGATCCCCATTTGGAACACCTATAAGGAAATCGTTTCCAAGTACGACGACCGCGGCGCTGCTGCCGTTGGTCAGTACGAGCGCGTTAAGTTCTATGATGAGGCGCAGGACTGCTACTGCATCATTCAGACCGGTGAAACGGCTATCTATGCAAACATCATCCTGCAGAAGGGTGTTATTAAGTAATGGATAAGGTTATTTCTGTGATCGCGACGGCGCTGCCGGTGTTTTTGGCACTTTTCATGGGCATGATGTGCCGCAGCCGCGGCTTTTTGACCCGTGACGGTGTGGATACGCTGAAGAAGGTAATCATCAATCTGACGTTGCCTTTTGTGCTGTTCAATTCTTTTGCCACAGCGGAGTATAGTCTTTCGTCCTTGGTGCTGCCGGTTGTGGTGTATGTGCTTTGCACGCTGCTGCTGCTTGCCGGTTTTGCGATTATCCGGATTTCCGGCATGAAGAGCCGTCTTGCGCCGTTCCTGGCATCCGGCTTTGAGGCGGGTATGCTGGGCTTTGCGCTGTTTGGACTGCTGTTTCCCAATGAGAGCATGTCCAAGTTTGCCATGATCGTGCTGGGACAGGAGATCTTCGTTTTCACGCTCTACAAAATGCTGCTGACGAAGAAAACCGGCTTAAAAGCCATCTTGCAGGATTTCATTTCCTCGCCTACGCTGATGGCGGTTGTGCTGGGTTTGGTGGTTGGTGCTACCGGACTTTATGGCAAGCTGCAGGATTGGGGCGTTGCTGTGATCGTGGACAGTGTCACAAGCTTTGTTTCTGCGCCTACAGCCATGATCATTCTGCTTACGGTCGGCTTTGACCTTGTGATCAAGGAGATCCCCTGGAAGCAGACCGGCGGACTGATTGCTATGCGGCTTGTGCTGATGGCAGTTTGCTATGGCGTATTGGTTCTTTTGAACCGTACTGTCTTGAATGGCATGATCTTTGAGGGCGCTGCACTGGTGCTGGTGATCCTGCCGCCGCCTTACATTATTCCCGTCTTTGCTGACGAGCCCAGTGAGCGGGTGCAGATATCCTCTTCGCTTTCTGCGCTGACGCTGATGACTATGGCTTTGTTTGCTGTGATATCCGTTGTACTGGGACTTAGATAACAATGCGGCCCGGAGTGCTTGCACTCCGGGCTGTTTTGTTGTATGATGGAGCAAAGGGAGGGATCGCCATGGAGAAAATGAATGCTATGAACGGCAGACTCTGCAGCTGCGGAAATGTGCACAGCTTTGCATCCCGGGTCATAAGCGGCAGCGGTGTTTTGGCGCAACTGCCCGATATTTTGGAGGAAATGGGTGCAAAGAGCCCCTTTTTGCTTTGCGATCAGAATACTTTTAAAGCGGCAGGGGAGCGGGTTTCGTCGATTCTGAAAAACAGCGCCTGCTATTGCTATCCCGCCGGCGCAGTTATTCCCGACGAAAAAAGCGTGGGTGCTGCGGTGATGGATTTTGACAAATCTTGCGATTGTATTATTGGCATCGGCTCCGGTGTGATCAATGATATCGGCAAGATTCTGAGCAATCTGACGGGGCTGCCGTATATCATTGTGGCAACCGCACCATCTATGGACGGCTATGCGTCTGCAACCTCTTCCATGACCCGGGACGGGTTGAAAATTTCCCTTCCCAGCAGGAGTGCGGATGTGATCATCGGCGACACGGATGTTTTATGTACAGCACCGCTGTATATGATGAAATCCGGTCTTGGAGATATGCTTGCCAAATATGTCAGCATCTGCGAGTGGCGCATTTCCCATCTGATAACGGGGGAATACTACTGCGAAGAAATTGCGGATTTGATCCGCGGTGCGCTTTCACGGTGCGTAAGCCATGCAGATGGGCTGCTGAAAAAGGACAAGGATGCCGTACAGGCAGTTTTTGAGGGCTTGGTCATCGGCGGAGTTGCTATGAATTATGCCGGTCTTTCCCGCCCGGCATCCGGTGTGGAGCATTATATTTCCCATGTGCTGGATATGCGATCTGCGGAGTTCGGAACGGCAGAGGACTTGCATGGGATTCAGTGCGCGGTGGGAACGCTGGTTGCGCTGAAGCTTTACGAAAAAGTGAAGAATGTGACGCCGGATCGGGAAAAGGCGTTGCGCTATGTGAAGGAATTTGATTATGACGCGTGGGCGCAGCAGCTGCGGCAGCTTTTGGGAAAAGGCGCGGAAAGCATGATCGCGCTGGAGGCAAAGGAAAGAAAATATGATGTTGATGCCCATGCTGCCCGCCTGGAAATCATCCTCAGGAATTGGAAAACGATTTTGCAGATTATCAACGAAGAATTGCCGGCGGCTGCAGAATTGGAGGCGCTGCTGGACAAGCTGGAAGTCCCCAAGACCTTGCCGGAGATTGGTACTGCGGAAGACTTGCTGCCGGTAATTTTCAAGGCAACAAAGGACATCCGGGATAAGTATGTTCTGTCCCGCCTGGGGTGGGATTTGGGTATTCTAGAGGAGATTATATAAAGATAAGCACCCGATATATATCGGGTGCTTTTTTATGGAGGGCAGAAATAGAGGTTTCGCACCGTCGAGCCTTGTACCTGATTGTTCGAATTGGTCTCCAAGACAAAAAGTCCAACACCTTTTGGTGTTGGACTTTTGTGGTGGGGGAGGACGGATTCGAACCATCGAAGCGATACGCAGCAGATTTACAGTCTGTCCCCTTTGGCCACTCGGGAACTCCCCCTTATTAAGTTCGTGTCTGAATGGAGCCGGTAGACGGACCCGCTCAATTAAGGTGCGGCACGGTCGAGCCCTCGCCGGCAGCGCTCATCCGCGCTGCATTTAATTGTTCGAGTCTTTACTTCCGTCTCTGCTTGGAGCCGGTAGACGGACTCGAACCCCCGACCTGCTGATTACAAATCAGCTGCTCTACCAACTGAGCTATACCGGCGGCTCAAACAGAACATGCTTATTATAGCGACGCAGTAGCCGTTTGTCAAGCATTATTTTTGCTATTTTGATGTTTTTACCGAGAACTTCTGCGATTGCGCAAACGGCATCTATCAGTTGCGTTCGGAAAGGGTATGTGATATAATTTATCCAAAGAATTCGTGAGGGGGGACCATGGTGAAAACCATTATCTGCGGGCAGTTTAAGCAGGAAACCAATCGCTATTCGCCCGGTCTGTCGGATCGGAAGGCTTATCAGGCAAGAGAATACTTTTTTGGCGAAGCGGATGTGCGGGCGCATTTTACCGGCACCAAAACGGAACTGGGGGCTTTTTTCGACGAATTGGATCCCAGGGAAGATTGCCGCCTCGTTCCGGTTATGGCGCTGAATGCATCTCCCGGACCTGTGACGGCGCAGAATATTTGGCGACAGGTGGCTGATGAGTTGCTAAATGCCATTGATGCGCAGCCTCATGTGGACGGTGTTCTGCTGGCGCTGCACGGTGCCATGGTCACAGAAGCGTTAGAGGACGGAGAGGGTCAGCTGTTGCAGCTGCTACGGGAAAAGGTCGGTGGGGATGTACCCATCATTGCAACGCTGGATCTGCATGCGAATGTGACCGCAAAAATGATCGAAAATGCGACGGCCTTGTTCCCTTGTGATTATTATCCCCATACTGACTTTTATGAAACTGGCTTGCGGGCTGCGCAAACCATGTGGAAGACGGTAAACGGACAGCTCAAGCCGGTAATGCGGTGGAAAAAGCTGGATATGCTGTTTCCTTTTGTGGTTACGAGCATGGGTCCCATCGTGCCCCTTTTGAATAGAGCGCAGACCCTGCGGGATACCGGAACACTTGTCAGCGCAAGCATCTGCCATGGCTTTTTCCATAGCGATATACACGAATCCGGTGCGGCGGTATTGACAATCGCGGACGGTGATGCTGCGCTTGCACAAAAGCACGCGGATGAACTGGCTGCGGACATTTGGAGTGTCAGAAGTCAGCTGGAGCGTAAGTTTTATTCTCCGGAAGAAGCGGTAAAGCTTGCTATGGAAGCGCAGACCGGTCCTATTGTTCTTGCGGATGTTGCGGACAATCCCGGTTCCGGTTCAACCATGGACTCTGTTGTATTATTGCGCCAGCTGCTGGATATGGGAGCAACAGGGGCGGCACTTGCTGCCATTTGTGACCCGGAGGTCGTGCAGCAGGCGAAGCAGGCGGGCATCGGCAGTCGTATTGCGGTCAGCTTGGGTGGCAAGCAGGCACCTGAGATCACAGGCGGACCGATTTGCGTGGAGGCGACGGTTGAAAAATTGACGGATGGCATTTTTTGCAATCAAGGTCCTATGTTCCACGGTCTGCAGATGAATTACGGAGATTGTGCGCTTTTGCGGATCGGCGGTGTATGGGTCGTTGTTTGCAGCAATCATGCCCAGCCTTATGACATGGGAATATTCCCTCACTGCGGCATCGATCCGAAGAAAATGAAGATACTGATCGTAAAATCGGCAGTGCATTTCCGCGCGCACTACAGCACTGTCGCCAAGGAGATTCTGGATGTGGAAACGCCGGCATTGGGCTGCATGCGCCCGCAGATGCTGCCGATGACACATTGCAGAAGACCGATTTATCCGTTGGATGCGCTATAATGGAGGTTGAAGATGTTGTCTTGCTATAAAGAATGCGACTTGGGAAGCAATAAAACTTATGAGGAAGTGATGGGTGGTTTCCTGCCGGCATTGGCGGATTTTTATCAAAATCCTGCGAAATATACCATCGAGCCCTTCCGGATCTTTGGCAATCTATATTATGTAGGCGACCGGAAGGTGTGTATGCACCTTGTGGATACTGGGGAAGGGCTGATCCTCTTTGACAGCGGCTATTCCCATAATTATGATGGGCTGATCGCCTCAATTGAAAAGCTGGGCTTTGCGCTGTCAGATAATAAGATCCTCATTCATTCCCACGGTCATTTTGACCATTTTGGCGGCGGTGATCGGCTGCGCAGCCGTTATGGAGTGAAGGTTTACATGAGCGAGGTGGATACACAGCTGATTCGGCAAATGCCGGAGCGTGCACTGATGCATTTAGCACCGGGCAAAGAGGATCAGATCTGCTATCCCGACATTACCATTCAAGATGGCGATGTCATTTCTCTGGGCAATACACAGATCCATTGTGTTTTGTCGCCGGGACATACGCCCGGTACGATGAGCTTTTTCTTTGAGGCAACGGATGGCGAAAGTGTGCAAAAGGTCGGCTATTTCGGCGGCGTGGGCTTTCTGACGCTGTACAAAGAATTTTTGGCGCAGTACGAGCTGGATCCGGATATGCTGGAAATACTGAGAAAAACCATTGTTTCCCTAAGAAAACGGCAGGTGGATATTTTCCTGGGAAACCATCCGTATCATAACTGCACATTGGAAAAAAGGCAGTATATGCTGGAGCATCCGGGAGAGAATCCCTTTATCAATCCGGATGGATGGAACATTTTCCTCGATGCGCTGGAAGCGCGGCGCGCAGATTTTGAGAAATTGGGTTATTAATTAAGAAAATCAACTGGTGGCGCCTTAGATGCCACAAGGGGGTT
>JAZQHM010000002.1:0-31045 GCA_045540575.1 Faecousia sp. | reverse complement strand
AAAGGGAGGTGTCCAAAATCTCTGATTTTGGACGGAGGGATTCATCGCCCGCAGGGCGATATGCCGCTATGCGGCATAAATATCCCCCAGTCAGCCTGTTCGGCTGACAGCCCCCTTTAGGCAAGGGGGCCTAGTGTCCGACAAACCGCAATTTGTCGGAAAAAATTTCCATGTTTTATCTTCTTTTTGAAATCACATAATAAACCTGATCTCAAAAGAAGGAGGTAAATCAAAATGAACGAGAATGCAAACAAGAGCATTGAGTGCACCGTACAGTCCTGTGCATATCACTGCGACAATGCCAACTACTGCTCTCTGGAGCGGATTCTGGTGGGTACCCACGAGACCGATCCTGCTATGGATCAGTGCACCGATTGCAAGTCCTTCCGTAAGCGCTGAGTATCTTTGCGGCGGCGAATGCCGCCGCATTTGTTTTTTCTTGACGGATAGAGAATTTGCGGGTATGATAGTATAACTTAAAGGAAAATCTTTCTTTTTGTTTAAAAAACGTTTTGGGGATGTACATATTTTTTTTACAATCCCCATTTATGATAATACTGTAAAGTACGCTCCAAGGAGGAACGACGATGGATAACGAATACGAGATCGACAGCTTTGAAATTAACGGCGAGGTAATTCCCGCTGCCCCTGAGCAGGAGCCTATTGCGGTGGAGGAGCCTGTGACAGAAGAGACTGTCATAACAGAGGAAGTACCTGTTCGGCAGAAAAAGGAATCTCCCTTTGCAGATTCTCCTTATATCGTGAATGAGCAGCCCAAGGAAAACAGCTGGCAAAAGCCTGCCAAGCAGCCCCGGAAGACGGGTAAGCTGGGCAAGCGTATTATCGCTGCGGTGCTGGTGGTTGTGCTGGTGGCAGCGGGCTGCGGAATCACTGCGCTCTGCGTCAACGATTACTGGAATGGCAGAATGAATGCACTGTACGGTGATTTTGGGAAGCAGATTCAAGCTCTGCAGCAGCAGATCCAGGACAATTCCTTTACCGGCAACGGCAATTCCATTTCCGGTACAGTCAACACCCCCGGCGAAGGTATGACCCCCGGACAGGTGTATGCCCAGAATGTCAAAAGCGTGGTTTCTGTTGCTGCAAAGGATACGGGCTCCGGTGGCTCCGGCTTTATTATTTCGGAAGACGGCTACATTGTTTCCAACTATCATGTGATAGAAGGTGCAATCAAGATCAGCGTCTATACCCATGATGAGAAGGAGTACCCCGCCAAAATCGTGGGCTACGATCAGGCTAACGATGTGGCGGTTTTGAAGGTGGAAGCCACCGGCTTTCAGCCGGCAAAAATCGGCAGTAGTGACGATCTGATCGTGGGCGATCAGGTGGTTGCCATCGGTCACCCCTTGGGCAACGAAACGGCTACTCTTACGGTGGGCTATGTCAGCGCAAAGGACCAGTCTGTTTCTACCGACGGCACGCTGATCAATATGCTCCAGACCGATGCCGCCATCAACTCCGGAAATTCCGGCGGTCCGCTGTTTAATATGAACGGTGAGGTCATCGGTATTACTACCGCAAAGTATTCCGGTACCACATCTTCCGGTGCTTCCATTGAAAGCATTGGTTTTGCGATCCCGATTGACGATGTGGTTAAGAAGATGCAGGATCTGATCGACTTTGGCTATGTGACCGGTGCATATCTGGGCGTCAGCGTTATGGATATGAATCCGGACGTGATGGATGCCTTCGGTTTCCCCCAGGGTGCATATGTGGCAGAGGTCGTTCCCGGTTATTGCGCGGCAGAAGCAGGCTTAAGAGCTAAGGATATGATCATTGCCGTTGGCGGCTACGAGGTGGACAGTGTCAACGGTCTTACCCGCGCTCTCGGCAAATTCAACCCCGGTGATAAGACTGTGATCCTTGTGTGGCGCGCCGGCGCTGAGTTGGAATTGCCCGTTATTCTGGACGAAAAGCCGGCACCGGAGAGCGAAGTGGATGCACCTGTTGCTACCCAGCCTCAGGCAACACAGCCTCAGCAGGATGATGGCTGGAATTGGTGGGATGATTTCTTCGGTGGCTAAAAAATGGTAAAGAAAAAAACGGATCTGTCAAATGGCAGATCCGTTTTTTTATGTTTAAAATACCCGAAAAGTGGGAAAACTACAATTTTGCGAAACTGGTTGTTCAGTAAAAACTGTCAAAAATAGGAAGAAAAACGAAGTTTTATTATACATAAGTGTAATTGACAAATTTTGACAAAACCGATATAATGGAGCGCATGAGGAGGGGGAACGATGGTTCTAACGAAAAGTGAGATGGAAATCATGGATGTCCTCTGGCAATCTGATACTGCTCTGTCCCGTGCGGACTTGTTGGAGCGCTCGGAGGAAAAGAACTGGAAGGATAGCTCTGTGCACATTCTGTTGAATGGTCTTCTGAATAAGGGTGCTATTCAGGAACACGGCTTTGTTAAACGGAGTAAGACCTACGGTCGCACATTTTTGCCCACGATGACCAGGGAAGAGTATTTTGCAAACACCGTTTTCAGCTATCGCTATAAGCCGGAAATGACCGGCTTGATCGCAGCTTTGCTGCAGCGTCCGGAAATGGATGCGAAGACACTGGATGCGATTGCTGCAATGGTAGAAAACCGTAAGAAAGAAATAGGATGAAAAATGCGGTGCAGGGTATGCGCCGCATTTTTGTATACAAATTGCAGTAAATTTGGACACACTTTCTCGCCCCTTGTTGACATTGCAAATCCCGTTTGTTATCATGACCAAGAAGGAGGTGGCATGCATGAAAAAGTATTTACTGCCTAAAAAAGGTAACAGCTACAAGGCAAATTTGCACTGTCATTCCACATGGTCTGACGGCAATATGACGCCGCAGGATGTAAAAGATGAGTACACCGCCCACGGTTACAGCGTGGTGGCTTTTACGGATCACGATTTGATGATTCTGCATCCGGAACTGAACGATGAAAATTTCCTAGCCCTTAACGGATTCGAGATCGAAGCTTATGTGGGCGAAGAATATGATCCTATGCAAAAATGTGCCCATTTGTGCTTTGTTGCGCTGGATCCGGAGAATAAAAAGCAACCTTTCTGCTATCCCAATGAGTTTGAGGAAGTTCATAAGAATCTGCTGTGCTATGACGAAAAAACACCCCGGGTGAGCCGGGAATACAACCCCGAATGCATCAACCATATGATCAAGCTTGGCAGGGAAGCGGGCTTTTTCATTACCTACAATCATCCGGCATGGTCTCGGGAAACAGCCCGGGAGATCAGCCGCTATGAGGGCATGCATGCCATGGAGATCTTTAACTACGGCTGCTGGGAAGCGGGCTATCCCGAGTATAATGCGAAAGATTTTGACGCGCTCTTACAGGACGGACGGAAAATTTACTGTATTGCCGCTGACGATAACCACCGCAGAGGAAGAGATACATGCGGCGGCTGGATCGTGATCCGGGCAGAAAAGCTTGACTACCGCACCATTACAAAGGCGCTGGAAAAGGGCGATTTTTATGCATCCTTTGGTCCTGAAATCAAGGATTTGTGGTTTGAAGACGGCAAGCTTCATGTGACCTGCTCCGATGCAGTGCGAATCACCTGCAATCACCAGTACCGCAGAGGTCTGGCGGTCTATGCCCCCAAGGGTGAGACCATTAACGAAGCAGTGTTTGAGATTCCAGAGGAATACGGCTTTGTCCGCGTGACCGTGGTGGACGCCCAAGGTCGCTGCGCCGACAGCAACGCCTATTATACGGAAGACCTCTACGCAGAATAAACTGAAATTTACAGCACTCTTTGAAGGGTGCTGTATTTTTGTGCCCAGTTTTGTGTAAATTTGTGCAATCGTATTGCTTTTGCTGATGGTGGCAACTATAATGGCGGTAAGCACAATGATGAAAGGGCGGAGATCTCAATGAAAAATGTAACCTTTTTCCGCAAGCCCCTTGGCAATAAGCGTTTTCAGTGGAAGCAGAAGGAATTTGCGCTGTCCACCTTTAACTGCATCGGTCACGATATGGATAAGGTGATCAAAAGCTTAAAGGATGTAGGCTTTAACCTACTGGAAGTGGGCTGGGGTCCTCACGATAAGGTTTGGGAAGCGGTGGAAATGTGCGAAAAGCACGGCATCGACCTGATCTTCCAGGATCTAAGTCAGTTCAGCGGTATGATGCACCGCCACGACGATCGCCCCGTGGATGATGAAAATATCCGCAAGGCAGCCGCCATCTTGAAGGAAAAGAAGCACACCATCGGCTATTATGTTTGGGACGAGCCTTACTGCGATTACCTTTTCAAGGAGGCGAGACGGCAGTCTGACATTTTGCTGGAGTGCGATCCGGAAGCACTGCTGTTTTCCGTGTTCCCGCCCAGCTATAACCCCGGCCCTACATGGGATAACGGTCAGTACTATGATGCCTTTGACGAGTATTTGCGTGAGGTTGAGCCTCCGGTGCTGAGCATGGACTGCTATCCCGTTGGCGACTACTGCAAACTCTATGACGGTCTTGTGTATACCGACGAGAAGCAGCTGGATGATTCTCCCATGTGGCTGGATCTGTATGTGGCAAGAAACCTGGCAAGAAAGCACGATCTGCCTTTCTGGTTCTATTACCAGGCCTGCGGTGTCTATCACACCGAGAAGCTGACCTTCCCCATGGTCCGCATGATGATGTATGCCGGCGCGTTGTATGGCGCAAAGGGTCTGCAGAGCTACACCGCCACCGGTACTTGTTATTATCACGGTTTGGATGCGGAGTATCCTACCAAGGAGACCACCATCCTCATCAACGGCGATAAGGGCGACTTCTACGACGATCACAAGAAGATCCATGCCGAGTTCAAGACCTTGGGCAATACCTTGCTGGCGCTGACCAACAAGGCTGTTTACCACAGCAGCGACCTGCAGGTTTACGGCAAGTACGGCGAGATCTATAAAAAGTTCGAAGACCACATTGCAGATAGCGCAATCTTTGCAGGTGATCTGCCCAAGCGTACATCCGTAAGTGAGCTCGTTGACGATTACGGCAATACCTATGTGATGGTTCTTAACCGCGAGTTTGAGAAGGAACTGAAGGCTCAGATCCCGCTGAAGGGCGCTTACAACATTTACGAAGTTAGCCGCGAGGACGGCAAGCAGCACCTGGTAAGCGAAAATGTAAATGCCATCAGCGCTTCTCTTGCCCCCGGCGATGCCATTTTGCTCCGTCTGCAAAATGCCGGCGAGGAGCTTTGCACCATCGACTACAAGCTGGAGGATTAAACAATAAAGAACACGCCTTTGCCAAATGGCAAAGGCGTGTTTTGTTTTCAATATTATTCCTGCTCCCAGTTATGCCAGACGTTTTGCACGTCGTCATCATCTTCCATGATGTCCAGCAGCTTTTCCATGAGGGAAATGTGCTCCTCGGTTTCCAGCTTCTGATAATTCTGAGGCACCATTTCAATCTGCGCAGATGCAAAGCTGTACTTCTTACCCAGCGCGTCAGCCACGGCATTGAAATCATCGGGATCGGTGTAGATGGTGAAGCAATCTTCTTCAGCCTCAAAATCGTCAGCGCCGCAATCCATGGCGTCCATCATGACAGTATCCTCGTCATAATCGCCATCTTCATTGTCGATGACCAGCACGCCCTTCTTATCAAAGCTCCAGCTGACACAGCCACTTGCGCCCAGATTGCCGCCGTACTTATCGAAGTGGTGGCGCATAGAGCCTGCGGTACGGTTACGGTTGTCGGTCATGGTCTCCACGATCACGGCAACACCGCCGGGACCATAGCCTTCGTAGGTGATGGATTCGTAGCTGTCGCCACCGCCTGCACCGGCAGCCTTTTCAAGGCAGCGCTTGATGTTGTCGTTGGGCATGTTGGCAGCCTTTGCCTTGGTGATAACGGTGGCAAGGCGGGAGTTGTTGGCAGGATCGGTGATGCCGCCACCCTCCTTAACAGCCACGATCAGCTCCTTGGCGATCTTGGTGAAAGCGGCAGCACGCTTGGCATCCTGCGCGCCCTTGGTCTTTTGAATGTTATGCCATTTGGAATGTCCGGACATAAGTATATCTTCCCTTCGAAATTTTTCGCATCTATTTTAGCACTACTGTACAGAAAAATCAATAGAATTTCATGCAATCTGCATGGGTTTTTGAGAGTTTTACCTCAATTTCCGGAAACGCAGCGGCAATTTTTTCTGCCAAAACCGGGATCACCGGGTTTTCTGTGCAAAAATGTCCGGCATCGATGAGATTCAAGCCCTGCTCTTGGGCATCCCAAAAATCATTATATTTGGCATCTGAGGTGACAAAGGTATCACAGCCGGCGCAGATGACATCATATAGACCGCTGGCGCATCCACCGCCACCTACTGCTACCTTGCGTACCGGCTTGCCACCGTCGCAGTAGCGCAGACCATGGCAACCCAGGACCTCTTTTACCCGGGACAGGAAAGCGGGCAATGCCTGTTCCTCCACATCGCCCATGCGCAGCATGGCATTGGCATCTGTAGGAACGGTGGAGATGTTTTGCAGCCCTAATGTGGCTGCCAGCACGTCGTTTACGCCGCCTTCAGCACAGTCCAGGTTGGTGTGGGCGCAGATGTGGCTGATGTTGTGGCGAATCAGTTCCATCATGCCCCGACAGATTGCGGCATCGTCGGTCACCATGGGCCATGGCTGGAAAATTAGCGGATGGTGGGTAACCAAAAGGTCAGCGCCCCAATCAGCCGCTTCCTTGCACACATGCTCAAAAGGATCCAGCGCTACCATAATTTTGGTGACAGAGGCATTCCGGCTGCCACAATTTAGACCTACATTGTCCCACTCCATTTTCAGAGAAGTAGGGGCGAGGGCTTCAACAAATTGCAAAATATCATTAACTGTGGTCATAATTATCTCCTGCCTTTAGCAATTCCTGCAAAATTTCTTCTTTTTCGGGGTCGTTTTGATGGGCGGTGACGATTCTTAATCCCTCTGTTACCCACTTGTGATAGGCAGAAACCTCCCCCTTAAGCACGAGGGGGAAATAGCATTGCGCGGGGGTAAGACGAGGTGTTTCCGGTGCGTAGGTAACCTCCATGACGGTGTAAAGGAATCTGCCGTCCCGCAGTACCGTTTCTTTGCTGATTTGATAGCCGGAATCGGATAAATACCGGCGCAGCATGGGCGTTTTGGACTGGCATTGCAAAATCAATCGATATTTGCGGTCTTTCAGCCAGGGGGCGGCTTCCAAAATGGAAATCATGGTGTCGCCGCCCATACCGGCGCAGACCATGCTGTCAAAATCGTGGGGGATATTACGCACACCGTCAGAAAGGTAGAATTCCATTTTGTCGCGAACGCCGTATTTTTCAGCATTGCGGACGGCTGACAGCAGGGGCTGCTCTTTTACATCTGATGCAATGGCGCTGCGCGCAATACCCGAAAGCAGCAGATGGATGGAAAGATAGCCATGGTCGCATCCGATGTCTGCAATCCGGTCACCTTTGAGAACAGCTGCTGCGCAGGCAAGCAGCCGGTTGGAAATGGGAAGCTTCATAAGTCTCCTCCTAAAAGAAAAGCCATCCCGGCAAAGTCGGGATGGCACAGCCGCATTCTTAGCCGTTCTTTTCAGCCTGGTCTGCTTCGTAAGCTTCCAGGAAATGGTTCAGCTGAGCGAGGAAGGAATCTACCTCGATGCCGTGAACCATGCAGGCTTCCTCAACGGTCTCACCCCGGGAAGAGGGGCAGCCAAGGCAATGCATGCCGATGGCGAAGAACAAAGGAGCAGCCTGGGGGGCAATATCCAAAACATCGCCGATGATGGTTTCTTTTTCGATTTTAACAGCCATGATATGACCTCCTATAGCATTTCTTTCCCTATTATAACCGGGTGCTGTCAAAAAAACAAGAGGGAAGAAGGCATTTTTATGGAATTTCGCGAAAGCTGTGAAAATTGGACATGGGGTCAAAAACATGGCACATTTTAACATGGACAAGAATTTTGCTCTCTGTTATGATAAAGAAAAACAATTTGGAGGGATTCCTATGTCTAAGACACAGCAGCTTTATACCCATGCCAAAAAGCGCATCCCCGGCGGCGTTCAGCTTTTGAGCAAAAGCCCCGAACAGTTTGCGCCCGGCCAGTGGCCTGCATATGCAGCCAAGGCAAAGGGCTGCGAGGTTTGGGATCTGGACGGCAAGCATTATTACGATATGACTACCAACGGCATCGGCTCCTGCATGCTGGGTTATTGCGATCCCGATGTGACCAAGGCAGTTGTGGACAGAGTACAAAACGGCTCTATGTGCACCCTCAACTACGCCGAGGATGTAATGCTGGCGGACCGGCTGTGTGAGCTGCATCCCTGGGCAGAGAATGTCCGCTTTGCCCGTGGCGGTGGCGAGATCTGCTCCATTGCGGTGCGTATTGCCCGCGCCACTACCGGAAGAGATCTGGTGCTGATCTGCGGCTATCACGGCTGGACGGACTGGTATCTTGCTGCCAATCTGAGCAACGAAAAGGGTCTTGATGACCTGCTGCTGCCGGGCTTGAAGCCTGCCGGTGTGCCCAGAAATCTGACCGGCACGACCTTAAGCTGCGTCTATGAAGACTATGAAAGCTTTGATTCCATCATCGCAGAGTTCGGCGACCGGCTGGCTTGCGTTATTATGGAGCCTTACCGCCATGTGATGCCCGACGGAAAGTTCTTGCGTCATGTCCGGGCAGAGGCTACTCGGGTCGGCGCACTGCTGATTTTCGACGAGATCACCATCGGCTTCCGTCTGTGCTTTGGCGGTGCCCACAAGCTGACGGGTGTGCAGCCGGATATGGCGGTCTTTGCCAAGGCACTGGGCAACGGACATCCCATCGGCGCTGTTATCGGCACGAAGGCTGCCATGGAGGGCGCCCACAATTCCTTCATCAGCTCTACTTACTGGACGGAGGGCGTTGGTCCTGCAGCAGCCCTTGCTACCCTTGACAAGATGGAAAAGACCCGGGCATGGGAGTATGTCAATCAGATCGGTGAAATCGTGAAAAAGGACTGGGTGGACGCAGCCCAGCGCAACGGTGTTGAGATCGACTGTTCCGGTGTGCCTTGTCTTGCCCATTTTAGCTTTATGGATAATAAGCTGGAGCTGAAGACATTGTATACTGCCTTGATGCTGAAGGAAGGCTTCCTTGGTAACAATGCAATTTATCCTACCCTTGCCCATACGGAAGATGTGCTGGCTCTGCACCGTGAGGTCATCGACAAGGTGTTCTGCCAGATCGGCGAGATCATTAAAAAGGGCGGAAAGGAAGCAATTCTGGAAGCGATCGGCGGTCCGGTTTGCAACAGCGGCTTCAAGCGCCTGCTGGATTGATAATGAAGAAGAGGAGGCGAAAGCCTCCTCTTTTTGTCGAGGATTTTCCAAAATCTCCTCTTTACAAATGCGGCAAAGCTTGCTATAATAACTTGGCTGAAAAGCAAATGCACCGGTGGCTCAATGGATAGAGCATCGGATTCCGGTTCCGAGGGTTGGGGGTTCGAGTCCCTTCCGGTGTACCATTAAACAGGATATCCCATTCGGGATATCCTGTTTAATTTTTTGCAGAGGAAGGGACTCGAACGATCAAATGCAACAGTCCGGTGGACTGTTGCCGCCGACGGCTCGACGGAGGCGAACCTCTATCTGCTCCCGTTGGGAGCAGATGCAAACGAGTCCCTTCCGGTGTACCAAAAAAGGAGAGGCAAATGCCTCTCCTTTTTTTATTCTTCAATTTCTTCGGTGGAGGCTTCCTTAGCAGCTTTGTCTGCATTGACATATGCCATCAGCTCGTCGCCGGTGATGGTTTCCTTTGTCAGCAGATATTCGGAGATCTCATCCAGCAGCGCCCGGTTGTCCATCAGCAGCTGCTTGGCATCTGCGTAAGCCTGGTCAAGCAAACGCTTGACTTCCGCGTCCACATCTGCGGCAGTGTTCTGGGCGCAGTCCATATATGCCTGGCTGTCCAGGTACTCATGCTGCACGCTTGCCGGTGCCATCAGCCCAAGCTTTTCGCTCATGCCGTACTGAGCAACCATGTTCTTGGCAAGGGCGGTAGCCCGCTGAATATCGTTGGCAGCGCCGGTGGTTTTCACATTGAACACAACAGCTTCTGCGGCTCTGCCGCCCACCAGTGTGCGAAGCTCTGTCATCAATTCGTCAGCTGTGTGCAGGAACTTTTCTTCCTCGGGCATCTGCATGGTATAGCCCAACGCGCCGGAGGTATGGGGGACGATGGTGATCTTGGAAACAGGCTGGGAGTGCTTTTCCAAAGCGGCAACCAGCGCGTGACCAACCTCGTGGTAGGCAACCAGCCGTCTTTCCGTATCCGTAAGCACAGTGTTTTTCTTTTCTGTGCCGGCAATGACAGTTTCGAAGGAGACCAAAAGGTCTTCCTGATTCACAGCTTGCCGTCCGTTGCGGACAGCGCGAAGGGCTGCTTCATTCACAAGGTTTGCAAGATCAGCACCGACAGCGCCGGCAGTGGCCTGAGCGATCTTCTTCAGATCCACATCCTCGGAAAGCTTGATCTTGCGGGTGTGGACTTTCAAGGTGTCCAAACGACCTTGCAGATTGGGCTTGTCAACGATGATCCGGCGGTCAAAACGACCGGCACGCAGCAGCGCCTTATCCAAAATCTCCGGGCGGTTGGTTGCTGCCAGGATCACGACACCCTTTGTGGAGTCAAAGCCGTCGATCTCACCCAGCAGCTGATTTAAGGTCTGATCGTTTGTACCGAAACGGCTGTCGCGGGTGCGGCCTACGGCATCAATTTCGTCGATGAAAACAATGGACGGGGCGACTTTGGTTGCCTGCTGGAAGAGATTACGGACACGGCTTGCGCCCACACCGACGAACATCTCTTCAAAATCCGAGCCGGAAATGGAGAAGAAGGGAACACCCGCTTCACCGGCAACTGCCTTTGCAAGCAGTGTCTTACCGGTACCGGGAGAGCCAACCAGCAAAGCGCCCTTGGGCATTTTTGCGCCGATCTCGGTGTATTTTTTGGGGTTGTGGAGGAAATCGATGATCTCCTGCAGGGATTCCTTTGCCTCATCCTGGCCGGCAACATCCTTAAAAGTAACACCGGTCTGCTTTTCCATATAGACCTTGGCGTTGCTCTGACCGAAGCTGCCCATGCCACCGGCACCCATGCGCTTGCTGATGAAGGTCATGCCGCCAAAGAGCAGTGCAAACATGAGGACATAGTAAAGGATCAGCATGATGGTGGAGTTGTCTTCCACGATGGTCTTATTCACCTTGATACCTGCGGCATCCAACTGATTTGCAAGCTCCAGAATATCGCCGCTGGGAAGTCCTGTGAAGCAAGCCTTTTGCTGATTTGCAGGCTTAGCGGTTTCTTCCTTGGTCATGTAGATGATCCGGTCGTGCTGGATTTCCACTTCCTCCAGCTGTCCGGCTTCCCATGCGTTCAGAAAATCGGTATAGCTTGTCTGTTTATACTGGCTGCCGACGATGGCATTGTATACGGAGCTGATGATCAAAATGATGGCAACAGAGATGATCAGCGTGATCCATATATTGCCTTTCGGGCGTTTGCCGTCGGGTTTGTTGTCCCGCTTGGGATCGTTGTTTTGGTTCATATTTTCTGCCTCCTTGGGCTTTCTTTCCATATTTTTAGCTATCATATCATATTTTTGGAGCAGTAGCAATGAATGATTCTTGGATTGTCGGTAAATTTTCTGTTAATTTGCGCCAAAAAACGGCATCCGCAGCCAAAATGGCTGCGGATGGGGATTTATTTTTCTACAAAAAAGTGGGTAGCGTAATAGGCAGACTCTTTTCCCACTTCTTCGATAAACGGATCGTAGCCCATAATCTCGGCAAGCGTGGGGACGTTGGAGAACAGGTTGGTGCCCAGACCCAGACGGTTGCCCTCAATGGTGCAACCCATAGCTGCCAAGGTGGTGGGGAACATATCCACGGTGGTAAATTCCCGATTCTTAGCCTGAGCAGGCTCTGCTGCAGAATTGATAAAGCAGTTGTAGACCCGGCGGGTGTAATCTTCCTTAACATTTCGGGAAATATAGCCATTGTCCATGGTGCGGTGGTCGCCGGTTATGATGACGGTGGTGTTTTCATAGAAATCCTGGGCCTGGATCCACCGGACGAGGTCATAGACCTGCCGGCTGGAGCAGCTCATAACATTTTCATAGTTTTCTGCGTGGTCGTTTTCGCACAACTCGCATTTATAACCGCCCACATGGTGGGTATCCACGGTCAGCATGGTAAAGGCGAAAGGCTCTTCTGCGGCTGCCATTTCGGTGAGCTTTTCTGCGGCATATTTAAATAGATGCACATCCTCCATGCCCCACCAAACGAAATAGTCGCTGGGAATAATGCCATCCTCCCGGGCGGTGTAGAGATCATAGATGTTATCAACGCCGTGGGATTTATAGTAGGCATCTCTGCCGCCGAAGCGGACATCAGAGCCAACCATCAAAGCCTGATTGTAGCCGTTTTCGTGCAGAATGTCGCTAAGGCTTGTAAGACCCGGCAGGAAAATGCCGTCTTTGCCGTAGCCGTTGAACCGGTCGGAGAGATTGCTGGGGGTTTTCAGCGGCACACCCGCGGTGTGGGCGACCATAGCGCCAATAGTCCAGCCGGAACCGGGAACTTCCTGGAATCCGCCGATGCCGGAGCTTTGGGAGAAATTCAGATTCTCATCTGCCAGCTGGGTCAGCTCGGGGATCATGTTAGTCTCCAGTGCGCCGCCCTCGGCTTCGGAAAGATAGGTGGTTTCCATGGATTCCAGCATGATATAAATGAGATTCCGCTTTTGCTGGGGGAAGGTGATGTTGGTGCTGCCGGGATCCCGGTATTCCGCGGCAAAGAGGGAGGAGTTCTGTCCGCTGGCGATAATATAGTCTACCAGCTCCACATTAAATGCAGCGTGTACGATCAGACCCAGACTTAAAACAATGCTTACAGTAACCGCAATCCAGCGCTTAAGAATCGGCTTGTTCTTCCTTTTCAGGAAGAACAGGAGTATGCATACTCCTGCGCTGCAAGCAACAGCAGGCAGAGCGCCGGTTGTCAGATAGCTGATGACCAAACTGGACTGCACACCGCCAAGATTGGAGGTTATGGTATATAGAACGGAGTCAAATCCGATTCGTCCGTAGACCCGCACATACCACCATGCAGAGAAAAAGCACACAAACCCTATCAATATCAATATGCAAAGCGCGATGTTCAAACCCACCTGCACCGCCGGATGAACGGCAGGACGGACGGGAGTCTTTACGGCAACACGCTGATTGCGATTTTTGTTCTTATTCTTCTTTTTGGCTTTCATTTTCCATTTCCTTTATATAAGAATTTGGTACGCAAGACATTATAATAAATGGAAAACAAAAAATCAACCTAAGGATTTATGAAGAGAAGGATAACATTGGGAAATTACCAGTTGTCGGTTGTGGAAAAGTCTGCTATAATATATGCTGTATAGAAATAACTGCATGTTTGGAGTTGAAAGCTATGTACGAAAAAAGACGTCGCAATGCGCCCAGCGCTCCCGTAGAGGAGATCGAGGGTCAGCTGGAAGGCCGCAATGCTTTGACTGAGGCTCTGCGCAGCGGACGGACAATTGATAAAGTTTTTATTGCATCCGGAGAAACGGACCGGGCACTGCAGCGCCTTGCCGCGCAAGCAAAGGAAGCCGGTGCGGTGGTCGTGCCGGTAGACCGGCGGAAGCTGGATGCTATGTCCACCACTCATGCTCATCAGGGTGTTATCACGTTGGCAGCTGCCCACGAGTATTGCAGCATTGATGACATTCTGGAAGAGGCTGCCGCAAGAGGGGAGAATGCCCTCATCGTCATTTGTGACGAGTTGACAGACCCCCATAATTTGGGCGCGATCATGCGTAGCGCGGAATGTGCCGGCGCCCATGGTGTGATCATTCCCAAGCGCCGCAGTGTTGGCTTGACGGCAACTGTCGCCAAGGCATCTGCCGGTGCGGTGGAGTATATGAAGGTTGCCCGGGTCAATAACATCAACAATGCCATCGCAGAGTTAAAGGAAAAGGGCGTTTGGATCTTCGGCACAGCGGCAGAAGGCTCGATTCCTATGTACAAGGCAGATTTGACAATGCCTGCCGGCATTGTCATCGGCAACGAAGGCGACGGCATGAGTCCCTTGGTCCGCAAGAATTGCGATGTGACCGTGCATATTCCCATGAAGGGCAGAATCTCATCTCTGAATGCGTCTGCTGCGGCATCGATCCTTCTTTATGAAGCGGTGCGCCAGCGTCTTGAAGGCTAAGGAGGTTTTTTATGGACGAAAAGGAAAGAAAGCCCCAGGAAGAATTCAGCCTTGAAGATATTCTGAAAGAGTTTGGCAGTTTTGAAGATAAAAATGCTGCCAAGCCCCAGGAGCCGGAAGAAGATGTCCGGGTTTGGGATGGCAATGTGCCGGAGGAGACGGTGCAGCAGCAATCTGCCGGCGATACGGTGCGCCTGGGGGATATTACCCGGGCTGTACGGCAGCACGAGCAGGAAAATGCCGATGCCACCATCCGCTTCACTGCTGTGGATGAAGAAAAAACCGTCGAGGATATTGACGGTGCAACCGTTCGTTTTACCCCGGTAGGTGACGAGGAAACAGCGGAGGAGCCGTTTTTTGTTCCACAGCCGGAGGAAAAGGTAGAGCCCTACTCTGAGGAGTGGGAGCCGGAATACGAGCAGCCCATTGGTGAGTACATCCCGCCGGAGCCCATTGTATTCCGCCCGAAGAGCCGCCTGCAGGAGCTGAAGCGTAAGCTGGTCAACGGTCCGGAAAAGCGGTACTATGAGCTGTCTGAAAAAGGTGTTGGAAAGCTGCAGGTTGTAATCTTTTTGAATTTGATCGTGGCGGTGCTGTCTGTGGGCGCCACGGCAATGCATGCTTTGGGAATGGTCGGAGAGGAACGGATCCGGCTGCTGGTTTACGGACAGTTTCTCAGCTTGCTGCTTTCGGCTATGCTGGGCAGCTATCAGCTGATCGATGGTTTTTCGGACTTGATCCACAAGCGCTTCTCTTTGAATACGCTGCTGCTTTTCAGCTTTGCTGCCTGCTGTGCAGATGGTATTGTTTGCCTCAAATATCTGCGCATTCCGTGCTGCGGTCTTTTTAGCGTGAATATGGCAATGTCTTTGTGGAGCGCCTATCAAAAGCGCAACACAGAGATTGCACAGATGGATACCATGCGCAAGGCTACCCGTTTGGATGGAATAACCTGCGCAGACGATGCTTATGACGGACGACCTGCCTTTGTGCGGGCAGAGGGTCAAGTGGAGGACTTTATGGACCACTACAATGCACCCTCCGGTGTGGAAAGGACGATTTCTGTTTATGCACTTGTGGCTCTGTTTGTAAGCTTCGGTGTTGGTATTCTGGCGTGGGTGCTGCGGGGCGCGGCTACGGGTATTCAAAGCTTCAGCGCAGCATTGCTTGTTGCGCTGCCTGCCACTTCCTACATTACCCTTTCCAGACCGATGGCTCTGCTGGAGCGCAGACTTTATAAGCTCGGCACTGTGATCTGCGGCTGGCAGGGTGTGAAGAAGCTGAGCCAAAACGGTGTGTTTCCGATTACGGATACAGATCTGTTCCCTGCTGGTGCAGCCAAGCTTAACGGTGTGAAATTCTACGGAACCCGGGAGCCGGACGAGGTGGTGGCATATGCTACAGCTTTGATCGTTGCAAACGGCGGCGGTATGGCACCACTGTTTATGCAGCTGCTGGAAAGCAGAAGCGGTTATCACTATGAAGCCGGCAATATCCAAAGCTACTCCGGCGGCATCGGCGGCGATGTTGAAGGAGAGGCAGTGCTGGCTGGCACCATGTCCTTCCTGCAGAGTATGGGTGTTGAAGTTCCGGAGGGCACTCGTGTTAGTCAGGCAGTGTATGTTGCCATCGACGGCACATTCAGCGGCGTGTTTGCGGTGACTTATAATAAGGTCAAGGTTGCGGCTACGGGGCTTACGACCCTGTGCGGCTATCGCGGCTTGACCCCGGTGCTGACAGCCGGTGATTTTATGATCACGGAAGGCTTCCTGCGGGGTAAGTTCGGTGTAAACACACGGCGCATCGTTTTTGCTGACCGGCAGACCCGGCAGCAGCTGTCACAAATCCAGCCGGAGGAGGGCACTCCTGCCAGTGCCATGACCACGAAAGAAGGCTTGGCATCCCTTGCATTTGCAGTTACCGGCGCCAGAGCTTTGCGCAGCGCAAGCACATTGGGTGTAGTAATTCATATGCTGGGCGGCATTTTGGGACTTCTGATCGTGCTGGCACTGATCGTAGTCAATGCCACGCATTTGCTGACACCGGCAAACCTTTTACTGTATGAGCTTATCTGGCTGATTCCCGGTGTTTTGATCACAGAGTGGACGCGAATTGTATAAAAAAAGAGCCCGGCAGCCCTGACAGCTGCCGGGATTTTTGTCTGTTTTGCACAGAAGAACAAATGTCCATCTGCCATTTTACCCAATTTTGCATTCTGACAAAATTGGGCATTGAAATCTTCCATCCTTTCGTGTATAATGTCTTTATTGCGGTGCTATGCACCACGAAAGGAGATTGTTAACCATGTACACAGCCAATTCCATTCGCAACATTTGCTTGCTGGGCCATAGTGGCAGCGGCAAGAGTGCTCTTGCTGAGAGCTTACTTTACATGACCGGTGCCATCGACCGTATGGGCAAGAATGCCGACGGCAACACCGTTTGTGATTTTGATCCCGAGGAAATCCGCAGAAATATTTCTATTTCCACTTCTGTGGTACCTTTGGTATACAACAACACCAAGATCAATTTGCTGGATACCCCCGGTGCATTTGATTTTTCCGGCGCAGTTGTGGAAGCCCTGCGTGCGGCAGATGCTGCAATTCTGGTGCTGAGCGCCAAGGACGGCATTACTGTCGGATTTGAGAAGGCTTGGAAGTACTGCGAAGAGCGCAATATGCCCCGCTTCATCTACATTTCCAAGGTAGACGAGGATAATTCTGACTACAATGCCACCTTCGAGGCTCTGCGCGAGAAGTACGGCAATAAGATCGCTCCCGTTGTCGTTCCCATTTGGGATGCAAGTAAGAAGGTTACCGGCATCATCGATGTGCTTAATAAGCGCGCTTACGAGATGCAGAACCTGAAGCGTGTTGAAATCGAGGTTCCCGAGGACAAGCTTTCTGTTATCGAGGAATTCAACGATGCATTGAAGGAAGCTGTTGCTGAGACCGACGAGGCTCTGATGGACCGCTTCTTCGAGGGCGACGATTTTACTTATGCAGAAATGATCAAGGGCATGCACCAGGGTGTTAAGGAGCTGAGCCTGTTCCCTGTGCTGTGTGGCTCCGGCATGACCTGCCTGGGCAGCCTCATGCTGATGGATCATATCATCGACCTGCTGCCCAACCCCATTGAGGGCAACTACCACAAGGCAACTTTGGCTGACGGCACTACCGAGGAATTCGTTGTTTCTCCCGGCGGTGTTCCCTCTGCCTTTGTTTGGAAGACCGTTTCCGATCAGTACGGCAAGTACTCCTTTGTTAAGGTCCTGTCCGGCACCATCAATTCCGACACCACTCTCGTTAACTCCCGTACCGGTGAGACCGAGAAGCTGGGCCGTCTTTACACCATGTGCGGCAAGAAGAACACCGAAATTAAGGAACTTTCCTGCGGCGACATCGGTGCCATCGGCAAGATGGACAAGGTAAAGACCGGCGATACCCTGTGTGACCCCAGAAAGGTCGTCAGCCTGAAGGGCATTCCTTATGCTGCACCTTGCTACTCCCAGGCCATTGCTCCCAAGGTCAAGGGTCAGGAAGAAAAGGTCGGTACTGGTCTTAACCGTCTGAACGAAGAAGATCCTTCCTTCACTCTGGTCAACAATGCTGAGACTCACCAGCTGGTGCTGTCCGGCGCCGGTGATCAGCAGCTGGATGTGCTGGTTGCCAAGCTGAAGAGCCGTTTTGGTGTTGACGCAGTTCTGACACCCGCAAAGGTTGCATACCGCGAGAAGATCAAGAAGAAGGTCGAAGCTCATGGCCGTCATAAGAAGCAGACCGGCGGCTCCGGTCAGTTCGGTGATGTCTGGGTCCGTTTCGAGCCCCAGGAAGAGCAGGACGAGCTGATCTTTGATGTGGAAGTTGTTGGCGGCGCTGTTCCCAAGAACTTCAACCCCGCTGTTGAAAAGGGTATCCAGGAAGCCATTCTGAAGGGTCCTCTGGCTGGCTATCCCATGGTTGGTCTGAAGGCTGTTCTGTATGATGGCTCTTACCACCCTGTTGACTCCAACGAAATGGCATTTAAGCTGGCAGCCATCCTTGCTTTCAAGGAAGCAATGCCCAATGCAATGCCCACGCTCTTAGAGCCCGTCGGCGCACTGGCAGTTACCATTCCCGACAGCTACATGGGCGACGTCATCGGCGATCTGAATAAGCGCCGCGGTCGCGTTATGGGCATGAACCCCGACAAGGACGGCAACACCGTTGTTGAGGCTGAGGTTCCCATGGCTGAAATGGCTTCTTATGCCATCGATCTGCGCGCAATGACCCAGGCCCGCGGCTCCTTTACGCTGACCTTCGAGCGCTACGAGGAAGTGCCCAAGGCAAATCAGCAGAAGATCATCGACGAAGCTAAGAACGACGAAGAATAAAATACAAAGCGGTGCAGCTTCGGTTGCACCGCTTTTACTATGAAAAAAACCACCGTCAAATGACGGTGGTTTTTATGTAGGTATTTCTTACTTGATGATCTCGCCCATGCCGCTGGGAGCAGCAGCGTTAGACTCATCGGTGTCGATGTGCATAGCCAGAGCGAACTTGTCGCTGACGCGGACAACAACATCACCGAAGATCAGCTCACGGCCGTTGGCGGAGGGGATCTTAACGGAAACGACCTGCTTGTCCTCCAGACCCATCTTAGCAGCATCAGCAGTGGTCATGTGGATGTGGCGCTTAGCAGCGATAACACCCTCAGAGATCTCAACTTCGCCGCAGGGACCAACCAGCTTGCAAGCGCCGGAGCCTGCGATGTCACCGGACTCGCGAACGGGAGCATTGACACCAATGCTGCGGGCGTCGGTCAGGGACAGCTCAACCTGAGTGGAGGGGCGGACGGGTCCGAGAATGGAAACACCGGCCAGAGTCTTTTTGGGACCGACAACGTCCACGCGCTCAGCACATGCGTACTGACCGGGCTGGGACAGATCCTTCTTCTTGGTCAGCTCGTAGCCCTTGCCGAACAGGATTTCCAGATGCTCCTGGGTGATGTGGGCATGACGGGCAGAGGTTTCGACTAAAACTTCCATAGACATAGTAAAAGCACTCCTTATTTTCCTGGCGGTTGCACCGCCATATTTTTACAAATACATTTTAGCGCATAATAGCGAATATTTCAAGGGGGTTATCAAAAAAGGAGTAATTTTATGGATTGGTTTTTGCCCGCGGATGTGCTATGATAACAAAAAGATGAAAGAGGTGGGCTGATGGATTGCAAACTCATTGCCATGGATTTGGACGGAACGCTGAATAACGATGCAAAGCAAATCACGGAAAAGACAAAACGTGCATTGATGCAGGCGCAAAAAAAGGGTATCCGGCTGGCGCTGGCGTCGGCAAGACCCTCGCCGGGACTTTTTAAGGAGCGGGATATCCTGCACTTGCAGGACTACGGTGGTATTCTGATGTCCTATAACGGTGGGCGGATTGTGGATGCGGCAAGTGGCAAGGTGCTGTTTGAAACAGCTATGGATATTCTGCAGACCAAGCAGGTTTTGCGGTTTTTGAAGCAGCTGCCGGTGACCCCGATTTTGGATGACGGCGCGCGGTTCTATGTCACCGATTCCAACGGCTACAAGGTGGATTATGAGTGCAAAAACAATGCCATGGAATGCACGGTCGTAGGGGATTTGGAGCAGTTTCTGTCCTTTGCACCGGTGAAGATCCTCATGTCGGTGCAGCCGGAGCAGCTAGCTGCGGTGCAAAGGGAAATCGCAGCATTTTTGCCGGATACGCTGACAGTGGTGCAGACGGCGCCCTTTTATCTGGAGGTCATTCCCAAAACCATCAACAAAGGGCAGGGAATACGGGATATTTGCAGCGTTTTGGGGATCAAAACGGAAAATGTCATCGCCTTTGGCGATGCTGCCAATGATATCCCCATGCTCCGGACAGCCGGTGTGGGTGTGGCAATGGGCAACGCAGCCGAAGAAGTGAAAGCGGCTGCGGATCTGGTGACCCTTTCCAACAACGATAACGGCATTGCTGCCGCACTGGAGAAATTGCTTTAATACGCAAGAAGGAGGCAAGCAGATGCTGCCGCAGGAATTTTTGATTCGAATGGAGAAACAGCTGGGTGCGGATTATCCGGCATTTTTGGAAAGTCTGGAGCGTCCCAGAGCCGTGGCGCTGCGTTTTAACCCTCTGAAAGGGGAGAAGCCGCAGCTGCCCTTTGTTCAGAAAAATGTACCGTGGGAGCCTATGGGTTACTACTATGATCCCGAGGTAAGACCGGGTCTGCACCCTTACCACGAAGCCGGCGTATACTATTTGCAGGAGGCAAGCGCCATGGCGCCGGTGCAGCTTTTAGACCCCCAGCCCGGTGAGCGCATTTGCGATCTGTGCGCAGCACCCGGCGGCAAGACCACTCAAATTGCCGGTCGAATGATGGGCGAGGGCTTTTTGCTTTGTAACGAGATCAACCCCAAGCGGGCGAAAATTCTCAGCCGCAATATCGAGCGCATGGGTGTAGCAAATGCGCTGGTGACCAACGAGCATCCCCAGCGCCTTGCGGAAAAACTGCCGGGTTACTTTGACCGTGTGCTCATCGACGCGCCATGCTCCGGTGAGGGAATGTTCCGCAAGGAAGAGGCGGCGGTGACGGATTGGAGCGTCGAAACGGTTGAGATGTGCGCCCGCCGGCAGGCGGAGATTTTGGACTCCGGAGCGCTGCTGCTGCGCAGCGGCGGTCGGCTGGTGTATTCCACCTGCACCTTCGCACCGGAAGAGGATGAGATGGCGGTGCATGCATTTTTGCAGCGCCATCCGGAATTTACGCTGGAGAAAATCAACGCACCTTGGTTTGATGAGGTGGAGCCGGGAATGTACCGCATGTGGCCCCATAAGCTGCTGGGAGAAGGTCATTTTGCCGCAGTCCTGCGCAAGGCAGGGGATGAGGAAACACCGGAAATGGACAGTTTCGGCGGAAAACTGCCC
The DNA here is from genome assembly GCA_045540575.1 of Faecousia sp. Taxonomy (GTDB): domain Bacteria; phylum Bacillota; class Clostridia; order Oscillospirales; family Oscillospiraceae; genus Faecousia. The sequence continues at coordinate 9,846 of JAZQHM010000002.1, read as the reverse complement.
AGAGAATGGTTGGATTTTGCAAAGGAAATGGATATTACCCTGCCGGAGGGTAAGCCGGTGCAATTTGGACAGAGCCTTTACTGGGCACCCCAGGATATGCCGGATATCCGGGGAATAAAGGTGCTGCGACCGGGTCTGGAGCTGGGTCTTCAGCTGAAAAACCGGTTTGAGCCTGCCCACGCATTGGCACTTTGGCTGGAAAAATGTCGGAATTCTTGCGATTTTGCACCGGAAAGCAAGGAAATTGCGGCATATATGCACGGCGATGTGGTGGCATCTAACAAAAAAGGCTGGTGCCTTGTAACTGTAGGAGGCTTCTCTATCGGCTGGGGTAAGGGCGACGGCAGCGTTTTAAAAAATCACTACCCCAAGGGCTTGAGAAGATGAAATTGTACTTTACATAATCACAAAGCTATGATATAATTAGTTAACTGTAAAATACAGTTTTTCCTAATAATTTGCAAGGAGAGGATTTTCCTTGGCCAGATATGAAATAAAGGGCGGCACGCCCCTTAACGGCTCTGTTACCATCAGCGGTGCGAAAAACGCGGCTGTGGCGATTTTGCCGGCGGCACTTCTCGTCAGCGGCAAATGCCGGATCGAAAATGTGCCGGATATTTCCGATGTTCGCATCCTGCTGTCCATTTTGGAGGGCATGGGTGTTAAAATTGAATACCCCGAGGCAGGCACAGTGGTGGTTGACAGCACGGAAGTGACCAACACCGTCCCCGATGAGATTCTTGTGCGTAAGCTGCGCGCCAGCTACTATTTGATGGGTGCGTTGCTTGGTCGGTTTGGTCGTGCCCATGTGGCGCTGCCCGGCGGCTGTAACTTTGCATCCCGCCCCATTGACCAACATATCAAGGGCTTTGCTGCGCTGGGTGCAGATGTCGAAGAAACGGAAGACTATGTGACCATGGAGCCCGGTGCCAATGGATTGCAGGGTAACCGTATCAGCCTTGACGTTGTCAGCGTTGGCGCTACGGTGAATATTATGATCGCAGCAGCTTTGCTTCCCGGTCAGACGGTTATTGAAAATGCGGCAAAAGAGCCCCATATCGTTGACCTTGCCAACTTCCTGAACACCATGGGTGCAAGGATCTCCGGCGCTGGTACAGATACCATTAAGATCAAGGGCGTGGAGTTCTTGCAGGGTGGTACATATGCCATCATTCCCGACCAGATCGAGGCGGGTACGTATATCGCTGCAGCGGTTGCTACCGGCGGCAATGTGTTGGTTAAAAATGTTATCCCCAAGCACATGGAGTGTATTACCAGCAAACTGGCAGAAATGGGTGCGGAGATCATCAATTATGACGATGCCATCCGTGTCAAGCGGTTAGGACCCCTGCGCCATACGACGGTTAAGACCCATCCTTATCCCGGTTTTCCAACGGATATGCAGGCGCAGCTGTGCGTGTGTATGTCTCTGGCATCCGGTGTCAGCCGGCTGACGGAAAGTGTGTACGAGACCCGCTTCTTCGGCTACTGCTCGGAGCTTGAGAGTATGGGCGCGGATATTCAGATCAGTGGTAAGACAGCCATTGTTACCGGCACAGATACCCTCTATGGTGCTACCGTCAGTGCCCATGACCTGCGTGCAGGCGCGGCGCTGGTGATTGCCGGTCTTGCAGCGGAGGGAACTACCTGGGTCAAGAATATTCACTATGTGGAGCGCGGTTATGAGCAGCTCATCGAAAAACTGACAGAGCTGGGTGCGCAGATCCGCAGAATTGAAGACTAAAATACAAAAGGGTGTGTCGAAAGACACACCCTTCTTTCTTGACTTTAGACAACTGCTGTGATATAACCAAGAAAAGTAAGCTGAAGGAGGTATGACCATGGATTCTACCCAGCAGCAAATCGAAAACGTTGTGGATTCCATTCTCAATGACTACAGCAACAACCGGGATATTGACAAGATCGATGTTTCTCGTCAGCCGGATAAGGATACAGTAATCGACATCATTGGAAAGCTCTGCCGGATCGTATTTCCCGGCTATACCCGCGACAAGAATTACCGGGTGTATAATGCTAAGCACAATCTTTCCATGCTTATCGAGGATGTAATGTATCACCTCAGCCGTCAGATCGGTCTGGTGGTGGGTGATGATGAGCAGGGTAAAGCTTTGTGCCTGCAATTTTTGCAGACCATTCCTGCGGTGCGGGCTGTGGTACAGACGGATCTGCAGGCTGCCTTTGACGGCGATCCTGCTGCAACCAGTAAGGATGAGATCGTTTTCTCTTATCCCGGACTTTTCGCTATTACGGTGTACCGGCTTGCTCATGAACTGGAAATTATGAAAGTGCCGCTGATTCCCCGAATGATGACGGAGCATGCCCACAGCGTTACGGGCATCGATATCCACCCTGGTGCGACAATCGGTAAGTTTTTCTTCATTGACCACGGTACGGGCATCGTTATCGGTGAAACAACGGTGATCGGTGAAAATGTGAAGATCTATCAGGGTGTGACCCTGGGCGGTCTTTCCACCCGTGGCGGTCAGAGCCTGCGTGGTAAGAAACGCCATCCTACCATTGAAGACAATGTGACGATCTATGCTAACGCTGCCATTTTGGGTGGCGATACGGTAATCGGCGCAGGCTGCGTTATTGGCTCATCTACCTTTATCACCGAGTCTATTGCGCCTTGCACTACGGTAACCACCAAGACCCAGGAGCTGCAGTTTAAGCCCCGGGGCAACTGCTGTGATGAATGTAAGGAAAAGCATTGCGAATAAAAAAGACGGCTGCATTGCAGCCGTCTTTTCATTTAATCTTCAAAAGTGAGGATGTCCTTGTATCGCTCCTTGAAGATGGCGTAGACATTGTTAAGAAGCACTTCGTCCTGTACGGACAGATAGTTTTCATTCTCCTCGTCCACGGGCTCCACTTCCAGAATGACGATTTCCGTTGCCAGCTCGTCAGCGGGCATCAGCACCAGATATTCTTTACCCTCGTAGTCGATACAGTCAAGGTACTCAAAATCCTGATCCTTGCCGTTTTCGTCGGTGAGGGTGATGATGCTGGTCTGTTCCTCTTCCTGCAGCATTTCTTCGTTTGCCATGATGTACTCCTTATCTTTGGATTCTGCCGGAGCCGTCGCCGCCTGCCAGCTTTTCCACTTCTGCCACGGTGACCATGTTGTAGTCGCCTTCGATGGAGTGCTTCAGTGCGGAAGCGGCAACTGCGAATTCAACAGCAGCCTGGGTGGACTTGCCGTTCATCAGGCTGTAAATCAGACCGCCGCCGAAGCTGTCGCCACCACCAACGCGGTCGATAATGTGCAGCTCGTACTTCTTGGAGAAGCAGTACTCGTTGGAAGCCACATCGTAAAGCATGGCGCTCCAGCCGTTGTCGAATGCGCTGTGGCTCTCGCGCAGGGTGATTGCAACCTTCTCAAAGCCGAACTTGTCAGCCAGCTGCTTGGCAACAGACTTGTAGCCCTCGTGGTTCAGCTCGCCTGCATAGATGTCGGTGGCTTCAGCCTCGATGCCGAATACGTCCTTGGCATCCTCTTCGTTGGAGATGCACACGTCAACATACTGGCAAAGATCCGTCATAGCCTCGCGGGCCTCAGCGCGGGTCCACAGCTTGCCGCGGTAATTCAGGTCGCAGGAGATCTTGATGCCACGGGCTTTGGCAGCCTTACATGCGTCGCGGCAGATTTCCACGACATTGGCGCCCAGTGCGGGAGTAATGCCAGTGAAATGGAACCATTCAGCACCGTCGAAAATCTTGTCCCAGTCGAAGTCCTCACGGTTTGCCAGCTGGATAGCGGAATGTGCGCGGTCATAGATGCAGACGCTGCCTCTCTGAGAAGCGCCCTTTTCGTTGAAGTAGATACCGACGCGCTCACCGCCGCGGGTGATGAGGGTGGTGTCCACACCGTAGCGGCGCAGGGAGTTGACAGCAGCCTGACCGATTGCGTGGGTGGGCAGCTTGGTGACATAAGCAACATCCATGCCGTAGTTTGCCAGAGAAACAGCAACGTTTGCTTCGCCACCGCCGAAGGTGAACTCAACATGATCGCACTGAACGAAACGCTCGTAGTTATAAGGCTGCAGGCGGAGCATCAGCTCGCCAAAGGTAATAATTTTTGCCATTTTCGTTTCCTCCTTATATTAGCTGAAAGCAGCCTGGCGGGCTTCGGCGCAAAGTGTAGTAATCTTCTCAAAGTTGCCGGCAGCAATGTCAGCCTTGGGGCAGACCCAGCTACCGCCTACTGCGTGGATAAAGGGAGCGTCGATGTACTCGCGCAGGTTGCCTGCGTTAACACCGCCGGTGGGCATGAACTTCACACCGACGAAAGGTGCGGACAGGTTCTTCATGGCGTTCAAGCCGCCATAGACATTGGCGGGGAAGAACTTAACCACCTTCAGACCCATGTTGACAGCCATGGTGATCTCGGTGGGGGTGACGCAGCCGGGGGTGACGGCAATGCCGTTTTCAATGCACCACCCGACGACCTCTGCGTCAAAGCCGGGGGAAACGATGAACTTCGCACCCATTTCCACAGCCTGCTTGCACTGAGCAAGATTCAAAATGGTGCCTGCGCCAACCAGCATATCGGGGCAGTTTTCACTGACAGCCTTGATAGCATCGGGAGCAGCGGCAGTACGGAAGGTGATCTCCATCACGTCGATGCCGCCGGCGACCATGGCTTTGGCGGTGGGAACGGCATCCTTGGCATCGTCGAGGACGACCACGGGAACAACACCGCTGCGGGCGAGTCTAGATAAAACATCCATATTTATTTACCTCCTGTGGCTGATAAAAGCCGTAATAGAATAGGGCAGTGGGACATTTGTCCCATATTTCGCTAACATAATTATAGTGGAGAGAGTGTGTTCTGTCAATGATAAAAAGGGTGATAAAAAAGAAGCCGGAACGGATTTATCCGTTCCGGTACATGTTACATTTGGGCTGCGCTGGCGCTTTTCAGCTGCAGCTGCAGCTTGTCTGCAATGAGCGCGATGAACTCACTATTCGTCGGCTTGCCTTTTGTATTGCTGACCGTATATCCAAAGAACCGCTGCAGGGTGTCCAGATCGCCCCGATCCCATGCGACCTCGATGGCATGGCGGATGGCGCGCTCCACTCTGGAAGGGGTGGTTTGGAAGGTTTTTGCCACCTGGGGATACAGCACCTTTGTAATGGCATTGATCACATCCATATCGTTTACGGCGATGATAATGGCTTCCCGCAGATACTGATAGCCCTTAATATGGGCGGGAACGCCGATCTCGTGAATGATGCTGGTGACCATGGATTCAATGCCTGCCTTGTCGGTGCGATCCATGGAAGCGATCCGCAGGTTCTCCCCACCGCGAATTTCCTCCAGCCGCTCAACAAGGGCAGTCATATCACAGGGCTTGAGCATCATATACCGCACACCTAAGTTGGCGGCGGTGGAAGCTACAAAATTGGTAATGAAGCCGGATGTAGCAAGAATTGCAGGCTTTCTTTCCATACCGGAAATCGCCTTCAGGACGCTGATGCCGTCCTGCTTGCTCAGCATCAGATCCAGCACCAGCACATCGGGCTTCAGCTGCAGAATCTGTCGGATCGCCTGCTCTCCGTCGCCGGCTGTACCCAAAACATGAAAACCATCTGCGTGCTGCAGGGCTGCGGACAGAGCGGAGCAGAATTCTTCTGCGCTGTCTGCGATAAATACAGTTGTTCGTTTGTCCATTATTTCCTCTCCTGTCATTTGAAGATAATTTCTCCCCGAAAAAAGCTGTATGTCAGATACAGCGATGCGACAACTATAATTTAGCATGAAAAATATCATTTTGCAAGGAAAAAGGCAAAACAATCGCTCGTTAAAAACCGACAAAATTCGACAAAACAATAAAAATCCCGAACATTTATGAGAAAAATGAGCCGTTTTGATGAAAAAGAAATGTGGCGGTTGACGCAATGCCGTGGTTTGGTGTAAAATGAAACCATAATTTTGATAGGAGGCACGCAACAATGAACGAAAGATGGAATTTGGATCCCATATATAAGGGCTTTGACGATCCGGCATTTGAGCAGGATCTGACCACGCTCAAGGAAAAGGCGGCGGAATTTGCTGCATTTACGCAAGAGCTGTCCCAGTGCGATCCGTTGACCGGACTTAAGCAGGGCATTGCTTTGGAGGAAGAACTGACGGAGCTTACCATGAAGCTGGCGGAGTACGCGTCTTTGCGTCAGAGCGCCGATTCCCGTGATCCGGAGGCAGGCTCTCAGATGGGTCGCGTCATGGCGGTCTACAGCGGCATTGCCGGTCCGGAAGCTGCATTTAAGGATTGGGCATCCAAGCTGGAGAATCTGATGGAGCTGGTAGACGGTGACGATAGCCTGAAGGACTATCATTTCCTCTTTGAAAAGATGCAAAAGTCCAGCAAGTATCTGCTCAGCGGTTTGGGTGAGACCATCATGGCGAAAATGGGCTTATCCGGCGGCAGCGCATGGAGCGATATGCGCCAGTATCTGACCAGCACTGTACCGGTTACCTATCGGGGAGAGACCACCAATCTGTCCGCCATCCGCAACATGGCATATGATGATGACGCGCAGGTGCGTAAGGATGCTTACGAGGCAGAGCTTGCCTGCTATGACCGCATTAAGGATGCAACAGCCTTTGCGCTCAACTCCATCAAGCTGGAGACCATTACCGATTGCCAGCTGCGTGGCTACGAATCTCCGCTTATGAGAACCTTGGAGCATTCGGACATGCAGAAGGCTACCTTAGATGCTATGCTGGGTGCTATGGACGAGTATCTGCCGAAATTCTGGCAGTATCTGAAGGCAAAGGCAAAGGCGCTGGGTCATGAAAACGGTCTTCCCTGGTATGATCTGTTTGCACCTATGGGCAAGTCTTCCACCAAGTTTACGGCGGAAACCGCCCGGGATTATCTGGTGGAGCAGTTCCGGGGCTTTAATAAGGAAGAGGCGGATATGATCGCCGCGGCTTTCGATGAGGAATGGATCGACTTCTATCCCCGGGACGGCAAATCCGGCGGCGCATTCTGTGCTTATGTGGAATCCATCAAGCAGAGCCGTATTCTGACCAATTTCGACGGTGCGTTCGGCGATGTTGTGACCCTTGCCCACGAGCTGGGTCATGCTTACCACAATTACTGCCTGCAGAATCACCGGATTCTCAATAAGGATTATTCCATGCCTTTGGCAGAGACAGCTTCTACCTTTAATGAATGTGTTGTCATGGCATCTGCCATTTCTAAGGCAGCCGACGATGACGAGCGGATTGCTCTGATTGAAAATCAGCTGCAGGATGCCACCCAGATCATCTGCGATATTTATTCCCGCTTCCGTTTTGAGGCAAAGGTCTTTGAAAACCGGGAGAATCAGTTTATGGATGCCGATACCCTCTGCGGCTATATGCTGGACGCTCAGAAGCAGTGCTACGGTGACGGTCTTGACCATAACTGCCTGCATCCTTATATGTGGGTGTGCAAGAGCCATTACTACGGTCCTACCTTCTACAATTTCCCCTATGCCTTTGGCGGTCTGTTTGCCCGGGGCCTTTATGCCCAGTATGAAAAAGAGGGCGCAAGCTTTTTGGAAAAGTACAACAAGCTGCTTTATACTACCTCTGTTGCTACCGCTGAGGATACCGCAAAGGTGGCGGGCATTGACTTGACGGATAAGGAATTCTGGCGCGGCGCACTCAAGACCATCGCTGACCAGATTGATCTGCTTTGCAAGCTTTTGGAGGCATAAGTATGGATAAAAGAACAAAGGCGTTAATGTCTTTTTTGGATGCGTCCCACAGCGTGTATCATGCTGCTGCGTATCTTGCCAAGGAACTGGAAGCGGCGGGCTACACCCGTCTGCTGGAAAATGAAAGCTGGAGCATCGTACCCGGTGGGAAATACTATTTGACCCGTGGCGGCGCAGCGGTGATCGCGTTCCGTGTGCCGCATGCGCAGGTCAAGGGCTTTATGATGAGCGCCAGCCATTGCGACCGTCCTACCTTTAAGGTTAAGGAAAACGGTGAGCTTACCGGCACTTATACCCGCCTTGCTACGGAGAAGTACGGCGGTATGCTCATTGCCCCCTGGCTTGACAGACCTTTGTCCGTTGCCGGTCGGGTCATGGTGGAAACGGAAACCGGCATAGAAAGCAAGCTGGTGGATGTTGACCGGGATCTTCTGATGATCCCCAATGTGGCGATCCACATGAATCGCAGCGCCAACGACGGCTACAAGTGGAATCCCGCTGTGGATACGCTGCCGCTGCTGGGCGGCAAGAATGCTGCCGGCAAGCTGAATAAGGAACTGGAGAAAAAGGCGGGCGGAAAGATTCTGGGTCACGACCTTTATCTGTATGTCCGGCAGAAAGCTACGGTTTGGGGCATGGATAAGGAATTCATTTCGTCGGCTGCACTGGATGATTTGGAGTGCGCATGGTGCTGCACCCAGGGCTTCCTGAAGGCTGAGGCAGGGGAGAGCATCCCCATGCTGTGCGTGTTTGACAGCGAAGAGGTGGGCTCGTCTTCCTTGCAGGGCGCAGCGTCCCGTCTGCTGGAGTCTGCCATCAGCCGGATCTGCGATGCTTTGCAGCTTGATGAAAAGGTGTTGCTTGCCAACTCCTTTATGGTGTCAGCAGACAATGCCCACGCACTACACCCCAACCATCCGGAGCTGGCGGATGCCAATAACGCTCCCGTTATAAATGGCGGTGTGGTGCTGAAATTCAACGCAAACCAGCGCTATACTACAGACGGCGCTTCCGCTGCCATCTTCCGCAAGATCTGCGCCAAGGCAGCAGCACCGGTGCAGACCTATTGCAACCGGGCAGATATTCCCGGCGGTTCTACCTTGGGTAATATCTCTCTTTCTCAGGTCAGCGTGCTGTCTGCGGACATCGGTCTTCCTCAGCTGGCTATGCACAGCTGCTATGAAACTGCCGGTGTAAAGGACGCACTGTATCTGGAAGATGCCATGACCGCTTACTACGGCATGAGCCTTACAATCCGCGGTGAGCAGTATACCATCGAATAATGTGTAAAAAGGGAGACTGGCTGTCTCCCTTTTTATACACGACTGGCATAATGCCTAAAAAACAGACGAAAAAATGTGCGAAACCACTATTGCAGTATCTTTACAAATGTGGTATTATCTGTGTATCCAGGTGAATTGCGCCTACTCCACAAAAAATAGACGCCGTTCATCAAAAAAGGAGGAAAAAACATAACCGTTGGACGCACGGTGCGGCAGTGTGGAGACCTGTCGTAATATTTCCGCGACATTTTCCGCGCGGAAATGAGAGCGCACGCGAAAGGCTCGGTGTGCTTAGCGTCGGAAACTATGGCAAGTTTGTCCCTGAGAAACATCAAGAAGATCTACCCGCACAGCGGCGATGACGCAAAGAAGGCCAAGAAAAAGAAGAAGAATGCCGATCAGCCCGAAGAGAAGAAGGTTAACCTGCAGGTTACCGAGCAGGGCGTTGTTGCGGTTCAGGAGTTCAACCTGGAAATCGCTGACAAGGAATTCATCGTTCTGGTTGGTCCTTCCGGCTGTGGTAAGTCCACCACTCTGCGTATGGTCGCCGGTCTGGAAGATATTTCCGAAGGCGAACTGTGGATCGGCGACAAGCTGATGAACGACGTCGCTCCCAAGGATCGCGACATCGCCATGGTTTTCCAGAACTACGCTCTGTATCCCCACATGACCGTGTATGATAACATGGCTTTCGGTCTGAAGCTGCGCAAGGTTCCCAAGGCTGAGGTCGCCAACCGCGTCAACGAAGCTGCTCGCATCCTGGGCATCGAGTTCCTGCTCAACCGTAAGCCCAAGGCTCTGTCCGGTGGTCAGCGTCAGCGCGTTGCCCTGG
>JAZQHM010000001.1:0-37878 GCA_045540575.1 Faecousia sp. | reverse complement strand
TCACAGAACGACATGGCTACGATCCGACTTATATGAGGAACTGGGCATCCGGATTCCCAAGGAGAAGTTCATCAAACTGGCAGTCTACGACAATCCCGGCCGGATCGCCGCCTACCGGGACGGCAGTATCTGGCGGATGGTCAACGTGATCTACGGCTATGATTTCCCGGAGGAGCCGGTTCTTCACATCAGCTCCGAGTCTAAGGAACTGCGTTTTTTCAGCAAAGAGGAAATCAAAGACATTGAAATCGCCATCACCCATGCGGATATTGTGGCGGATTGGTTCACCAACCGGGCTGAATAAGATTCGGTATAATTGTGAACGAATATTCAATTTTTGAAAAAATACTTGTATATTCATAAAATATATGCTATTATACATCCCGACGGTGCAGTATCCTAGTCGAAACGCCATCTTCCAGGTAGGGCCTAAAAATCCTATGAAGGGCACATCGATGAAGTCCCTGGTGTCTGCTTTTTACGCCCAGTTTAGGGTGGATGCTGGGGGTTAAGGATCCCGGGCGCGCTCCAATGGCATGGGGCATACGACCCGGTTTCCGCGGAGACTTGAAGCTTGTGCGACGAAGTTGGGAACTCCCTTGCGGGAAGCCGCTTCGCGTACGAATCAGGTATGAACCTGCAAGGCGGTGCACAGAATCGTGTGCTGCGTGCAGCGTAGCCTGCCTTGAGTGAGTATGCTGGGAAAGAAGGACGCGTCTATACTACGGCCATAGTATGAGGCGATATTGCTTCTGGAAATCATCCTTGCAAAAGAGGCTAAGATTTGGTTTGTTCTGCAGTGGAAATCACCTAGGCTGTCGTAATTGGGCAGACAGGGGGCTACAGTACGGACTAAGTGGCAATCGGGTAGCCAGGTTGGCAACGCCTGGAAGGACGGATCAAAGGGAAACCGCCTGCGCGGCAACGGCAGGTTCTGTCCGGGGAAAACCAACCCGACCTAAGCCGTAAGATTTATCCTGTCTGCTGCCGTCTTTTTTAACATATTTGGAGGGAATTCCCGTGTCTAAATCAGACCCAAGCACATCTAAAAAACAGCTGAGAAAGACGATCCGGTGGGTCGTCATCATTTTCTTTGTAACCATTTTTGTATCGGGTATCATTTCGCTGATTTCTGAGGAAATCATGGATGGAAGCAGCATTGCAACGGCTTTTGTGATATTGCTTACCATCGTGCTGATCGGTATCCTTTTTGATGTGGTGGGTGTTGCGGTTACTTCTGCTGATGAGGCACCCTTTCATGCCATGGCTGCAAGAAAAGTCAAAGGCGCAAGAGAGGCGATCAAACTTTTACGGCAGGCGGAAAAGGTCAGTTCCATTTGTAATGATGTGATTGGTGATATTTGCGGCGTTGTTTCAGGCAGCGCGTCTGCAACCATTGCAGTGCAGCTTTTGCAGCATTTTGAAGTCAGCTGGCCCAGAATCGTTGGTCTTTTGATGTCGGCATTCGTCGCCGGTCTGACAGTTGGTGGCAAAGCGGTTGGCAAGACCTTTGCCGTAAATTCCTCCACTACCATCGTTCATTTCGTGGGAAAGGTGATCAGTACGGTTTGCAGCCTTCCTACACTCTTTCAAAAGAAGAAATAAATTAGATAGGTTGTGATCTGTTGTGGCTATTCTTGAAAACGTTTTAAGTCACGATGATCTTTTAAAATTGAATGCTACGCAAAAGCTTCAGCTATGCGATGAAATCAGAGAATTTTTAGTTGCAAACATCTCGAAAACCGGAGGACATCTTGCCTCCAATTTGGGTGTTGTGGAGTTGACCGTTGCCATTGAAACTGTTTTTGATACCCGTAATGACCGTCTGGTTTTTGACGTCGGCCATCAGTCTTATGTCCATAAACTGCTGACCGGTCGCCAGGCGGATTTTGCGCATTTGCGGCAGTTTGGCGGCATTGCCGGTTTTCCGAAACCCGGTGAGAGTGAAACAGACTCCTTTGTTGCAGGACACGCTTCCAATTCTGTTTCTATTGCACTAGGTATGGCGCGTGCAAGAACGCTTCAGAAGCTGAACTATAATGTTATTGCGGTTATGGGCGACGGCGCTGCAACCGGCGGTATGGCTTATGAAGGTTTGAATGATGCTGCTGTAAGCAAAGAGCCGATGATCGTAATTTTGAACGATAACGAAATGTCCATCGACCGCAATGTTGGAGGCATGGCGAGCCATTTGTCCCGTTTGCGTACAAAAGAGCGTTATCTTGGTGCAAAGAAAAAATACCGCAATTTCTTATCAAAGCTTCCCGGCGGTAATTGGATTTTTAAAGTTACCCGTACTATGAAGGACTGGGCAAAACGCGTTGTTCTTCCCGGTACGATCTTTGAGAACATGGGCATGACATATCTTGGTCCCGTTGACGGTCATGATCTTCCGGAGCTGATCCGTGTTCTGAAGGTTGCAAAAGATATGAATGAGCCTGTGCTTGTCCACGTTTTGACCCAAAAGGGGCACGGCTACAAATTTGCAGAGGATCACCCCTCTAAATTCCACGGTGTGGGCAAATTCGACCCGGATTCCGGTGAGGTTTCCTCAAAATCTACAAAAACCTTCTCAGAAGCCTTTGGCGAAACAATGCTGAAGCTTGCACAGAAGAACGAAAATGTCTGTGCCATTACCGCAGCTATGCCCGGCGGCACAGGATTGCTTGAATTTAAGGAGAAATACCCTGAACGGCTCTTTGATGTGGGCATTGCAGAAGAGCATGCTGTTTCCATGGCTGGCGGTCTTGCAAAGCAGGGAATGGTGCCTGTTGTGGCGCTTTATTCTACCTTTTTGCAGCGTTCTTATGACCAGATTCTGCAGGATATCTGTATGCTGAATCTGCATGTTGTGCTGGCGATTGACAGAGCAGGTCTTGTGGGTGAGGACGGAGAGACCCATCATGGCGTTTTCGATGTGGGTTTCTTGCGTCAAATGCCCGGAATGCAGATCCTTTGTCCTACCAGCTGTGAGGAGCTTGCTTATATGCTGGAAAGTGCTGTAACAGATTATAACGGTCCGGTTGCCATTCGCTATCCCCGGGGCGGTTTTTCCGGTGTAAGAGATTGGGAGTGGACAGAAAGCAGTCTATTCTGCCATCGTGACGGTGAGGATATTACCATCATCACCTACGGCACCATGATCGACAATGTGCTTGCCGCGGCTGATATTTTGAAAGAGCAGGGCATTGATGCCAATGTTTTGCGGCTTACAAACATTGCACCGCTGTGTATAGGTTCTATTTTGGATGCCATCGAGGGGAAGGTCTTGATTGTTGAAGAAGCGGTCAGTGGCTCCGGTATCCATGAGTCCCTGGCTTGGGAGCTTCATCAGAAGAAACCGGAGCTTAAAATCTACGCAATGGACCTAGGTGATAAATTTGTCACCCACGGCAGCCTGCACGATCTATACCATGCCCACGATTTGGATGCTGAGGGTATTGCAGCAAAGGCAATGGAGGTGCTGAAAAGTGAAAATTAAAAAGCGCTTGGATGTGCTTCTTACAGAGCAGGGCTATGCCGATTCCCGTGCAAAGGCACAGGCAATTATTATGGCTGGTCAGGTATACGTTGACGGTCAAAAAGCGGACAAGCCCGGCATTTCTTATGAAGAAAGTGTTGGCATTGAGGTTCGGGGTGAGACCTGTCCATATGTCAGCAGAGGTGGACTAAAGCTTGAAAAGGCATTGCGTGATTTTGGCGTAAAGCCGGAAGGTTTTGTCTGCAGCGATTCCGGCGCATCCACCGGCGGCTTTACGGACTGCCTTTTGCAGCAGGGTGCAAAGAAGGTATTTGCCATTGATGTGGGCTATGGTCAGCTGGATTGGAAGATCCGCTCTGATGAGCGCGTTGTGGTCATGGAGCGTACCAATATTCGCTATGTGACACCTGAGCAGCTTGGTGAGCCGCTGGATCTTTCTGTGATCGACGTCAGTTTCATTTCTCTAAAGATCGTTCTACCGGCAATCAAGGCACTTTTAAAAGAAGACGGACATGTTTTGTGCCTGATCAAGCCCCAGTTTGAGGCTGGTCGCGACAAAGTCGGTAAGAAAGGCGTTGTCCGTGAGCCCGAGACCCACAAAGAAGTACTTGATAATTTTGTAGCCCTTGCGAAAGAACTTGATTTTACCATTTTAGGGCTTACATTCTCCCCGGTAAAAGGTCCGGAGGGAAACATCGAATTTTTAGGTCATTTGACATTGGCGGATAAAGAGGGTATTGAACCCGATACGGCAAAGGTGGTTGCCGATGCCCATGCCACATTAAAGGGGTGATTCCATGAAAAAAGTGATCCTGACACCTAACCCTTATCGGGATAAGGGGTTTCGAACTGTCCGCGAGGCGCAGCGGATATTGACAGAGGCTGGCGTTGAAAGCCGCATCTGTCTGCCTTTTGATGTGGATAAGACCTTTGATCTACCCAAAGATCTGCATTTTTACCGTCTGGAAAAAGAGATTCATTATGCAGATGCAGTCATTTGCTTTGGCGGTGACGGTACAATTCTGCATATGGCGAAGACCGCCACGAGAGTCGGTGTTCCCATTCTTGGCGTAAATATCGGCACAATGGGCTTCATGGCAGAGCTTGAATCAACGGAACTTGATCAGCTTGCCCGCCTTGCAGATGATGCATTTACATTGGACAGCCGTATGATGCTGGATGTAACCGTTATGCGTGACCGTGATTATGTGTTCCATGATATTTGCTTAAATGATGTGGTTATCACAAAGGGCGCAGTTGCCCGTATCGTACATCTATGCGTGGAATGTGACGGTGTGCAGGCAATGGAGTGCGGCGGCGACGGAATTATTGTTGCCACACCAACCGGCTCCACCGCTTACAGCCTTTCTGCAGGCGGTCCTATCGTGGAGCCCGAAGCCGGAAGCATCCTGATCACACCCATTTGCGCTCATGATGTGGCAAGCCGCTGCATCGTGGCATCGGACAAGCGTGTGATTACCGTTGGTCTTTCCAAAAATGCACGCAGAAACGCTTTCGTTTCTGTTGATGGCGGTAAGGCATTTAAATTGAACATCGGAGATATTACCACAGTTCGTAAATCCAAATTGGAAACAAAGCTGATCCGGCTGAAAGATCGCAGCTTTTACGATGTGGTAAACATGAAATTCAGAAACAACTGAAGAGGTGAAGAGAGTGAAGAGTCAAAGACAGGCAAAAATTATAGAGATCATTTCCAATCGCAATGTTGAGACCCAGGAGCAGCTGCTGCAGGAACTGCAAAATGCCGGTTTCCACAGCACCCAGGCGACGATCTCACGGGATATTAAAGAGCTTCGCATTATCAAGGAGCTGACAAGTCTGGGAACATATCGCTACACGACTTCCACCGGTGAAACTACCGGTACATTTTCCAGTAAACTCAACACCATTTTCCGTGAGTGCATCACCAGCTACGATTATGCCCAGAACATGATCGTCATCCGCACACTTCCGGGTCTTGCTTCTGCTGCAGCATCTGCCATTGATGCAATGAATATGAGCGTGGTCGTAGGCACGATTGCCGGTGACGATACCGTATTTATCGTTATGCGGGACAATAATTCCGCTGCCGCATTCTGTGGTGAAATTCAGAATCTTTTGAGCTAAGGAAAGGGGAGAGCGCCATGCTGAGTCTTCTGCATATTGAGAATATCGCGGTCATTGAGCGCTCTGACATTTCTTTTGATGGAGGCTTCAATGTCCTAACCGGTGAGACCGGCGCAGGTAAATCCATCGTCATTGATGCCATTTCTGCCATTTTGGGCGAGCGTGCCTACCGGGATATGATCCGTACCGGCGTCCAGAAAGCATCTGTACGGGCAGTTTTTACGGATGTTCCGGAATATCCCTGGTTTGCGGAAAACGGCGTTGAATACGATCAAGAGACCATTATCCAGCGCGAGATTTACCTGGACGGTAAGAATGTTTGCCGTGTTAACGGCACTTTGGTTACCGTTTCTATTTTGCGTAAGCTTGGCATGCTGCTGATCGACATTCACGGTCAGCATGATTCTGCGTCGCTGTTTGATGAAGCAAATCATCTGAAATTTCTGGATGATTTCGCTGAAAATGAGGCACTTCGTGCTGAATATGCCGAAAAGTATGCAACAGTTGCAGACCTTCGCAACGAGATCGACCGCATGAGCATGGACGAAAGTGAAAAACTGCGCCGCATGGAGACCCTGCGCTATCAAATCGCTGAAATTGAAAAAGCGGAGCTGACAGCAGGCGAGGATGAAATTCTGGAGGAGCGCCGGAAGGTCCTTCAAAATGCAGAAAAATTGGCTGACGGCATCAACGCAGCCTGTGAATGCCTGTATGGCGGAGATGATTCCGACGGTGCAGCTGCGCTTTTGTCACAGGCAGAGCGGGAGATCGCCCGCTTGTCCCGCTACACGGATACTTTTGACGGTATCCGCGAAAAGCTGACAGACCTTATGTATCAGGTGCAGGATGCTGCCGACGAGGTTATGCGCGCAAGGGATGATCTGAGCTATTCTGAAGGCGAGCTGGATCAGATCGAAGAGCGGCTGGATATCATACATAAACTGCGCCGCAAGTATGGCGTGACCTGTGAGGACATTCTTGTGTATTTAGATAATGCCAAGAAGGAACTGGACGAAATCGAATTTGCCGATGATCATCTTGAGCGCCTTAAGGGTAAGCTTTTAAAGGCAGAAAAAGCAGCATGGGATTGTGCCTACATTCTTCGGGATAACCGTGTAGAGGCAGCCCAGCGGCTCTCTGATCGTATTTTAACGGAGCTTTCTCAGCTGGATATGCCGAAGGTACAGTTTTCCTGCGAATTTACCGAACTGGAGCTGACATCAAACGGCGCAGATGCTGTGGCATTTTATATGTCTGCTAATGCCGGCGAGGCCTTGAAACCTATGAGCAAGGTGGCATCCGGCGGTGAGCTGGCACGAATCATGCTTGCCATGAAGAATGTGCTTGCTGAGCAGGACCAAGTGGAGACGCTGATATTCGACGAGGTCGACACCGGTGTTTCCGGCAGAGCAGCTCAGCGGGTTGCGGAAAAGCTTCGCAGCGTAGCCAAAAACAAGCAGGTGCTTTGCGTGACCCATTTGCCGCAGATTGCCGCTATGGGTGATGTGCATATGCTGATCGCCAAGTCTGAGCGCGATGGCAGAACCTATACAACTGTCACGCCCCTTGACAGGGAAGGTCGTATTCGTGAGGTTGCCCGAATTATCGGCGGTGCAAATATTACAGATATCACGCTGAAAAGCGCTGAAGAAATGCTGACTTGACAAAAATTGAACTTTTTGCTAGGATACCTATAACACAGTGATGGGATGAAGTAAGCGCTCATCTTTCCGCCAGAGAGCTGCCGGTTGGTGCGAGGCAGTGGGGAAGACCGCCGAAATACCTCCCGGAGTGGCTTTTCTGAAGGAATGTAGGAGAAGACGGGTGCGCCCGATACCGCGCGAAGCGTTATTTGACGCTTTGAGGTCTGCATTGTGAAATGTAGATAAACCAGAGGTGGTACCGCGTAATTTACGCCCTCTGTCCGTTAGGACAGGGGGCTTTATTTTTTGGAGGATAGAATTATGAAACTTTATGACGAACTGGTCGCCCGTGGTCTGATTGCCCAGGTTACCAATGAAGAAGAGATCCGCGAGATGATCGATAACGGCAAAGCCACTTTCTATATCGGCTTTGACCCCACGGCTGACAGCCTGCATGTCGGTCATTTTATGGCTCTTTGCCTTATGAAGCGTCTGCAGATGGCAGGCAATAAGCCCATCGCTCTGATCGGCGGCGGCACTGCCATGATCGGCGACCCCTCCGGTCGTACCGATATGCGCTCTATGATGACCCAGGAGACTATTCAGCACAACTGCGATTGCTTCAAAAAGCAGATGGAGCGCTTTATCGAGTTTGGCGAGGGTAAGGCGCAGATGGTCAACAATGCCGATTGGCTTCTGAATCTGAACTATGTGGATTTCATTCGCGAGATCGGCGGCTGCTTCAGCGTAAACAATATGCTGCGCGCAGAGTGCTTCAAGCAGAGAATGGAAAAGGGTCTTTCCTTCTTGGAGTTTAACTACATGCCCATGCAGTCTTACGACTTCTACTACCTGTACCAGCACTACGGCTGCAATATGCAGTTCGGCGGCAACGATCAGTGGAGCAACATGCTGGGTGGCACGGAGCTGATCCGCAAGAAGCTGGGTAAGGATGCCCATGCCATGACCATCACTCTGCTTCTTAACTCTGAGGGCAAGAAGATGGGTAAGACCGCAAAGGGTGCTGTTTGGCTGGATCCTAATAAGACATCTCCCTTTGATTTCTATCAGTACTGGCGCAATGTGGAGGATGCTGACGTCCTCAAGTGCATCCGCATGCTGACCTTCCTGCCTCTTGATGAAATTGATGCAATGTCCGACTGGAAGGACGCGCAGCTGAACACTGCCAAGGAGATCCTTGCATTTGAGCTGACCAAGCTCGTCCATGGCGAAGAGGAAGCGACCAAGGCACAGGCTGCTGCCAAGGCTCTGTTTGTGGGCGGCGGTGACGATGCCAATATGCCCACCACCGAAATTACGGCTGATAAACTGGTGGACGGTCAGATCGGTATCCTGAATCTGATGGTTGCCTGCGGTCTTGCTCCTTCCAATAAGCAGGCGCGTCAGCTGGTTGAGCAGGGCGGCGTGTTCGTCAATGACGAGAAGGTGCCCGCACCTCAGTTTGTCGTAACGGAGGCAATGCTGAAAGAGGGCGTAAAGATCCGTAAGGGTAAAAAGGTATTCCACAAGGCGATTCTTGTTTGAGGTGCTGATATGAAAACGATTCTTTTTCAAGGTGATTCTATTACAGATGCTTTGCGCAGCAGGGAAATGGATTTTTTCATGGGGCACGGCTATGCAACTATGACCGCCGGTAAGATCGGTCTTGACTATCCGGGTAAGTACCGATTTTTGAATCGGGGTGTCAGCGGCAACCGCAGTACAGATCTCTATGCCCGTATCAAATCCGATACTATCAACCTAAAGCCGGATATTCTGACAGTGCTGATCGGCGTGAATGATGTCTGTCATGAATTTGCCCATCAAAATGGCGTCAGCGCTCCAAAATTTGAAAAGATACTGGATATGTATATCACAGAAGTGAAGGAGGCTCTGCCTGATATTCAGATATTTATTCTGGAGCCATTCCTGCTCAACTGTGGAAGAGAGGAAGCAGATTATCTTGCTTTGGCTCCTGAGGTCGCACTTCGCGCCCAAAGCTGCAGGAATGTCGCGAAAAGGCATATGCTTACCTATGTACCATTGCAGCAGAAGCTTACTGAATTTGCGCGTCGGTCAACACCGGAACAGGTGCTGCGTGACGGCATCCATCCTACATATGTCGGTCACGAACTGATTTCCAGAGAACTGTATAATGCGTTAAAGGCAGTTCTGTAAGTTAATCCCCTCCGAATTTCGGAGGGGATATTTTTATTGCCCGAAATAATCTTTCATTTTTGCAAAATTATCTTTTGACAGGCCTGTAAGCGGCAGGCGACAGCTGCCACAATCAAATCCGATCATTTTCATTGCCGCTTTTACGGGGATCGGGTTTACCTCGCTGAATAGCAATTCGATCAATTCAAGCAACGAGCAGTGCATCGCTCCTGCGGTATCAAAGTCGCCGTCCAGTGCAGCATCCACCATCATCCTGGTTTCAACCGGTGCCACATTGCTGAGAACGGAGATTACGCCTTTCCCACCAATAGATATGACCGGCACAGCCATATCATCATTTCCTGCCCAAACAGGAAGATCATTTCCGCATTCGGCGACGATTTTTGCAATTTTTACGATACTCGTTGACGCTTCTTTGACTCCTATGATGTTTGGGATCCGCGACAATGCCTTATATACGCGTATGGGAATATCCACTCCCGTTCTGCCGGGAACATTATAGACAATAACCGGTAGTTTTACTGCATGAGCTACAGATAAGTAGTGGGCGATGAGTCCATCCTCATTTGCCTTGTTGTAGTAGGGGCTGACGATCAGCAAACCGTCAACTCCGAACTTTTCTGCTTCCTTACTTAGCCAAACTGCATGTTCTGTACTATTTGATCCGGTACCGGCAATTATTTGCATGCTGTCGCCTACATAGGATTTGGCAACACGAAACAGTTCCAGCTTTTCCTCATCGGATAGGGTAGGGGCTTCACCTGTTGTGCCGCAGAGCACAACGGATCTGATACCGGCTTCCATTTGACGGCGGAGCAACTGCTCCAGCATCGGATAGTTAATTTTTCCATCTAAGTAAGGCGTAACAAGTGCGGTGCTTACACCGGAAAACAATGTATTTTTCATCAAAATATCCCTCCACAGCATAGTATGATGACGTATCGGATTATGTGTATCATCATACTATTGACAAATGACAGCACGTAATGCATAATTACACTGATATTATAATGGAGGAATATGATGAAAAAGCTGCTTTTGTTGCTTCTTATCCCTGCAATTTTAGTTCTTTATCTATTTCCCGGAACAATTCAAGCAAATGCTGCAACACCTGAACGCTACGGTTACTCTCTCTTGACGAACGATACACAACGCACTGCCTACAACTGCCTTGTCAAGTGCGTTTCTGAGTTGAAGCCGACTGCACAGTTCAAGGTTAGTGGCGTTACGCAGGAGAATGTAAATTCCATTCTGGAGAGTATTAAATTTGCCGCTCGGATGGCATACCGTGATTATCCGGAGTATTTTTGGTTTGATGGCAATTGCGGCATTGGCATTAACGGCGATACTGCTACGCTTACTCCCAGTGCCTATATGGTAAACGGAAAGGTAATTTCCGCTGGCTCTAAGGATCTAAAGAATGCGCAAAATGCGCTTAAGTCTGCCATGAATAAGGCACTGGCTAAAATCAATAAAAATATGTCTGATTATGAGATAGCCCACACTGTTCACGACTATCTCATAGAAATCATCACCTATGAAATGTCCGGTGACCACCAGACTGCCTACGGTGCTCTTGTTGGCGGAAAGGCTGTCTGCGCGGGTTATACCCGAGCATTTCAGCTTTTGATGAATGCGGCCGGGATTCCTTGCTGGTATATTTCCGGTAAATCTTATGCGCCTAACGGTCAGCTGTTCGGTCATGCGTGGAATCTTGTTTGGCTGGATGGTATGTGCTACTATACCGATGTTACCTGGGACGATCAGCTTGCAGAACTTTTCCATGAATATATGAATCTCTGCAAAGAAGAGATCAGCAAGACCCATTTTACGGATGATCCGCTGCCCGAAAATTGCGGTCATGATTCATATACATTCTTTATTCGTAATGACGGTAAGGGTGTTTGCGATTTCCACGGTCACAAGACTGACAAGGAAATTGCAGGCTGTTTTGAACTTCGTGAGCAAAAGGGCGACACTGCTATTTACTACTGCACCATTCACTACCATGGAAATGATTTCAATAAGTGGTTTGATCAGCACAAGGTTGGCATTATTACGGAGCTTGGTCTGACCGGTGCAGTTTCCTGTAATATCATTGAACTTGGTCTTGAACACCATGTTACTTTTACGGGAAAAGTCAAAGGGCAAATTCAGCAGCCTGAAACACAGGCACCTACCGAAAAGCCCACAGAGAAACCCACCGAGGCACCGACTGAGAAGCCTACCGTACCTCCGACGGAAGAACCTACAGCACCTCCGACGGAAGAACCTACAGTAGCACCTACCGAAAAACCTACTGAGGCTCCTACCGAGAAGCCTACCGAAGCCCCCACAGAAGCACCTACTGTAGCACCTACAGAGATGCCTACAGAGAAACCAACCGATGCTCCTACGGATGCACCTACAACATCCGAAACCGAGCCTGCTACACAGGCACCTACTGAGTCTGTGACACAACCGGAAACCCAGGTGCCTACTACCGAACCTACGATTCCTTCTACTACACAGCCTGCAGATACGTCTACAGCAACTGAACCGTCTTCTGAAGAAGAAACTGGGACAGTTCCACAGGAGGAAAGCGATACGGATGACGATGACGCAGTTACAACGATTGCTGCTGTCAGCGGCGGTGTTGCCGCTACCGGTGCCGGTGCTGGTGGCGTTTTGTGGTTCCTGCGCAGAAGAAGATTCTGATTTTAACCCACAGTCTTCATTGACTGTGGGTTTTTTATATAAAGCAGTTGCAAATTTCGCTTGTTTCGGCTATAATCATATCGCTTTATTACATTTGGAGGATTGGCATGAAAACCCACGATTTTTGGTATGATCTGCCGGAAAAATTGATCGCGCAAACACCTCTTGAGAAAAGGGATACTTCGCGCTTGATGGTGCTTGATAAACAGAACGGAGCGGTTTCGCACAAGCATTTTTACGATATAATCGAATATTTGCAGCCCGGCGACTGTCTGGTAATGAACGATTCGCGGGTGCTGCCTGCCAGACTTTTGGGTCACCGTCCTACCGGCGGCGCTGTGGAAGTGCTGCTTTTGCGTGATTTAGGAGAAAAACGCTGGGAGTGCTTATGTAAGCCTGGCAAAAAAATGCAAGTGGGAAATGAAGTGCTGTTCGGTAACGGGGAGCTGTCTGCAGTTGTTACCGAAGTGAAGGAGGACGGAAATCGTATTGTTGAATTCCGTTATGACGGTATCTTCCTTGAGGTCTTGGAGCGGCTTGGCAAAATGCCTTTGCCCCCTTATATTAAGGCTGAACTGCAGGATCAGGAGCGCTATCAGACCGTTTACAGCAGGGAAGTTGGCTCTGCAGCTGCGCCCACCGCAGGTCTTCATTTTACCAATGAATTGTTGGAAAAGATTCGTTCTAGGGGTGTAAATACCGCATTCGTAACGCTGCATGTCG
This sequence comes from Faecousia sp., assembly GCA_045540575.1. GTDB lineage: Bacteria > Bacillota > Clostridia > Oscillospirales > Oscillospiraceae > Faecousia. The sequence continues at coordinate 25,029 of JAZQHM010000001.1, read as the reverse complement.
GTCTGGGTACATTCCGCCCAGTAAAAGCTGAGGAGCTTTCTGAGCATCATATGCACAGTGAGCTTTGTATGATCGGCGATGAAACCGCCAAGGTTTTGAACCAAACAAAGCAAAATGGCGGTCGTATCATCTGTGTTGGCACCACATCCTGCCGTACCCTTGAAAGTCTCGTCAAAGAGGACGGTTCATTTGAAGCATCCTCCAAATGGACGGAGATTTTCATTTACCCGGGATATCAGTTTAAAGCAATGCAGGGGCTGATCACCAATTTTCATCTGCCTGAGAGCACCCTTGTAATGCTGGTTTCCGCATTCGCCGGCAGAGAAAATATCTTAAACGCATACAACGAGGCCGTTAGGGAAGAGTACCGTTTCTTCAGCTTTGGCGATGCGATGTGTATTATTTAATGCTAATAATCGTTTATTTCACCAAGGAGTTTTCCAATGAACGCGTATATTGATGTGACCAATATCCGGATTGAAACTGACCGTCTGATCCTTCGCCCGTGGACGGAAACAGACCTTCACGATCTTTACGAATATGCAAGTGTGGAAGGTGTTGGAGAAAAAGCCGGATGGAACCATCACCAGTCATTGGAGGAATCCGAGCGTATCCTATCTTCCTTTATACGAAATAAAAAGACTTTTGCACTGGAACTAAAGGAAAGCAACAAGGTGATCGGGTCTCTTGGAATCGAGCCCAGAGATGAGGACGCAGGTTTGCCCAGTCAATTGCAGGGTAGAGAGATCGGCTATGTTCTAAGTAAGGATTATTGGGGCAGAGGATTGATGCCAGAAGCTGTTAAGGCAGTCATCGATTACTGCTTTGGTATCCTGTCGTATGACTATCTGACCTGCGGACACTTTGACCATAATGATCGATCTCGCAGAGTGGTGGAAAAATGCGGCTTTGTATTCTTAAAAGATGTAATCACACATACCATTCGTGGTGTTGATGAACCGGGTAAAATGTATGTAATGTACAACCCTAATAAGTGAGGTTAGTTATGTTCAAATTGAAAAAAACAGAAGGGAAAGCTCGACGCGGTGAATTCACCTGCGCCCATGGCACGGTGCAAACACCCGTATTCATGAATGTGGGCACGCAGGGTGCTATCAAGGGTGCGTTGAGCGCTGAGGATCTGAAGAATATCGGCTGCCAGGTTGAGCTTTCCAATACCTATCATTTGCACCTGCGTCCTACGGACAAGGTTGTCAAAGAAATGGGCGGACTTCATAAGTTCATGACCTGGGACGGTCCGATTTTGACAGACTCCGGCGGATTCCAGGTGTTCAGCCTTGCTTCTCTTCGTAAGATCAAAGAAGAAGGCGTTTATTTCTCCTCCCATATTGACGGTCATAAGATCTTTATGGGACCCGAGGAAAGCATGCAGATCCAGTCGAATCTGGGCTCTGATATTTGTATGGCTTTTGATGAGTGCGTGGAAAACCCCGCACCCCGCGATTATGTGAAGCAGAGTGTTGACCGCACTTACCGCTGGCTGGAGCGCTGCAAGGCCGAAAATGCCCGCTTAAACGCCCTGGAGGACACAGTCAATCCCAACCAAATGCTTTGGGGAATCAATCAGGGCGGCACATATGCGGACATCCGTGTGGATCATATGAAGCGGATCGCGGATCTGGATTTGCCCGGCTATGCCATCGGAGGTCTTGCCGTGGGAGAAACAGCAGAGGAAATGTACGACATCATTGAAGCAATTGAGCCTCATATGCCGAAGGATAAGACCCGCTATCTGATGGGTGTTGGCACGCCTACGAATATTATTGAAGGTGTTGCCCGGGGCGTTGACTTCTTTGACTGTGTCATGCCCGCCAGAAACGCCCGACATGCTCGGCTTTTCACATGGGACGGTGCAATCAATTTGAAAAATGCAAAGTATCAGCTTGACGAGCGACCGATTGATCCCAAGTGTGATTGCCCGGTCTGCCGGCGCTATTCCAGAGCTTATATCCGTCATTTATTTGTCGCAGAAGAGATGCTTGCCATGCGTCTTGCAGTCATGCATAACCTGTATTTCTACAACAAACTTATGGAAAAAATCCGGGATGCGCTGGATAATGGTACTTTTGAAGCCTTCCGAAATGAATATTCTGTTAAATTAAGCCAGAGAATATAATTTTTGCTTGCTTTTTATGGAAGCAATGGTATAATGAATTCGATTATTATATAAAGGAGATTTTCTCATGTTACAGTTTTTAGAAGCTGCAGCCGGAACTACCGGCACCACCGGTGCAACTCCCGCGCCCGGTATGGACATTACCAGCACCATCATTATGCTGGTGATCATGGTCGGTGTTTTCTACTTCATGCTGATCCGTCCTGAGAACAAGCGCAAGAAGGAAGCCGAGCAGATGCGTTCTGCACTGAAGGTTGGTGACCGTATCGTTACCATCGGCGGCATTTGCGGCACGGTTGTCAGTGTTAAGGATGACAGATTTGTTATCGAGACCGGCGCTGATCAGGTTCGCATTGAGTTTGCAAAGTGGGCACTTTCCACCAACGAAACCGCTACCGAGGCTGCTGCGGAAGCCAAGAAGAAGGCTGCTGAAGCCAAGGCTAAGGCAAAGGCTGCAAAGAAGGCAGAAAAGAATATGTAAAGAAATAACGGACTTCGGAAGTTTCCGAAGTCCGTTTCTTTTATTCGTCATAAGTCAGTACATCTTTTGCGATGTAAATAGGTCTATCCTTGCTTTGCTCGTAGGTTTTTCCGACATATTCGCCGATAATGCCAATGCAGAACAGCTGAATTCCGCCGAGCAGAAGTGTCAGTACAATAATGGTTGCGTAACCGGGAATGTCAATGCCTGTGATCAGCTTTTCGAGCACAACCGCAACCAGATAAATGAGGGCTGCCGCTGCGGTAACAAAGCCCAGATAGGTGGCGATCCGCAGAGGTTTGGTGGAGAAACCGATGATGCCCTCAATGGCATAATTCATCAGCTTGCGGAAGCTCCATTTTGTCTTGCCGGCAAAGCGCTCACCGGCAGTATAAGGAATAAACTCCGTTTCATAACCGACCCAGGAGAATAAGCCCTTGGAAAACCGGTGATACTCACCAAGTTTCAAAAGGCTTTCAGCAACGCTTTTGCGGAAGGTGCGGAAATCGCTGGCATCTGCACGGAGCGTTACATCGGAAAGACGGTTGATGATGGAATAAAAACTCTTTTTGAAGAAAGAAAGCACTTTCCCTTCGCCTCTGCGGTCCTGATATGCGGCAACTACATCGATTTCCGGCTTATCGTCGAGAATTTGTACCATATCCCGAACAATTGAAGGATGCTGCTGCAAATCCGCATCGATCAGGCAGATATATTCACCGCTGGCATGGGATAGACCGGCATAAAGTCCAGCCTCTTTGCCGAAATTCCGGGAGAAGGAAATCACCTTAACAGGGCACTTTTGCTCTTTATGCAGCTTTCTGAGATTGTGCAGTGTGGCATCCAGGCTGCCGTCGTCAACGAAAACGATCTCAAAATCATAGCCGCAGCCGGTAAAAGCAGAAATAGCCGCATCTTGAAATGCAGCGACATTTTCCGCTTCATTGTAGCAGGGAACAACAAGTGACAGCTTCATTTGATCAGCTCCATACGTAATTTTATCCAATTATATGCGATATTTCCGCAATCGTCAAGAAAAGATAGGAAGTTTTTGGTTTTCAAAGTTGACAGACCAAGAAAAATGTGCTAAATTACCATGGTAAATGCATTGACGAAGAGTTTCCCCGTGAGGATCTTTCAGAGAGCATCCGGTCGGTGTGAGGATGCAGATCGTGCGAGGGATTGTCGCTTCTGAGCAGAGTTTCTGAACTTTAGTAGGGAAGTCCGGGTCTGCCCGTTACAGCTTTTAAGTGCCCGTAAGGGAATTCAGGTGGTACCGCGGAATTTTTCGCCCTGAGAGTGTTACTCTCGGGGCTTTTTTCATGGAAAGGAGATTCATTATGGCTAGAGAACTGCCCAAGGTTTATGAGCCTCAGCAGGTGGAAACCGAAATTTACAAAATGTGGGAGGAAGGCGGATATTTTAAACCTGCCGGAAAGGAAGGCTCCAAGCCCTTCACCATCGTCATGCCGCCCCCAAATGTTACCGGTCAGCTGCACATGGGTCACGCAATGGACGCAACACTGCAGGATACTTTGATCCGCTTTAAGCGTATGCAGGGCTATGACACTTTGTGGGTGCCAGGTGTTGACCATGCCGGTATTGCTACCCAGATCAAAGTGGAGGAGGAGCTTCGCAAAGAGGGTCTGACCCGTTACGATCTTGGTCGTGAGAAGTTCCTGGAGCGCGTATGGGACTGGAAGCATAAGTACGGCAACCGCATCGTCGAACAGCAAAAAAAGCTGGGTGCGTCCTGTGATTGGGACAGAGCCGCCTTTACCATGGACGAGACTTGCTCCAAGGCAGTGCGTGAAGTGTTTGTTTCCCTTTACGAAAAGGGTCTTATCTATAAAGGTAGCCGTATTATTAACTGGTGTCCTCACTGCGTTACAGCACTATCTGATGCTGAGGTTGAGTATGTGGATAAGCCCGGTCATCTGTGGCACATCCGCTATCCGCTGACCGATGGCAGCGGTGAAGTGGTTGTTGCAACCACCCGACCCGAGACCATGCTGGGCGCTACCGGCGTCTGCGACAATCCCGAGGACGAGCGTTATAAGGCAATCATCGGCAAGACCGTTACGCTGCCCCTCGTAAACAAGGAAATTCCTATCGTTGCTGACGACTATGCTGAGATGGAATTCGGCACAGGCTGCGTTAAGATGACGCCTGCCCACGACCCCAACGACTTTGAGGTTGGTTTGCGCCATAACCTGGAGGTTATCCGGGTTCTGGATGACAACGGTGTTGTCAATGAGCTTGGTGGCAAGTACGAAGGTCTTGACCGCTACGAAGCCCGTAAGCAGATCGTTAAGGATCTCGAGGAGCAGGGTTACCTCGTAAAGATCGAGGATCATGCCCACAATGTAGGTACTTGCTACCGCTGCCACAACGATGTTGAGCCCATCATTTCTGCTCAGTGGTTCGTGAAGATGAAAACATTGGCTGACGAGGCCATTGCCTGCGTGGAAGAGGGCAAGACAAAGTTCGTCCCCGAGCGCTTTACCAAGAACTATATGAACTGGATGACCAATATCCGCGACTGGTGTATTTCCCGCCAGCTGTGGTGGGGTCATCAGATCCCCGTATGGTACTGCGCAGAGTGCGGTCATATGACCTGCACCCGGGAAGACCCCAGCTGCTGCGAAAAGTGCGGAAGCACCAATATCGAGCGGGATCCCGACGTGCTGGATACCTGGTTCAGCTCCGCATTGTGGCCCTTTGAGACCCTTGGCTGGCCCAACGAGGAGGCTGCTGATCTGAAGCGTTTCTATCCCACCGATGTGCTGGTTACCGGTTATGATATCATTACCTTCTGGGTCTCCAGAATGATCGTCTCCGGCTTGGAGCATACCGACAAAGCACCGTTCCACACCGTGCTGATCCACGGACTTGTCCGTGACAATTTGGGCAGAAAGATGTCCAAGTCTTTAGGCAACGGCATTGATCCGCTGGAAATGATCGAAAAGTACGGTTGTGATGCGCTGCGTATGAACATGGTCACCGGTAACTCTCCCGGAAACGATATGCGTTTCTATGTGGAGCGCTGCGAGGCAATGCGTAACTTTGCCAACAAGCTTTGGAATGCCAGCCGTTACGTGCTGATGAACCTTTCTGAGGGCGCTAAAAATGAGCTGCCTGCAGCATCCAAGCTGGAAATCGCCGATAAGTGGGTGCTTTCCAAGCTCAATACGCTGATTTCTGAGGTTACGGAAAACCTTGAAAAGTACGAGCTGGGTGTTGCGGTTCAGAAGATCTACGACTTCGTTTGGGATACCTACTGCGACTGGTATATCGAATTGACAAAGGCTAGACTTTACTCTGATGATGCAGACCGGAAGCAGACCGCTATGCAGGTGCTGGTGTATGTACTGGATCAGATGCTGAAGCTGCTGCATCCTTTCATGCCTTTCATCACGGAAGAAATTTGGCAGAGCATTCCTCATGAGGGCAATGCCTTGATCGTTGCAGATTGGCCCGTTTACTCCGATGCCTCGGCATTCAAGGCTGAGGAAGATCAGATGGAGTCTGTTATGAATGCCATCCGCGCCATCCGTAACCGCCGTACTGAGATGAATGTACCGCCCAGCAAGAAGGCTGCCTTGTTCGTCCTGACCGCAAAGCAGCAGATCTTCAAAGAGGGCGAAGGCTTCCTGCAGCGTCTTGCTTATGCAGACGAAGTGACCCTCATCGAGAAAGAGCCCGAGAATCTGGACGGAATGGTCACCATCACCACCGCCGATGCAAAGCTGTATATCCCCATGGGACAACTGGTGGATGTTGAAAAAGAACTTGCCCGGATCGCCAAGGAATTGGAAACAAACCGCAAGTTCCTGGCATCTTTGGAAGCAAAGCTTTCCAATGAAAAGTTCGTTTCCAGAGCACCGGAGGCTGTTGTGGCTGCCGAGCGTGAAAAGGCACAGAAGACCCGCGATCTGATCGCCAGCCTTGAGCAGAGCGAAGCTGCTATGAAAAAGCTGTAAGTGAATATTTGAAATGCGATGCAAATGTAAAGTTTGCATCGCATTTTCTTTTTTTCGTTACCTCATTGCGACGGATTAATCCATTAAGCTTTTCTATACTATCCGTGTAACACGAAAAGGAGGAATTATAATGCAATTTACCAGTTTTCTGGAAAACGGCAAATTAACGGTGGCACTCACCGGAGAGATAGATCACCATTGCGCGAAAAACTACATCCAAGCGATCGCAGGGAAAATCGAGGCATATACACCGGATGTATGTATTCTGGATTTTCAGGATGTTACATTCGTGGATTCATCCGGAATTGCGGTCGTGATCAATGCGCTTCGTGCCATGTGTCAGATCGAGGGAAAACTTTTGCTTACCGGCATCACGAATCAGCCCATGCGGGTTTTCCGGGCATCGGGAATCGATAAATTAGTAGAAATTAAGGAGGCAGTATCATGAAATTCAACAACTATATGATCATGGAGTTTCCCAGCAAATCCTGCAATGAAGCTTTTGCTCGCAGTGCGGTTGCCTGCTTTGCAGCGCAAATGGATCCGACATTGGAGGAATTGGGGGATATCCGCACCGCAGTATCCGAGGCGGTGACAAATTGCATCGTCCATGCGTATCCCGATGAACTGGGCATTATCACATTGCGTTGCAGAATTTTGAAAGATAATGTCTTGGACATTGTTGTTAAGGATAAAGGGGTGGGGATCGACGACCCGGAGCAGGCGAAAAAGCCCATGTTTACCACCGGCGGAGCAGATCGCAGCGGTATGGGCTTTACCATCATGGAAAGCTTTATGACCAGCTTTGATCTGACATCGGAGCAGGGGAAGGGGACCACAGTACATATGCGCCGAAAGCTCCAGAGAAGAAAATGAACACCCAGGAACTGATTTCAAAATCGCAATCCGGTGACAAATCCGCAACGGAGCAGCTTGTAACGGAAAATGCGGGACTAATTTGGTCTGTTGCCAAGCGATTCATCGGAAGAGGCGCGGAAGCAGATGATCTTTACCAGCTGGGTTGTTTGGGATTCTTGAAGGCAATTGATGGGTTTGATTTACAGTATGGCACCCAGTTTTCCACCTATGCCGTGCCGAAAATCGCTGGTGAGATCCGTCGTTTTCTTCGTGACGACGGGACTATCAAAGTATCCCGCACCATCAAGGAACAGGCAGCGACAATTAAAAACGCCCGTAGTGCGCTCACTAACGCACTTGGTCGTGAGCCAAGCATTTCTGAAATCATGGAAAAAACGGGCATATCTGCTGAAGAAATCGCCATCGCGGAAAGTGCAACAGCCGCAACGGAATCCATACAGCGCGAAACAGGTGAGGACGGATTTTCTCTGGAAAACATTCTTACGGATACAGAATCAGAGGAAAATATGGTGGAAAAGATATCCCTGCGGCAGGCAATTGACAGGCTGTCACAACGGGAGTGTATGGTGATCCGTCTGCGGTATTTTCACGGGCTTACCCAGGAACGGGTGTCAAAGGTGCTTTCTGTCAGCCAGGTGCAAGTATCACGGATCGAGAAAAAGGCGCTGATGCAGCTTCGTGAGCTGCTGAAATAATGAAAAAGTGAGTGTGAAAAAACGCACTCACTTTTTGTTTTTTCTATTTACCTTTTGCAGATATTGCGGTATAATAAATTATTATACTGACATAGGATGAACGTAACATGTCTACATTTGAGCAGAGATTCTTAGAAGCCCGGCGCGAATACATTGCCGACCATTTTTCTCACCTAAATGATATGCAACAAGAGGCTGTCCTGACTACGGACGGTCCGCTTTTGCTGCTTGCAGGTGCAGGAAGCGGAAAGACTACCGTTCTTATTAACCGAATTGCCAATCTCATTCGCTTCGGCTGCGGCAGCGACTCTTCCTTAATTCCCGATACTGTTACGGAAGATGACCTTGCGTTTCTTGAAAATCTTCCCGAGGAAATGACGGAATATGATACCCGCCGCGCAGACTACCTCTGCGCTGTAGAGCCTGCTGCGCCCTGGAGTATCATTGCCATTACTTTTACAAATAAGGCTGCCAACGAGCTGAAAGACCGCCTCGAAAATATGCTGGGTCCGGAGGCCCGGGATGTATGGGCGATGACCTTCCACAGCGCCTGCTGCCGGATTCTGCGTAGGGATATCGAGCGCTTAGGCTACAGCCGCAGCTTTACGATTTACGATTCTTCCGATTCTGAGCGGGTCATGAAGGATATCATCAAGGACATGGGTCTTGACGACAAGACTTTTCCTGCCCGGTATGTTCTGAGCATCATCAGCAAGGAAAAGGACAGAATGGTTACCCCGGATATGCTGTATGAGCGGGCAGAAAATATCGGCGACGCCAGAATGCTCCCAGTAGCCAGAGCCTACAAGCGGTATCAGACCCAGCTTAAAGAGAATAATGCAGTTGATTTTGATGATATTATTCTGCTGACCGTTAAGCTCTTACAGCAGCACGAGGATTTGAGAAGCTATTATCAGCGCAAATTCCGCTATGTGCTGGTAGACGAGTATCAAGACACCAACCATTTGCAGTATTTGCTGACGTCCTTGCTTGCCGGCGGTTATGAAAATATCTGCGTTGTTGGCGACGATGACCAGAGTATTTACCGTTTCCGTGGTGCTACCATTGCCAACATACTGGATTTTGAAAAGCAGTATAAGAGCGCCCGGGTAATTCGTTTGGAACAGAATTACCGTTCCACACAGGCGATTTTGAATGCCGCCAATGCTGTCATTGCCCACAACATCGGCAGAAAGGGCAAACACCTTTGGACAGCCAACGGCGCAGGTCAGCCCATTACCGTTTACGAAGCTGCTGATGAAAGCGGAGAAGCTTCCTACATAGCAAATCAGATCCTTTCCAAGTCAAAAGGGAAGGGATTTAAGGACTTTGCCATTTTGTATCGCACAAATGCCCAGTCGAATGCCTTGGAATATGCCATGAAGCGAAACGGCATTCCGTACCGCATCATCGGCGGCACCCGGTTCTTTGACCGCGCGGAAGTCAAGGATATGCTGGCGTACCTTTGCGTGATCAATAATCGGGCAGATGATCTGCGCTTGAAGCGAATTATCAATAATCCGCCAAGAGGTTTGGGTGCAAAATCCATCGAAACTGCCGAGCGTCTTGCCCAGGCTGAACATAAGCCCCTCTATTCTGTGGTCTGCGATCCTCATTCCTACGCGCCCCTTGAAAAACCGGCGAACAAGCTGCTTCAGTTTTCTGCCTTGATCGAAGGCTTGGCGCAGCTACTGGACGACGGCATGAGCCTGCCGGAATTTTATGAAGAAGTCATGCTCCGTACCGGCTATGTGGACATGCTCAAAGCCAAAGACACGGAAGAAAACCGTGGCAGGCTGGAAAATATCCGAGAACTGAAATCCAGTATCCATTCCTACGAAGAGGGTGCCCGTGAAAATGGTGACGTTCCATCTCTTGCCGGATTCCTGGAGGAAATCGCGCTCTATACGGATATTGAGCAATATAACGAGGGCGACGATGCCATTGTTATGATGACCATGCACTCCAGCAAGGGCTTGGAATTTCCTCATGTTTTCCTTGTTGGCTTTGAAGACGGTCTGTTCCCGGGAATGCGCACCATCGGTGACCATGAGGAGATGGAGGAAGAACGTCGGCTTTGCTATGTTGCCATCACCCGCGCCAAGCAAACATTGACCATCACCCATGCCCGCCAGCGTATGCTCTATGGACGCACTGCTGCCGCTATGCCGTCCCGATTTTTAAAGGAACTGCCGGAGGATCAGATTGAGAAAAAAGGCGGCTATACCACCGCAAACCGCTCTGACAGCTTTGGCTATGCCTACAGAAATACGGACTTCTCTTACCGCCCTGTGCAAAAGAAGGTGGAGATCCCCGTTGCACCTGCGCAGCAAAAGGCGAACTACCTTGAGCTCAACAAGGGTGATATGGTGCAGCACTCTGCGTTCGGCAGGGGACTTGTACTTTCCGTTATGAAAATGGGCGGCGACGCACTTTTGGAGATCGCATTTGATCAGATCGGCACAAAGAAGCTGATGGCTAAGACCGCATCTGCACATATGAAGAAACTGTAATTTGCAGCGTTTTTGCGCATAGACTCCTAAGAGGTGATTTTATGCGCTACCGTCTGCGAAAGTTGTTTCGAACGATATTTATTCTTTTTACTGTTGCGGCAGTACTGCTGCTTGTATTTCGCAGCCGATATCATGAAACGATCCGCACCCTGGCCCAAACACAAGTGATCAATTCTACATCGGATCTCATCAACGATGCCATCGACAAACAGATTGAAACCGGGAATATTCAATATGATCGGATCGTCTATTTTGAAAAAGATCTCGACGGCAAGATTACCGCTCTGAAAACCAATATGAGCGAGGTCAACCGGCTGAAAACCACGATTTTGAACATCATAAACGACGAGATCCTTGCTCTTGACACCAGCGACATTGGCATCCCCATCGGAAGTCTGATCCTGCCGGAATTCTTTTCCGGAAGAGGTTTTCAGATTCCGGTGCATATCCTATCCATACGCAATTCAGATGCGGGCTTTGAAAGCTATTTTACGGAAGCCGGTATCAATCAGACCTTGCAGCAGCTGACCATGAATATCAGCGTGGATGTTTCCATTTTGGTATTGGGTCGCACGGAAAGCTTTACTGTAAGCAGCCAAGTTGTGGTGGCAGAAACCATTATTGTCGGCCAGGTGCCGGATACTTTCTTACAAACCGGAGGTTACAATGGAAGCGAAAGAAAGAATTAAAGAACTGACAAACATCTTAAAAGAGGCGAATTATCGCTATTATGTCCTGGATGATCCAAAAATGCCGGACTTTGAATATGACCGATTGTTACGGGAACTGGAAGAGCTGGAATCCTCTCATCCGGAGCTTGTCAGCGCTGATTCTCCGACTCAAAGAGTTGGCGGTGAGGCACTGACCAAGTTCGAAAAATACACACACCCCGTTCCGCTGATGAGCCTGCAGGATGTGTTCTCACCGGAGGAATTGCGGGAATTCGTCGATAAAACGCTGGAAAGCTATCCGGATTCCGTCTTTTCCGTTGAGCCGAAGATCGACGGTCTTTCCGTTGCGCTGGAGTATATCGACGGACAGTTTGTCCGCGGCGCTACCCGTGGCGACGGAAATGTAGGCGAGGATGTTACGGAGAATCTAAAGACCATCCGTTCTATCCCTATGACCCTTACAGCCGCTCCCGGCAGGCTGATCGTTCGGGGCGAAGTATTCATGCCCAAGAAAAGCTTTGAGGCATTAAACGAGCGCCAGGAGGCTGAGGGAAAATCGCTGTTTGCCAACCCCAGAAATGCGGCAGCCGGCTCTTTGCGGCAGTTGGATCCGAAAATCGCAGCCAGCAGGGGATTGGACATTTACATTTTCAATGTCCAGCTGGCTGATGGCGTGGAATTCAAGACCCACGCAGAATCTCTTGATTACCTGCGTAATCTCAAATTCAAGGTCATTCCGTCATATTCGCTTTCATCTTCTGACAAAATCATCGAGCGGATCATGGAGATCAACGAGACACGTGAAAATCTGATCTGTGATATTGACGGCGCTGTTGTGAAGGTGGACAGCCTTTCCCAGCGGGAGCGCATGGGCGCAACCGCAAAATGTCCCAAGTGGGCAGTTGCGTATAAATACCCCCCGGAAATCAAGCCGACAGTTGTGGAAGACATCATTGTGCAGGTTGGCAGAACCGGCGTGCTGACACCCAAAGCAGTTGTGAAACCGGTGCGTCTTGCCGGTACGACGGTAACAAACGCCACGCTGCACAACCAGGACTTTATCACGGAGCGCGACATTCGCATCGGCGATACGGTTTTGATTCGAAAAGCAGGTGAGATCATTCCGGAAATTCTGGAGGTTGACCTCTCCAAACGCCCTGCAAATGCGGTTGCTTACCATTTACCCAGCCAATGCCCTGTTTGCGGCGCAAAAACGGAGCGCGATCCCGAGGGTGCATTCCTGCGCTGCACCGGCGCTGAATGCGGCGCACAGCTCAGCCGGAATATCGCTCATTTTGTCAGCCGGGATGCTATGGATATTGAAGGATTGGGTGCGTCCATTGTCGATGCACTGATCGAGCGTAAACTGATCAAATCTCCTGCAGATATTTATTATCTCTCGCTTGAGGAAATGAAGAGCCTGTGGCAAAAGGGCGACCTGAATGCCAAAAAGCTGCTGTCTGCCATTGAAGCAAGCAAGCAGCAGGATCTTTCAAGACTTATCTATGCCCTTGGCATTCGGCAAGTGGGTGCGAAGACTGGCAAGGTTTTGGCATCCCAGTTCGGCACGCTGGATGCACTTATGAATGCGACCGCAGAAGAACTTAAGGATGTTCCGGATGTCGGCGAGGTTACGGCTCAGAATATTGCTGACTGGTTTAGCCAGCCCCAATCTCAGAGTATGATAGAAAAGCTTCGACTTGCAGGTGTTAACTTTGAAAGCAAGCGGGTCATTACCGATGCCCGTTTTGCCGGAATGACATTCGTGCTTACCGGTGCTTTGACCAAGTTTACCCGTGACGAAGCAACGGAAAAGATCGAATTGCTGGGTGGCAAGACATCCGGCTCTGTTTCGAAGAAGACAACCTATGTTGTTGTGGGCGAAAATGCCGGCTCTAAGGAGCGCAAGGCAAGAGAATTGGGAATCCCGATCCTTTCAGAGGATGATTTCTTGGATATGATTAAGTAAAAAAGGAAGGCACTAGCCTTCCTTTTTTGTTTAGAGGGAGTAATCCTCTTCATTGTACTTTTCAAAATCCAGAGCTTTTGCCTTTACGGGAATCCGCTTACAGGGGTCGTATGTAAATTTGCGGCATTTGCCTTCCATGGCAACAACGCCTTTTTTAATGCAGAGCACCTGCTCGTCATTCAGCTTCGTGCCGTACTGGCAGTAAGCGCAGGATTTCTGAATTTTCTTACGAAACAGCATAAATACGCCCTCGTTTCCTCTAATCTTTCTTGATTATACACCATGTAGCGCCGGAATGCTACTGTTTTTTTGCATTTTACAGAGAAAGAGTGGTAAAACTGTGAGAATTATACCGAAAAGCAGTATTATTTCTCCGCTTTCTATACCTCGTCCAACGATTCGTTGACAAAGAAACGAAAGAACGACACTAATGCCGCACTGCATAACTTTCCCCGGGAAATACTGACCAAAGCCCAGTTCACCGGTCACAGAGGCGGTTTGCATACAGACGCACAGCCCGCCAAATGCCAGCATTCCGCTGCACACGATAAAACGCAAGCCCTCGTTCGTCATCCGATCCAGCGCACAGCACCCGTTGGCAAGCTCCAATATTCCGCAAACAAATACCTGCACCCAATCGGGAAAAATCCAAAGAATCCACCGTGTAATAAATGCAATCACAACGCGAAACAAAATCACCCAGCCGCATACAGCGGCAAGAATTCTGATCGCTTTTTGCAGTGCATCCGTCATTGAAATATCTTTTGATGGGCTACACTTTGTTTGTGCATTACTTCCACCGGGAAGCAGGATCCCGACAAGCACCGCAGACAGAATATGGATCAGCCATAATGCCCAAGCAAATTCCATTCTGGAGAATTTGCAGGCGACTATACCAAATAGGAACGAGGGACCTGCATTGGAGCAAAAACCGAGCATTCTTTGCGCATCTATTTTTCTTATACTACCGTTTTTATAGCTTTGTGCCACCGACTGCGCTCCTACGGGATAACCACCGAGAATGCCGATCAAAAAGATACTTCCGCTTCCTTTTGGTATCCGTAGTAGTCTTTCCAACGGTTGCAGAACACGGATTCTTTCGCCGGCAAGGGAATTTGTAATCAGAATCGACAGCACAAAAAAGGGGAGAAGAGAGGGGATAATGGATTTGAAACAAAGCGCCAACCCTTCAGCTGCACCCTGAATTCCCGTTTTCGCATCCAGTATCAAAACCAGCAAGCCGACAGATGCCAAAATGCCTGTCCTCAATCTTTTCATTTGAGATCACCTCAAAAGAATCTATGCTGTAAAATGCAAATACATCACACCCATCTCATATGCTTTTGACAAAGGGGGATGGGCTATGAAATTTGTGGAGAGCCTGAAAAGTGCTGTTGACTTACCGGACGAGCCAACACCCGGACAGCCGATCATCGAAATATCCGCGTATGAAAGAGTGCTTATTGAGCATCATCTCGGCGTTGTAAACTACACCTGCGAATGTATCGGTGTGCGTGTAAAGTATGGCTGTATTCTGATTAGGGGTAAAAATCTGACACTTACCAAAATGACAAAGCATCAATTGATTATTTCCGGCAAAATCGATTCCGTCGAATTGCTGAAAGGGGGATGCTGATTGGACTTTTGGCGTTCTATAGGCGGTATGGTTGAAGTTGCCGTGACAAGCGCATCCAATGAAGATCTATTAAGGGATATCAATCGTTCAGGCGTAGAAGTGGAAAACATGATTCCCGGTATCGACGAACTAACGATAGGTTTTCAAGTTCGAAGGACAGATCTGAGCAGAATAAAAGCCATTGCAAGCAGACGGGGTGCTGATCTGAAAGTATGCAAAAGAATCGGCTTATATTGGGCAGTTGTGGGACTATTAAAACGTCCTGTACTTGTTGCAGGCATGCTTATTCTTCTATTAGCAGTTACAATATTACCGACACGTATCTTCTTTTTCCAGGTGGAGGGTAATGAAAATATTCCGACAAACTTGATTTTAGAAACGTGCGATTCTATCGGTTTGTCCTTTGGCGCTTCCCGGGTACATGTTCGCAGTGAAAAGGTTAAAAATGCACTTTTGGAGGCGATACCGGAGTTAAAATGGGCAGGAATCAATACATCCGGCTGTGTCGCGACAATATCCGTTCAGGAACGAACAGAAACAGAAAACATCCTGCAGACAAATGGAGTCAGTAAAATCATCGCAACAAAGGACGGTGTCATCACCGAGTGCATCGTCACAAAAGGTAATGCTGTTTGCAAGCCGGGGCAAGCAGTAAGGCAGGGTCAAACACTCATATCCGGTTACACGGATTGCGGAATCTCCATACGTGCTGAGCAGGCAGAGGGTGAAGTTTATGCCCAGACGGAAGTACAATTGGAGGCAGTTTTTCCCGACATCGCATACAAAAAAGCAAATGCAACGGAGCAAATTAAAAAATGTTCGCTGATAATCGGAAAAAAACGGATAAATTTATACAAAGATAGTGGAATTTCGGATACAAGATGTGATAAAATGTATTTGGAAAATTATCTGACATTGCCCGGCGGTTTTCAGCTGCCGGTTGCAATCGTTACAGAAATCTGGAACGAATATACTTGCGATAATATTGGGTTAGAAGCAGATGAAGCGGAGAGCGTTCTCACAGAATTCAGTAAGGAATATGTTTCTTCCCATATGATTGCCGGAAAAATATTGGATTCCGATACGGTCATTTCTGCAGGCGACGGCTTTTATTCCTTGACGGGCCATTTTATCTGCAATGAAATGATCGGACTTACACAAAACGAGGAGATAATCAAACCTTATGGGAAACACGATTGAAAGACTTGTTAATGCAGACCGGGTGGAAGACCTGATTGCTGTATTTGGCTCATTTGATGAAAATATCAAGCGGATCGAAGAGGCTCTGGATGTGACAATCGTTAACAGAGGCACGGAACTGAAGGTATCCGGTGATCCGGAAGCGGTTGATAAGGCAGCCCGTACCTTGCAGGGCTTACTGCAGCTTGCCTCCAAGGGTGAAACCATCGACGAGCAGCGTGTTCGCTATTTGATCACTTTGGTACAGGAGGGTAATGATGATCTTGTTGCCAAAATGGCGAAGGATGTTGTCTGTATCACCGCCAATGGAAAGCCCATTAAGGCAAAAACCGTTGGTCAGCAGACCTATATGAAAGCCATTCAAAATAACACCATTACCATCGGTGTCGGACCTGCGGGTACCGGTAAGACTTACCTTGCGGTTGCCGCTGCAGTTGCAGCATTCCGGGAGCGCACCGTAAACCGGATCATTTTGACCCGTCCTGCGGTTGAAGCCGGTGAACGGCTGGGCTTTTTGCCCGGTGATCTTCAGAACAAGGTCGACCCTTATCTCAGACCTCTCTATGACGCGCTGTACGACATGCTGGGACCGGAAACCTTTCAAAAGTATCAGGAGCGTGGCTCTATCGAAGTGGCGCCCCTGGCTTACATGAGAGGTCGTACGCTGGATGACAGCTTTATCATTCTCGACGAAGCACAGAATACCACTCGGGAGCAGATGAAAATGTTCCTTACCCGGCTTGGTTTCGGCTCAAAAATCGTCATCACAGGCGACGTAACACAGATCGATCTGCCGGACGACAAGGTTTCCGGACTTAAGGACGCTGTACGGGTACTTGCAGATGTGAAAGACATTGCGATTTGCAAGCTGACATCTGCGGACGTTGTACGCCATGCGCTGGTGCAGCAGATCATCAACGCCTACGAAAAGGCAGCAAACAAGACAGAGAATAAACAGAGGAAGAACAACTATGGCAAAGTATAAGATCAACATCAATTTCGATGTGTTTACCATCACGCAGCCCCTTGTTACGAACACCATCCGCAAATGCGTTGAGGCGACCTTGTCTGCTGAAAAAGTGGACATTCCCTGTGAGATCAATGTGCTGATCACCAACGATAAGGGGATCCATGCCATTAACAAAGCCAGCAGGGACATTGATAAGCCTACCGATGTTCTCAGCTTTCCCATGTTTGATCTGACACCCGGTGAGCTTCCCAAGGATTGGGAGGACTACTTAGACCCGGAAACCCAAATGTGCCCCCTTGGAGATATGTGCATTTCCCTGGAGCGCGCAAAAGCCCAGGCAAAGGAATTCGGTCACAGTGCAAAACGGGAAGTCGGTTATCTGACCATCCATTCCATGCTCCACCTTTTGGGCTATGACCATATAGATGAGGGCGAGCAAAAGAAACAGATGCGGGAGAGGGAAGAGGCGATCGCAGCTTCCATTCCCGGCATGCAAAGATACTAAGGAGATTTCACATATGAAGACAAAGACCGCCATGATCACCATTGCCGGACGACCCAATGTGGGGAAGTCCACGCTGACAAACTTTCTCGTTGGTGAAAAAATCGCCATCGTTTCCAATAAGCCTCAGACAACCCGTAACCGAATTTGCGGTATTGTAACGAAAGAGGATACGCAGTTCGTTTTTGTGGATACTCCGGGCTTTCACCGGGCAAGAACAAAGCTGGGTGACTACATGGTCAATACTGTCCGGGAATCGATCGCAGATGTGGATGCCATCGTCCTTGTTGTAGAGCCGATTGCCTCTGTTGGCACGCAGGAGCAAATGCTTTTGGAGCAGCTTAAAAGCAAAAAGTGCCCCATTATCCTTGCCATCAATAAGATCGACACCGTTGAAAAGGATATGCTGCTTGAAGTGATCGCTGCTTATTCTCAGGCTGCGGAGTTTGCTGCAATCATTCCCATTTCTGCCAAGACCGGCGACGGTGTGGATGCGCTTCTTTCTGAGTGTGAGAAATATGCCGTTGAATCGCCCTTCCTTTTTGATGAGGATTTGACAACCGATCAGCCGGAGCGGCAGGTCATGGCAGAGATCATCCGTGAAAAGATCCTTTGGAATCTTGATCGGGAAATTCCCCACGGCACAGCCGTTGAGATCACGAAATTCTCCGAGCGGGACAGCGGCATTATTGATATCGATGCCACCATTTATTGCGAAAAAGCCAGCCACAAGGGCATCATCATCGGCAAGCAGGGTGCTATGCTGAAAAAAATCTCTACCATGGCGCGCAATGACTGCGAAAAATTCATGGGCACGAAAGTGTTTTTGACCACTTGGGTTAAGGTCAAGGAGAACTGGCGCGACAGTGATTTTCTTGTCCGCAATTTCGGTTACAGCGAATAATTTCCATGTTTGATTTTCCCTTCCTTGCAAAAGCTAGCTGTGGAGGGGATGGAAATGAAAGCATCGGATTATTGGAGTATTTTCTTGGAGACCGGCGCACCGGAAGCATACCTTTCTTATACCCGGGCGCTGAAAATGGAGGAAGAGCATGTATTTGACAACACGGGGACTGGTACTGCGCGTCACGGACTACAATGACCGTGACTGCTTGCTGACCCTGTTGACACCGGAAAACGGCAAGCTGACGGTAAAAGCCCGGGGGCTTCGCAGAAAAAACAGCCCTTTGATCGCGCCTTGTCAGCTGTTGGCTTACGGTGATTTTACACTCTTTGAATACCGCGGCAGCTACACCATCAATGAGGCAGCGTCGGTCGAGCTGTTTCAAAGCCTTCGCCGGGACCTCACAAAGCTGTCGCTGGGTACATATTTTGCCCAGGTTGCAGAGCTTCTTTCGCAGGAGGACATGCCGAATCCGGAGATTTTAAGCCTTGTTTTAAACTGTCTTTACATGCTTACAAAGGACGAGCCGGAAAGCAAGGTCAAGGCAGTATTTGAGCTGCGAATTGCATGCCTTGCGGGCTATCTTCCGGATCTTTCCGGTTGCCACGGCTGCGGAAATGAGCTTCCGGAGCTGTTTGATCTTTCTGCAGGCGCCCTTTTGTGCCATAAGTGCAGAAATCTGCATTCCGGCGGCATTCGGCTTCCCATATCTGCCGGCACGCTGCAGGCCATGCAGTATATTGCGTACTGTGACGCAAAGAAGCTCTTTTCTTTTGAACTTGGGGAAGAGAATCTTTCCCAACTATCCCAAATAACAGAAGCTTATCTGACCACACAGTTAGAGCGTGGCTTCTCAACCTTAGACTTTTACAAATCGCTACTTATCTAGGAGATTACCATGTCAGAATTATATGAAAAATCTCTCATAAAGCTGGAGCTTAACCAGGTTTTAGCCATGCTTTCCGAATGCGCAGGCAGCCGCGAGGGAAAGGAAGCCTGCCTTAATTTAAAACCGAACTCCGATTTGGAAGAAGTTCAGCTTTTGCTGGATCAAACAAGCGCTGCATCTGATCTTTGCACCCGGAAGGGAAATCCCGGTTTTTCCGGTGTGGCAGATGTATCTGCCTCTTTGGAGCGTGCAGATCGGGGCGGCGCATTGCAGCCCGGTGAGCTTTTGAAGATTGCCGGTGTCCTCCGTTGCACAAGAAATATCAAAGGCTATTGCGACGAAGAGGAAAAAGCGACCATTTTGGATCCGCTGTTTCAAGCATTGACCCCTAATAAGTATTTAGAAGATCGTATCAGCGGTGCAATTCTTTCTGAAGAAGAAATTTCCGATAATGCGAGTCCTGCTTTGGCGGATATTCGCCGTCATATGCGAATCCAGGCAGGAAAGATCAAGGACGGTCTGCAAAAAATTATTTCTTCACCTGCTTATTCCAAGTACCTGCGCGAGCCTATTATCACCATTCGTGACGGGCGCTATGTTGTGCCCGTAAAAAGTGAGCACAAGGGCGATGTTCCCGGCTTGGTGCATGATGTTTCTGCAACCGGCTCTACTTATTTTGTCGAGCCTATGTCGGCAGTTAATGCCAACAATGCTCTGCGGGAACTGGAGCTGAAAGAGAAGAAGGAAATCGAGCGGATCCTTGCAGAGCTTTCCTCTGAGGCTGCTGCTCACAGAGAAAATATCGACTTGAATGTCCGGCTGCTTATCCAGCTGGATGTGATCTTTGCCAAAGCAAAGCTTGCCTACCGGATGCGCGCATGGGCGCCCATCATGAATGACAAAGGTATTATCGAGCTGCGCAATGCCCGCCATCCGCTGATCGATCAGAAGTCTGTCGTTCCGGTATCGCTGCATCTCGGTAAGGATTTTGATACCATGATCATCACCGGTCCCAACACCGGTGGTAAGACCGTCACGCTGAAGACCATGGGTTTGTTGACACTGATGGCTGAATGCGGTCTGCACATTCCTGCGGGCGACGGCAGCACACTATCCACATTCGATGCCATTTTGGCAGATATCGGCGATGAGCAATCTATCGCCCAAAGCCTTTCCACATTCTCCAGCCATATGCGCACCATCGTTGATGTGGTCGACCAATGCGATCAGCGGACTTTGGTGCTGTTTGATGAATTGGGTGCTGGAACAGATCCCGCCGAGGGTGCAGCCCTTGCCATTGCGCTGATCGAATTTTGTCGGAAAATGGGCGCTACCGTTGCGGCAACTACCCACTATGCGGAGCTGAAGCTTTATGCCATGCGGACGAAGGGTGTTATCAACGCGTCCTGCGAATTCAATGTGGAGACCCTGCAGCCCACCTATAAGCTGCTTATCGGTATTCCGGGAAAATCCAATGCCTTTGCTATTTCCCGCCGCTTGGGGCTCAGCGATGATATCTTGAAGCATGCAGATGATCTTGTCGGTCAAAGCGACAAGGACTTTGAAGATGTTCTTTCTCAGCTGGAGGCTCAGCGACAGCAAATGGAGTCTGCCAGATTGGAGGCAGAACGGCTACGGCAGGAAACCGAGAAAATCAAAAAGCAGAGTGAGGAATACAGCGCACAGCTGCAAAAGGAAAAGGACAAAGCTTTGGAGGCTGCAAGACGGGAAGCGCAGCAAATCATCGAGGATGCCCGCCGCACCGCAAATGCTGCAGCCGAGGAGCTGAAGGCTCTGCGCAAGCAGCTACAGGACAGTGCAGATACCTCCGGTATCAATCAGCGGCAGGCAGACATCCGCAGAAGCCTTAACGATGCAGAGAGTAAGCTTCGTGCGCAAAAGCTGGAGGAGCAGCGTCCCGAGCCGAAGAGGGCAGTGCTTGTGGGTGATACAGTTGAGCTTTTGAAGCTTGGCACAAAGGCAAGCGTCATTGCCATCAACAAGGACGGCACTTATCAGCTGCAGGCTGGTATTTTGAAAATGACCGCAAAGCCGGACGAGGTCTATCTTCTGGAGAATGATAATCCCTACAAGCAGAAGGGAAGACCCCAGCATTCCGGAAGAAAGATGCAGACAATCGCCATGTCCAGCGAAGTGGATTTGCGTGGTATGGACACGGTGGAAGCGATTTGTGCGCTGAGTTTGTATCTGGACAGTGCCATGCGCTCCAATCTTCCTTCTGTGCGCATTATTCACGGCAAGGGCACCGGCGCATTGCGTGCAGCGGTGCACCAGGAACTGAAAAAGAATAAGTATGTCAAATCCTACCGACTTGGTGTATACGGAGAAGGTGAGGATGGTGTTACCATTGCTGAATTCCGGTAAAACCTCCCATTTTGTGGAAAACAAACGAAAACATGTTGACTTTTCCGTATAATTTGCTATCATAGCTTTAGAAAAGCTGCGTGTAGTTAAGACGCGTAGCCAGTAAGGAGTGTAATACTTATGTTCAAAAAGGAAATCGTTGTGCGCTGCGAGTCCGGTCTGCACAACCAGCAGGCTACTTACTTTGTTCAGAAGGCGAACGAATTCGATTGCCGTATTTGGGTTGAATCCGGCAGCCGGAAGATGAATGCCAAGAGCTTGCTTGGTATCATGTCCCTTGGTATTGTAACCGGTGCAACTGTTGAGCTGTCTGCCGATGGCCACGATGCTGAGGCCGCCGTTACCGCGCTGGAGGCTCTGCTTCAGCGGGACGTTTATTGATTTTCTGTGCATAAACCGCCTCAATGTCCAACTGCATTGAGGCGGTTCTTTTTGGAGATACTATTGTATGACTTACGACCAATTAAAGGATAAAGCCAACAGCCTGCCGCTGGTTCCCGGTGTGTATATCATGCGGGATAAAAACGACAAGGTTATTTATGTGGGCAAGGCGAAAAAATTAAAGAATCGGGTCAGCCAGTATTTTCAGGATACGGCTTCTCACACGCCAAAAACCCGGATGATGGTTGCAAAAATCGATCATTTTGATGTGATCGTCGCAGCGTCTGAATTTGAGGCGCTGGTACTGGAGTGCAGCCTCATTAAGCGATACCTGCCGAAGTATAATATCCTGCTGAAGGACGATAAGGGCTATCCCTATCTCCGGGTGAACATGAAGGACGATTACCCCAAAATCACACTGGTCAGCAAGCTTGCAAAGGACTGCGCGTCCTATTACGGTCCCTATGGCAGCCGGGGCACAACCAATGCTGCTTTGGAGGCAATCCGCAGCACATTAAAACTGCCGGGCTGCAGTAAGGTGTTTCCCCGGGATGTGGGCAAGGATCGCCCCTGCTTGAATTACCACATGAATCAGTGTGCCGGTTGGTGTCAAAAGGAAAAAACGCAGGAAGAATACCGCGCTGTCATGCAGCAGGCACAGCAGCTATTGCAGGGTAACTACAAAGCAGTTGCTGACGAGATTCGCACCAAAATGCAGCATCATTCCGAGAATCTGGAGTTTGAACTGGCTGCGCAGCTTCGGGATCGACTAAATGCCGTTGAAGTTTTAGGGCAAAAACAGCTGGTTACTGCCGGTGCGCTTGCGGATACGGATGTCATTGGCTATGGCGAAACGGAAACCAAGGCTTGTTTCGCAGTTCTCCATTTTTCCGGCGGCAATCTTTTGGATAAGGATTATGAAGTTTTTCCCATTCCGGACGAAAAGGAAGCTGCAGTATCCAGCTTGATCAAGCAGTATTATTTGTCACGGGGTATTGCGCCAAAGCGGGTTTTGCTGCCGTTTTCCATTGAGGACAGCTCCCTGTTTTCTCAGCTGTTGGAGCAGAATTTTGGCAGAAAGACAAAGCTGATCGTTCCGCAAAGAGGGGATAATGCCCACCTTGTGGAGCTTGCCAATAAAAACGCATTTGAAGAGGCTGAGCGCATGACGGGTAAAGAAGAGAAAATATCCGGAACGCTACTGCTGCTTGGCAAGATTCTTGCTATGGAGCCGCCAAAGCGTATCGAATCTTTTGATATCTCCAACATTTCCGGAACGGATATCGTCGCCAGTATGGTGGTTTTCCAGGATGGAAAACCCAGAAAGAGCGATTACAAGCGATTTAAGCTGGAAGGACTTACGAATCAGGACGATTATGCCTCCATGCGGCAGATCGTGCTGCGTCGATTCAGCCATTTCAAGGCGGGAGATAAGGGGTTTGATGCTGCGCCGGATCTTCTGCTCATCGACGGTGGCATTACCCATGCCCGTGTGGCTTTGGAAGCCCTCAGACAGCTGGAACTGGACTTTCCGGTATTCGGCATGGTCAAGGATGATCGCCACCGCACGCGTGCGCTGGTGACGCCGGAGGGCAAAGAGATCCGCATTGACAACAATCAGACGGTGTTTTCGTTTATAGGCACAATTCAGGAAGAGACCCACCGGTTTGCCATCACCTACCACAGAAAGCTGCGAAGCAAGCGGCTGCGCTATTCTGAGCTGGACGGGATTGCCGGCATTGGTCAAAAGAGAAAGCAGGATCTGCTGAAAACATTCAAATCGCTTACTGCCATCGGCGAGGCATCCATTGAGGAACTGGAACGGATTCTTCCGAGAGATGCAGCGGCTGCTGTCTATCAACATTTTCACAGGGAAGGGGAGAGCTGATATGCGCGTAATTTCCGGTAAGGCAAGAGGCACAATTTTAAAGACGCCTGAAGGCATGCAAACCCGTCCCACCGCTGATCGCGTAAAAGAGGCGCTCTTTAGCATCATTCAGTTTGATCTCCCCGCAGCGAAGGTACTTGATTTGTTCGGCGGCAGCGGTCAGCTTGGAATCGAGGCGCTGAGCAGGGGAGCGAAGAGCGTGGTTTTTGTGGATGCCAGCGATAAGGCATGCTCACTCATAAAGGAAAACCTTCGCCGCTGTAAAATGGAAAATGATGGCAAGGTAATTCGAAGCGATTACATGAAATTCCTGGAAAATTGCCAGGAAAGCTTCGATATTGTGCTTTTAGACCCTCCATATGCAGAAATTTTTCTGGAAAATGCAATAAAAAAGCTATCAGAAATTGACATTTTGCAATCTGGTGCTATAATAGTTGCGGAACGCCCTGTCGGCAAGGAGTTATCCTTTGACATTTCCGGGTTTACCCGTTCCAAGGATTACAAATACGGAAACACTCTGCTCACTCTTTACCGTAAGGATTGACAGAAGGGATCTATCATGAAAATTGCCATTTATCCCGGTAGCTTTGACCCCGTTACCAGCGGTCATTTGAATATCATCCGCCGCGCTGCCAAAATTTTTGACAAGCTGATCGTGTGTGTCATGATCAACTCCGGCAAAAATCCCATGTTCACCCTGGATGAGCGGGTGGAATTCATCCGCCGTATTACCAGTGATCTGGACAATGTTGAAGTAGACTGTTCCGACGAGCTGCTGGCAAGCTTCGCCAGAAAAAAGGACTGCTGCGTGATCGTGAAGGGTCTGCGGGCAGGATCTGATTTTGAAAACGAGTTTCAGATGGCCCTGATCAATCACAATATCAACCCTAATCTGGATACCATGTTCCTGACATCTGAGCATCAGTATATGTATATGAGCTCCAGC